>NZ_CP019082.1:6148772-6485965 GCF_001956985.1 Paludisphaera borealis
GGAGCAAATCGAGGCCGAGTTTAAGCGATTCCTCACAGAGCCATGCCCCGAAGCCGCAGCCAGGTTGGACTCTCGGGCCGCCGGGGGACGACGGTGCCGTTCCGGTACTGCCGTACTCCTACAGCTTAACAGGAGGGGTTTGAGCGGCGGGCTGTATGGCCTGGCGGACGGTCGGCGCACTCCTCTGGTCGCTGACCTCGGCGAAGTCCTGCGTCGATGCTACCTGCGGGCCGGCCGCGAGGGTTCAAGTCCACCGCATAAGCCCCCTCACGACAAGCACCTCCTGGCAGTCCGAGGCGACGAGTCCGGCCCGTTCACCGAGAGGGACGGGTGTCGAGCCGGGGACGAGGTACTCCTGCTGGTCCCGGAACTATTCGGGAATGCTTGGCTCGATGACGCTGACCCTCGCCTGTTCGCCGAAGCCCCGCGGCGATACCAGCCATCGCTCCGGGCCAATCGGATCGGGTGGGTTCCCTTGGATGGCCTCCCTTTGGGTTGGCTCGCTCTGAGATTCAAGACCCACGAAGACCTGACGGAAGCGACTTTGGAAGGCAAGTGGGTCGGGGTAGTGGACCGCCGCGCAACGGGCCTCCGAGCCTCAGGTGGATTGATTCTCCGACGCGGGGTGTGGATGCTCGGCGCGGGTCCGACAGTTCAAGTAGTCGGCCCCGGGAGTTACGATCACATCCTCGTCAATGGCGAGCCACGACCGCTCGACGCCGCTCGATGTGCGACTCCTGACCTCGGCGTGGGCGAATACCGAATTCGCTTGCCGGGTCCGGAATCGACGGTGTTGAGGATTCAGATCCACGAGCCTCGACGCACCGCGCCTGGCGAGTCGGCGGGCTGGCATCGGGTCGAGTGTGGATGGCCGGCGTCGGACTCCGAGCGCCGCCAGATCGAGGTAGTCCCGGGGACGGAGACTTTACATGGGGCGCGGCTCGTCGGAGATTGGCCTCCACAACGCGAGCTCGAGCCCGAGACGGCCGCTCCCGCACCACAGATCCCGCGTGAGATGATCTCAGAGGAGCTGGCGGCCATGTTGCTGGCCGTACGACTTCGCACGAGTAAGCGAGTTGGCCGTTCCCTCCCACGAAATGCCTCGGTCATGGTGACCGCGGCGGATCTAAGAGCGAATCCCCTTCTGCTTGGGATGCTCCACGCGAACTGCCCCGGCTTCTTGGTCGGAACTGATAAGACTTAAAATTATGAGCAATTGCCACATTGGATACGTACTCGGGTACGTCGATTTTATCCATGAGGCGGCTCTCTGGGGCCGTATCCGCCCGTTGGTGATGGTCAAAAAGCGAGCCGCCGACGGCGAATGGAAGGTCGACCGCTCCTGCGAGCCTGGAGAATTTGGAGCCACGCGCCTGGTCTTCTGGCCGGTGATTCCCCGCGAACAAGCCCATTTGGTCCACCGATACGTTCGGTTTAAGGTCGAGCCCAACGAGAAGCCCCGCGATCCTGAGCGCGAGCGTGACGAGTTCGTCGTGGCCGAGGAGCGGTGGAACGGAAGCATGCGTCGGGTTGTTTCGCCACTCGGCCTTACCATCCTTCCTGAAAACTCCATCATCGACTCCGAACGCGCCGTGGACCCGAGGTCCGGACTGCGATCTCAGTCGACTGTCTATCGGCGAAAGATGAATGGTACCTTGATCGACGGGCCTTGGCGAGTTGTCGATATCAGCGACCCGGCCCGTCTCTGCCTCCAGCCGAGAGAGGACGATCACGTCGTGGAGTACACGCTAGGCCGGCTCAACCAGGAAACGTACCATGTCTGGGACGACGAATACGGCGTGAATCAGGCCGTCCTCCTGACCGAGCCCGCGAAAACGGATGGCCGGGTGATTGACCACCTGACCGAATCGGGCCTGGCCGATTGGCTGATCCGAGTGTTCAAACGCGACAAGCCCTTCCTGACCAGTCTCGACCGCGCCTCACCGGGTTGGAGGGGCCGTATCGGCGAACTCCTCGAGACCGCGACCGACCCCGTTCTGCGGAAGTTGAACGAGCAACGGTTCGCACGCCTCGATTCGGCTCTGAAGGCGCTGGCCGTCGACGAGTCACGATCCGACGACCTGGTCGAGATGCCTCGATTCAAGGAGATCCTTGACGCCGCGATCAACCGAAAGATCGCATCCGAGAGGGGGCAGATCGAAGCCGCGGCCCAAGAGCAGGCCTGCGACGCGCTTGGTCGACTGGGTCAGGAGCGTGAGCTGGCGGTTGCGCAGGCCGAGCGGGAGAAGCAGGCCATCCTTCGCGAACTGGATAAGATCCGCGCTGCGGTTGCCGACGCCGAACGTCTGCGAGATAACGCCCAGGCGGAGGCCCAACGGGACGAATCATCGATTCGCGCCGCGGCCAACCATCTGGTCGAGGCGCGAGAGCGGATCATCCGAGACTTCTCCGCGTTCCACGGGTTGATCGAGAGTATGTGGACGAGCGGCGGTGGCTCGTCCGCTCGTCCGCTCGTCGCGAAAACTCTCAACGTACCCTCGTCGACCCGACCAACGGTTGTACCCGAAGGCCCGGCGATTGATGATCCGAACGTCTTCCTCGCTGACAGGCTTGGGCCGACGATGGGGTGGTGGGGGGCCGAAGCTACCCGGCTGCAAGTCAAAAGGTTGCACGCAGCCCTGGTGTCATGTCGATGGGTCGCCACTCCTTGCCCGTCGTGGGGCGTGGCCTACGCCGAGGCGATCGGGGCATGCGCCCGGCATCGGATCGTAGCCGCCGAGCCCACCTGGCTGTCCTTCTCCGACGCCTGGGGTGGCGAAGTGGAGGACTTCTGGCGTGAGGCGGTCGAGCGGCACGACGAACTGCACCTGCTGATTTTCGCTGATGCCGACCGTGCCCTCGTGCAATGCTGGGCGCGGCCCCTGCTCGATATCGTCTCCGGCCTCCGGAGCACGCTGCCTTCGGGACTGGCATGGCCGGAGAACCTCCGACTCATTGCCTGCCCGTCGGCCGATGAGGCCGCCCTCCCCGTGCCCGATTGGGTCGTTGCACACTGGGCCGGCGTCAGGGCCGCACAGGGGACTCGCCCGGACGAGGCGATCACTCCCGGGCACGTCCCCTTCGCAGTCTGGTCACGATGGGGAATGGCCCAGAGGGGCTCCTCGCGCCTCTCGCCCGGACTCGGCGTAGCCGCACGATCCGCCGCGTTGGATCGCTCGGCCTTAACCGAAACGTTTCGTCGACTCGAACCCGACGACGACCCAGAACAAGCCAAGCAAATCGCGCGGGAGATCCGCGAGGTCAATGCCCGGATGATCTTTGCAAGGGGGGCGCGGGCATGACGGCTTCGGGAATCGATCCTCGGTCCTCGGACCGATTGCTCGCCTGGCTCTCAGCGCGGGGCCGGGTCTCGGCCCCAACGGCTGATCGCGCCTGTCTGGCGATCGCCGATCGCTTCGACTTAAACCTCGGGAGCGACCGCTCTCCGACCCATCGGTATCTCAATCCTTTGAGGCGACTCGGACACGTCGAAGCGGTTCGCGGAGGGTTCGCCGTCGTGCCGACCACCTTCTGTTGGTCATGTCGAGCCGAGCGGGGCGTGTTCCTCGGTGGCCGTGACGGAGTCTTACTAGCCGAATTGAGCCGCCGTCTCGGGCCAGCTTTCGTCGCTTCCGTCTCCGACCATCCCTGGCCCGCAACCTGGAGAGGGCACGGTCGATCCGAGACGGTTGAGGCGTCGATCGAAGGACTCGGGGTCGCCGTAGTCCACGAGCCAGGGATGAAGCTGCTCGCGTCGCTCCCCACTTTGGAGGACGCCATCGCCACGTGGACCGACGCCGGCCGGATCTCAGGCCTCACTCAATGGGAGGTCGCTGAGGTGCATGGTCGCGGGCGGTGGTCCCCGACCGACGGCATGGGAGTTGAAAACGGCCTGATCCGGCCGTCCGGGAAAGGGCGTCGTATCTGGAGGATTGTGAGGGACGGAGTCGGCAGATTCCTCGATTCGCCCGAGAAGCGGGCCGTAGCGTGGTGGGCCGAGCTGGCGCGGACAGTACAGCCCAACCTCGGCCTGGATCGCAAGGCCGACCGTCTCTTGCTGCCCGCGAGCAGATTGCCACCTCCCCTGATGGTCGAGAGGCCCCTTTTCTGGGCCTCGGGATCGCCGCCGTCGTGCGATTCGACCAAGAGGCATAGCTACGAGGCTATCGACCCCGGCCGGGCCGGCGAGGTCGCGAGAATCCTGGGGCTTTCGTTGGAGGACGCATCGTGAACGACCCGGTCGGAGTGGCGAGTGAGCTGCGATCGCTCTACGGCAAGTACTTGGATAGCGCCCAACCGCTCCGCCACGAAGGACTCATGCGCGAGCGAGCCGATCTGCTCGGTTGCGAGGGGACCCTGCACCGGGACCCTTTGATCGAGCCCGTGCCCCGATATGAGGAGGTCGGGACGTTGTCGGAGGCCTGCCGCGACCTGGGGCTCTCACCCGAGTTCGCCGACTTCTCGTCTCGGGGCGCGTTCTCGCCGGGCCGCAAGCTCTACTCCCACCAGTGGGAGGCGCTGAAGGAAGTCTGCGTCCGGGGACGGTCGATGGTGGTGACCACTGGCACCGGCTCGGGCAAGACCGAGTGCTTCCTCCTGCCTGTTATCGAGTCGCTTGTCCGTGAATCCGGCGGCTGGCTGGGACTCGATCGACCTAAGGCGGTCCGCGCCCTGATCCTCTACCCGCTCAACGCGCTGGTGGAAGACCAGATGAGCCGACTCCGCCGCTCGCTCGACGGCCCCGAGGCTCGCGAGTGGGTGGCGGCGAACCGCCGTGATCGGTTCACGTTCGGCCGCTACAACGGCCGGACGCCCATCTCCGGGGGCCGGACTCCGCAGAAGAAGGCAAAGTGGCAAGACGAGCTTCGGAAGCTGCAGAGGCGGGCCCGGTCGCTTTCCGGCCTGGGCGACGAAGTCCGACAGCAGTTTCCGAGCGTAGACCCCGACTCGGGAGAGCGATGGGATCGTTGGACGATTCAGGACAATCCGCCCGACGTGCTCGTGACGAACTACTCGATGCTCAACATCATGCTCATGCGGGCGATCGAAGCCAACATCTTCGTGGCCACCCGCGTATGGCTGGAGTCCGATCGAGGCCGCGTGTTCCACCTGGTCGTGGACGAGCTGCACACTTACCGCGGGACGCCCGGCAGCGAGGTCGCGTACCTTGTTCGCTTGCTCCTCGGCCGACTGGGCTTGAGCCCCGACTCGCCGCAGGTTCGATTCCTCGCCTCCAGCGCCTCGCTGGATTCGGGAGAGAAGGGTGCCCGTTATCTTGAGGGCTTCTTCGGATTGGCTGCGGCGAAGTTCGCCGTCCTTTCCGATTTTAAGGAGGTCGACCGGGACGCGCCCGTGGCCCCTCTGGCCCGGCACGCCTCGGCGTTCGCGGCGTTTTCCGGGGCGACGGACGAGGGAGTCGCGGCGCTGGCCGCGGGCCTGGGCGTGGCCCTCCCCGAGGCTCCTCCAACCGTCGCCCTATCGGGGCTCATCGAGGCGGTGAAGGGCGTCGATGCAGTCCGATCGATGGTATCCCGACCGATGACTCCGACTGAGTGGGGTACCCAAGTCTTCGGGCTCTCCGGCGGCACCGGCAGGGAGGCCGCCGCCGGCCTGATGCGCGCCCTGGCTTCGGCCCGGACCGGCGGGTCGGATTTAGACCCGGCACCCCTTCCACTTCGGGCGCATCTGTTCTTCCGCAATCTGACGGGGCTCTGGGCCTGCGCCGACCCGGCTTGCAGCGAGGTGCCGAGCGTCCCGAGCCACACGCCTCGGCCGGTAGGCAAGCTCTACTCCCATCCCAAACTCCGATGCGACTGCGGCTCGACGGTGCTCGACGTGATCGTCTGCCAGGCGTGCGGAGAGGTTTACCTGGGGGGTACCGCGCTCGCGACGACCATAGCAGCTCCTCCTTCCGAATTGTGCATGATCAGCCCGACCTGGAACGCATCCCGAACCCGGCTCCGTTCAACAAAAGCTACGACGATTACGCCGTGTTCTGGCCGGTCGAGCGTGACGAGGACCGGCCGACGCCTTCGACGTGGAAGCACAATCAGGTCGATCGTCGATGGGACGAGGGGTGGATGGATCTCGTCCTCGGCGAGGTCATGGAACTTCGGGACGACCACCGGGCCCGACGGGGTTATCTCTACCAAATCCCAAAGACTCCCGCCGGCTCGAAATTCTCGGCCTTTCCCACCACGTGCGCGCGCTGCGAAGCAGATTGGGGTCGGAGCGGCCAGGACGATGTCGGAGACGACCCGGGCCGATCGCCGCTTTCCCCCCACCGGACCGGGTTTCAGAAGGTCAATCAGGTCTTGGCCGACGGGCTGCTACGACAGATGCCCGACCCGAAAACCCGCAAGCTCGTGGTCTTCACCGACAGCCGCCAGGACGCCGCGAAGCTCTCCGCCGGGATCGAACTCGACCACTACCGCGACCTCGTCCGGCAGTCGATGGTTCGGGGCTTCTCGCGGCTCGGGGGCGAGGTACGGGCGTTCCTCAAGTCGGTCGACGACCCGCGGAAGATGAGAGCTCTTACCCTGGAGGAGAAAGAAGCCCGCACTCGCTTCATCGACGCCAATACCGCTGCGGCCCGCGCCATGCAAGACTTGAAGGAGGGGGACGACTCGCTCGATATCGTCCGGATCGACGCTGAAGTTCGCGCCGGCGTCGACGGCCCGTATCGGCTCTCGCAAATCCACTCGGCTTTGATCGGCGACCTGCTACGCCTCGGCTGCAACCCCGCCGGCCCCCGGCCGAGCCACGCCAGCAGCGCCGAATTGAAGGTCGACCACTGGTCCGACCTCTACGAATGGGGAGCGGGCCCGGCCAGGGTCAAGGACGCCTCCAAACTGCTCGATGGGGCGAAGCAATTCGCCAAGGTCCTCGACGCCCAGTGCCTCAATGAGTGTGTCTTCACCCTCTTCGCCCACGCGCGGAAATCCGTGGAGGCGCTCCGGCTCGGGTGGGTCACATTCGACCCGAAGCTTGCCCCGCCGAGCGGTTTCGACCCCGAGCGATTCCGCCGAGCCGTCGAGGTCGCCATGCGACAGCTTGGTGAACGGCGACGGTTTCGGGGGTCGGACTACGCCTACACGGCGAAGAAACTCCCCAAGGTCTTCGGCGACTACCTCAAGGCGGCACGCCTCGACGACCCCAAAGCGTGGGTATCCGCCGTCGAGGACTTCCTGATCACCAAGAAGATCACGAACGACGGGCTCTTGCTCGACCCGTCGTCGCTCTGGTTTCGACCGGCCGCGACCGGGGCCGAATCCTGGACCTGCACGCGTTGCAGGGCAGTCCACCTCCATCGCGCCCTCGGCCGGTGCATGAACTGCCACGACCCCTTGCCCGAGGCGGCCGACGCGGCCGGTCCTCGCGACGACGATTATTACTCCCACCTCGCTTCCGACGGCGCCTCGGCGTTTCGCCTGCGTTGCGAGGAGCTGACCGGACAGACGGACAAGGACGACGCCCAGGATCGCCAGCGGCTGTTCCGCGGGATCTGCCTGCCCGACGAGGTCCGGCTCGTTTCCGAGATCGACGTGTTGAGCGTGACCACCACGATGGAGGCGGGCGTCGACATCGGCGATCTTTTAGCCGTGATGATGGGCAACGTTCCGCCGCGTCGGTTCAATTACCAACAGCGGGTCGGCCGCGCTGGCCGTCGAGGCGCCGGTCTTTCGGTGGCACTCACGGTGGCTCGGGGCCGGAGTCACGACAACTTCCACTTCGGCGACCCCGGG
Source organism: Paludisphaera borealis (assembly GCF_001956985.1). NCBI lineage: Bacteria > Pseudomonadati > Planctomycetota > Planctomycetia > Isosphaerales > Isosphaeraceae > Paludisphaera > Paludisphaera borealis. The sequence continues at coordinate 6,156,518 of NZ_CP019082.1, forward strand.
AGGATCACGTCCAATCCCCCGCCGCCGCCTTACGTCGACATGCGACGCCCCGAGATCCTCAAGAGGATGCTCGCCAAGGAGGTCCTCCGCCTCGCTCTCGCCACCGAGGAAGACGACGGCCCGGTCGCCCCCGACAGCGTTCACGGGGAATTCGGCCGCGCCGACGAGTGGTCCGGCCGCGCCGACCAGTTCCGTGAGTGGGTCGGCAAGAATGACGCGGTCATCGCAAGTGTCGTCGACTTGCTCCTCGTGGGGACCGGTCTAAAGCATCACCGTGAAGGATTGATCGCCTACCCCGCGACTCTCCCCTCACGGATCGCCGAGATCGCCGACTCTCGCGAGTACTCGCAAGACGCCCTGAGCGAGCGACTGGCCAACGACGGTCTCCTGCCGATGTTCGGGTTCCCGACACGAGTCCGTTATCTCCATCACTCTCCTCCCACGGAGTTTCCCCCCAAGCAAGTCGTCGATCGCGACGACGGCGTCGCCATCGGCCAGTTCGCCCCGGGCAGTGAGACCGTGAAGGACAAGCTCGTCCATCGCGCGGTGGGGGTCGTCCTTTATGGCATCGGGAAGGCGGGAAAGATCGAGGAGCGTGATGGACGTGGGCGGATCGCCGAGATCGGGTCATGCTCGGCGTGCGGTGCGTTGTCGACCGACGAGTTAGGCAAGTCCGCCTGTCCGGTCTGCGGCATGGCCGAGCCCGAATTGTACCGCCGGATCGCGACTTGGGAACCCCTGGGTTACACCACCGAGCCGGAGGCTTCGAGGGACTTCCACGGCCGCTTCGACTGGTCGCCCCGCGCCGGCCACCCCCGGCTCGACTCCGACGGAGTGCCAGTCTCCGTCCTCGCGGGAACGAACGTGGCCTATGCACTGGACGAGAGGCAGGTGCTCCGCGTCAACGACAATAGCGAGAGGCTATTCGCCTTCCGCCAGGGACCCGGCATGCGCTGGGTCGTCGAGGACGAGTTGAGGGGCGTCTGGAGGTCCAAGGCGGCTGACGCTAAGACGGTCGAGGTCGCCCTGGCGTCGCGCAAGCAGACCGACATCCTCCGACTCCGTCCAGCGGTAATACCTGCCGGACTGCGGCTCAGCCCACCTCTCGCCATGAGCCCCTGGCCCGCTGAATCGTCCTTATACGCGCGGGCTGCCTTCTACTCCTGGGGCCACCTCCTTCGGCTTGCGGCTTGCGATCTCCTGGATGTCGAGTCGCGGGAGTTGGACGTAGCCGTCAGGCCGGTACGATCGCTGAGGGGCGAGCCGTCCTACGAAGTCGTCTTGATGGATACCCTGGAGAACGGCTCGGGCTATTGCCGTCACCTTTCCGAACCTGAGACACTCCGGGCGCTCCTCGCGTCGGTGACCGACCTTGACCGGGGCTGGGCGGCGAAGATCGCTGGAGACGAGCACGCTGCTCATTGCGACGGCTCCTGCTACGATTGCCTTCGCGACTACTCCAATGCCGATCTCCACGCCGTGCTCGACTGGCGGCTCGCGTTGGATCTCTTGGAGCTAGCGAGGGACGTCGACGCCGACCTCTCGGTCGACAACCCTCGCTGGGCCACCCTCGTCCGTCGAGCCGTGGAGACCCTTAGCGAAGTCGCCCCGGGTCGAACATTCCGGCTGATACACCCACTCCGAGGCGGAACCGAACCGGGGTCTGACGCCTGCAATGTTTTCGACGCGGTACGACGTCCCGGGCTCGTGGCCATGCGGCGCTCAGGAAATCACTGACTCCAGCGTGGCCAACGGGCCGAACCTTACAGACGATTCTGTTCGACGGCCCGCCACGGGCCTTTCGATGCTATCCGACCTTGGCCAAGCCCTGAAGGCGGCGCGTCTCGTTCGAGTTCGGGTCTTGAACGTGCACCAGGAGGAGCTCGTACTCACAACCCGCGGCGGGCGCGTTCGGCGGGGATTCAGCCGGAACGACGGCGCGCCCGCGATTAACGTTAAACGGCCTCGCCGTCCTCCGTCGGATTCGGCGTATTCCTGCTGCTCCCGCGGCGTCTCGCAGAGCCTCTTGAACGCCCCGCCGGCCGACGGCTAAGAAAAAGGGCTCGCGGAGCCGACCCGTCGGGGGCCTGGGGCGTCGTCCCGCCCGCGCCGCGGCCCGGGAGGGCGCGAGGCGCGGGCGGGCGGCGGTCAGCGGCGGACGGGCTTGGGGCGGATGTCGCCGGCGTGGACGCCGTAGGCGACCGCGACGGCCAGGGCCGCGAGGAACACGGCCCAGCTCCGGGCGCCGAGGCCGATCACGGCCGCGACGACGAGGCAGCCGTTGAAATAGGCGACGTTCAACTTCGTCCGGGCGTTTCCCATGGCGTTCTCCGGGGGTCGAGGATGGGGATCGGACGTGGGACGCAGGTCGATCGAAGGTCGAACGTCAGCGGTCGTCGGTCGGCTCGATCGCCAGGGCCTCGCGCTCGAGGCCGGTCGGTTCGTCGCCCAGCAGCGAGCCGACCTTCGTCCACAGCTGCTTGATCTGGATCGGCGAGGTCGCCAGCCAGACCGTGTCGAGGAGGTTCTCGCGCTCGACCTCCCAGCGGGCGACCTCGCGGCCGATCGGGTCGGCGGCCAGCGCTTCCGCCTCGTGGAGGGCCTGGCGCTTCCTGACCGCCTCGGCCGCTTCGTGGGGCGGTTCGCCGCCGTAGCCGAGGTGCACGCCGTCGGCGACGTCCTCGATCGGGACGCCCCGCAAGGTCGCGAGCATCGCCCGTTTCGCCGACTTCCTGCGGCGGTCGAGCGATTCCTCCTCGGCCTGGATCGCCTCCTGTTCGGCGTACGCTTCGGCGAGGCCGAGCGACTCCAGCGCCCGGGCGCGCGCCTCGCGTTTCAATCGGTCGAACAGCGCCGGATGGCGGGCGTGGATCGCTTCGATCCGCTTGCCGATGCGCACGGCGATGCGGGTCTTCCAGAACTCCTTCTCGGTCATCGTCAATCCGGGCATGGCGGACCCTTTCGTGGTCGGCGGACGGGTTCCTTGAATCGTGACGGGCGGGACGGCGGACGCGGGTTCAGGTCTCGCCGACGGCTTTGAGCCGGTCGATGAACCGGCTGGCGTCGGCCAGGGACAGGTCTTCGGGGCGGTCGACGCCGAACTCGTCGCGCAGCAGGCCCGCCAGGTCGGCGTCGCGCCATCGGGCCATCGTGACGATCGCGCGCACCTGGTTGGCCGAGGCCGGCTTGGAGGGGCGGCTCGCGAGGCGGTTCGATCCGGCGGTCCCGTTGCGGCGCGCCTCGCCGCCGTGGGACGCGACCGGCGGGGCCGGCCGCGCCTGGAGTCGGACCAGCTCGTCGTCGACCGCCTGACAAGCCGCCGTGAACGCGCCGCGGACCTGAGCGTGGAAGCCGTCCAGGTCCGACTGGAGCAGGCTCGAATCGAGTTCGACCTCCACGTTGCAGCTGGCGCCGACGCTGGAGAATTCGGGAAGGCCCAGCTTGCGGCTGACGCCGACGTTGAGTTTCAGGGGCACGATGTCGCCTCCTCGTGAAGTTGAATGGGGATGGGTGAAACGTCGTGGAATCGGGTCGCGGCCTAGCCGACGACGTCCTGGAGCTTCAGCGCCCGCAGCGACGCCAGGGTCGCGTCCACGAGCCGTTCGCGGCGGCGGTGACGACGCAGCGCCGCGGCCAGCCGGGCGGCCCGCGCCCGGGTTTCGGTCAACGCCTGGTGCAGCGATTCGGCCTCCCGGATCAAGGCCGCGAGCCCGGCGGGTTCTTGGGCCTCCGATGCGGCGGCGACGCGGATCGACTCGTGACGATCCGTGGATTCTGATTGTTCGCTCACGGTGGTCCTCATGGTGGTTGCGACGTCCGCTTCGACGGACGTCGAGGTGATGGAGGGGATGGATTCGACATGAGCGTCGTCGCCAGGCGTCGGCGCCTCGTCCTTCGAGAGGGGTTGCCAGCAGAAGACGAGGTCCCGGCCGCGGCAGACGACCGGAGACTCGGCGTCGACGATCTCGATCTCCGAGAAACCGAGCCGCAGCGCCCGCGACAGGAATTTCCGATTCGTATTGAGCCGGACCGGGGCGCCGCTGTAGGCGGAGCGAGCCAGGACCAGCTCGGTCGCCTGGGCCTGATCCGCCCCCCGGGCCCGGACCGCCGCCTTGCCGTTCAGCTCCAGCGCGACGGGCGCATGCGGCTCGGCGGCGCCGGGCAGCCGGTCGAGCGCCGCTTCCAGGAAGCGGGCGTCCTCGGGGTCGAGCGTCAGCCGCGTGGCGGCGGCCGCGGGGTCGGGGACGACGCGGCCGAGGTCCGGATACCGCCCCTCGGTCAGGATCTCCAGGAAGAGGGTCCAGGGGCCGACCCTGAGCACGACGTGGGAGCTGGTCCGGCCGATCTCCAACGGCTGGTCGCGGGGCAGACCCGGGCAGGCGAAGAGGGGCGAGCGACGGATCAGGACCTCGTCGGTCCAGGGGAACCGGAAGCCGCCGTGGATCAGGAGCTGGCGGCCGTCGGTGGCGGCGACCGCGCCCGTTTCGCCGCCGAGCCGGATGCAGCCCAACGCGTAGCGGGCGGAATCCTCCGACGCCGTCTCGGACGCCTCCGCCAGGGTCTTCAGGATCTCGGCCGGGATCGTCGCCCAGCTCGTGGGCGGCTCGGGCGACGGCTCGATCGCGTCGAGCGACTGGACGGCGTATGCGCGCGACTGGGGGACGCCGCGATCGGTCCACCGGACGCACGTCCGGTCGGGGGCGAGCGTCTCCAGCGTCACGGGCGAGTCGTCGCGGCCCTCGAACTCGGCCAGGGCGTCGAGCGGCAGGGCGATCGACTCGTGCGAGCCAGGAGCGATGGAGTCGACGAATTCGATCGCGACGGCGCCGCAACGATGAAACGCCCGCAGCTCCGCCCCCCGGGCGTGGAGCACGAAGGGCGAGACGGGGCCTCGGTGGGGGATTCCCAGGGTATGGCGGCGCAGGACGCCGCGGAGCCGCCGGGCCTGGCGGCGGGTGATCGTGATCATGCGCGTCGACTCCTGAAGGTTGAGGAATGAGCCTGGGACGGCCGGATGTGTAGACGCACCTGGCGCGACGATCAAACCGGCTCGCCGATCCGGATATCGTCGGGCCGGATCGCGAAGTAGAGGTCGCAAGGGAGGCATTCGGCCAGGTGCAGCAAGCCGTCGCGCCCCCGGCCGGGATAGGCGACCGGGCGGCGGCAGAGCGGGCAGTCGACCGCCAGGGCGAGGCCTTCGGGGGCGGGGCTCGGTGGGACGGGGGTCATGAGGCCGAAGCCTCGGTTCCGCACCATGGCGAGGGACTCGCCGGTGGCGTCGGCCACGGCGCCCTCGAGTTGACGTTGGGTCATGGAACGCTCCTTCATCAAAGAAAAGAGTCGAGCCGCGCCCGCGCAGGCCCTCGGGCCCCGCGGGTCGCGACGCGCGGGGTTCGAGGGTTTGAAGAGGAATCAGGGCGACGCGGGCGAAAGCGGAGCGACCTCGCCGGACGAGCCGACGAGCCAGTGCTCCTCGATCCACGCCCGCTCGGCCTCCAGGGCCTCGCTGCGAGAATCGAACGGCCCGAGCACCGGCCCCTGGACGGGCCGGAGGTCGGCGCGCCATCGGCCGTCGGGGCCGGGCTCGACGTGGCTGGCGCGGCGGATCGCGGGACTCCCCAGCGACGACAGATCGATGACCTCGGAGTACAGGCAGCGGACGACGCCCGAGGTCGTGACGACGAGCCGCATCACGACGCCTCCTTCGTCGCGGAGCCCCGCAGGATCCGCCGCCGCGGCCGGTCCACCAGCAGGTCGTCGAGCGTCGACTGCACCCGCGACAGCTCCGATGCGACGTGCCGCCGGAGCGATGCATCGTCCCTGAGATCCTGCGGCTCGACCCCGCGCACGATCCGCCGGGCCTCGGCCACCAGCGCGTCGAGCTGGGCGTCGGAGCGGACGTTGAGCCGCTGGAACCGATCGAAGAACTCCGTCAAGTTGCCGATCGCGCTGTCGCGGAAGACCTTGGTTTCGCCGTCGCCGCCGACCCCCGACAGCCGTTCCCCGAGGTGGCTCACGAGCCGGCCGAACTCGCTCAGGAACGCCTCCTCGGCCAGCCGCACCGCCTCCTCGAACCGTGACGAGACCCGGGCCTGCTCCTGCTCGTAGAGCCGCGGCGACAGCGCGACCAGGTAGTCGGGAGGCTCGACGCTCGGGAAGTCGCAGGCGACGTCGAAGAGGCCCTCCAGCGTCGCGGGGTAGTCGTCGGGGTTGAAGAGCGAGCCCAACCGCTGACGGGCCGCCCGCTTCAACTCGTCGAAATGCCGATCCAGCTCGGCGACCGCGTCGCGCAGCTCGATCCGGAGGTCGTCGATCTGAAGCGCGAACGGCTCGACCTGGTCCTGCTTGATCAGCCGCACGCCGGGCTCCGGGAACGGCAGGCTCTGCGACTTCCAGGACTGCTCGATCCCGCCCCGGATCGCGGTGACCGCGCGGAACGCCGGATGCTTCGTATCGATCAGCTTCTTGGCCGCCGAGAGGAACCGGCCCTCGGCGTCGAAGCTTTCGGCGGCCTGCGCCTTCTGCTGCGGCGTGAGCGACTTCCGGACGCCGAACCAGGTGAACGAGACCCGGACGGCCGCCATCGTGGTCCGGAGCCGGGCGCCGGCCGTGGTCGCGGATTGGGTCTCGATCCGGTCGAGCAAGCTCGCGGTGCTCATCATCATGACCTCCAGTGAGTAGGTGATTTGAAGTCAATGCGAAGAGGCCGACGAGGGAGGTCGATCTCCCCGCCGGCCCCGGTTGAGTGGATCGAGTCGTCGGATCTGGATCAGTTGAGCGACGGATCGCTCCGGTCGACCTTGCGGCCGGTCCTGCCGGCGACTGCGCCGCGCGTGAACAGCCCCGGGCGATCGGCGCAGAGGCAGCGGCCCGACGCCCAGTTCCGAAGCCGCTCGATCGACTCGGCCGCCGTGACGGCGACCGGGACGATGTTCGCCGCCGCCTCGACCAGCGGGACGTCGAGCAACGACGCCAGACGGCAGCAGGCCTTGATCTCGGCTCCGGTCCACGAGTCGTCGCGCGGCCGGCGCTGGGCGGGGGCGAGCTCGAACGCCTGGACGTAGATCTCCCAGATCGCCCGCTTCTCGTCGCGGCCCGGCAGGTCGACGAAGAAGATCGCGTCGAGCCGCTCCGCGCGGGTGAACTCGGGCGGGAGTCTGCTGACGTCGTTGGCCGTGAAGATGAAGAACGATTCGCCCGCGTGGTCGGACATGTGCGTGATCAGGCTGCCGAACTGGCCGGCGGCGACGCCGCCGTCGGACCGGCCGCCGGACTCGACGCCCGCGGCCGCCTTCTCGATCTCGTCGAAGAACGCGATGTTCCGCGCCGTGGCCGAGAGCTGCTGCAGCGCCTGGCGGGTCCGCCGCTCGCTCTCGCCCACGAGGCTCCCCTTCAGCCGCCCGAGGTCGACCAGGATCGTGGGCAGGCCCACCTCGTTGCCCAGCCGCTTGGCGAACTCGGACTTGCCCGTCCCCGGGACCCCCAGGATGAGGATCCCCCGCGGCTCGGCCCGCCGCGACCGGCTCTGCAGGGCGCGGAGGCAGAACGACTTCATATGTTCGAGCCCGCCCAGGCCGCGGAACGTCTCGACCCCCCGGTGCATCTCCAGCAGGCCGGACTTCTTGAGCCCTTGCACCTTCATGTCCCAGATCACCTCGGGGACGACCCGGCCGCGCCGGACCAGAGCCAGGCTGAGGGCGTTCTCCGCCTCCATGCGGGTCATGCCGGCGGCTGCGGCGAGCGTCCGTTCCAGCTCGTCCCCTTCGGGCAGCTCGCCCGGCTCGACGGCGACGCCTTGGGCGATCCGGAGCAGCTGGTCGCGGTCGGGGAGCTCGTGCTCCACGACGACGAACTGCCGCTCCAGCTCGACCGGGATCTGGACGACCGGCGCGAGGACGACGACGAACGTCCGGCTCCGTCTGCCGGCGTGGATCTGGGAGTCGAGGGCCTGGACGACCTCGACGGAGTTCAGGAACCGGTGGAAGTTCCTGAGCACGAGGAGCGCCGTCCCGTCGACGGCGGCCAGCCCGCCGAGGGCGCGGATCGCCGCCAACGGGTCGGTCGCGCTGGGATCGTCATGACCGGCCGAGGCCAGCCCACGATCGACGTCCCACACAGCCAGGCTCCAGCCCTCCCGGCGGCAGAGCCGGGCGATCTCGACGATCGCGTCGTCGTGCTCGAACGACTGGACGTAGACGCCGCTGAACGCGGCGCGCACCAGCTCCTGCAAACGCTCGGCGAGCGTCATGCGAGTCTCCTGTGTGTGATGAGGTTCGAGACGTGATCCGAGAAGGGGCAAGCGGACTCGATCACGGCGATTTGAAACGTGGGGACGACGAGCGCATCGTGACTCGACTCGCCTACTGGGGCTGCGACAGGGTCTGCTCCGGCTTCTGTTCCTGGTGGAACTCGGCGGTCCTGCGGTCGCCGGCGGCGACGCCGAGGGCCTGCTCCAGGAACCTGCTGGCCTGGAGGCAGTCGCCTCCGACGTAGCCCTTGGTCTGCACGGTCGCCTCGCCGCGCGGCGAGACCACGACCTCGATGATTCGAGACATGTTGGACGACTCCCGATGAGACTTGCATGTAGTTTGGATGGGAGCGGAGTGGACTTCGACGGGAGACGATGGGCCGTCGCCCGAGGTGCTTCAACGAGCCTCGACGATCTCGACCCGGATGGAGCCGTCGTGGAGGGCCTGCTCGCTGACCGAGTAGCCTTTCCTCTTCGCTTCCAGCTTGGCCTTCTCGACGGCGTAGACTTGCAAGAAACGGTCGAGTTGCTTCGGGTCGCCCCAGCGGCCCTCGAAGTCGTCGTAAGCGACTCGACCGGTGGTCGTATCAACGACCACAGGATAAACCCAATCGGGCAGCCTGACGACCAACCCCGCGACCTCCCCGCTGAAGAGCTCGGCGGAGCCGTAGACCGGCTCGGCCAGGCCCAGCCGCCGACACGCGGCGGCGACGGCGACCGGATCCTGGACCTTCGTGGCGATGACGACGACGTGGCTCATGATCGATCCTCCTTCAAGGATAAGGAACGACGGACGACGCTGTGTTCGACGCAGTGGCCCGACGGCTAGTCGCACCACTCGTTGGTGACGCGTTTTCGGCCGATATTCAGGAGGCGGCGCCGCGATCGAGTCGCTCGTCTCGATCGATCGAAGACGAGGAATCGCGGAACGCCCCGGCGCGACTCCTTCGGCGGCCGGCGTCGCCCACGTCACGGAACCGGGTTCGAAAGCCGGAAGCGTCGTATGCGCGCGCAGCGGAGCCTTGCGCGAACAGCCGCGACGATGAGGTGCGGAGATCAGGAGCCGAAATGGGCGGCGGCGGCGCCGAGCCGGCCTGGTCCGGAATCGAGCTCGACGGCCGGAGTCGGGCGAGGCCCCGAGGTCGATTAACGTTAATCGGCCTCGGTCGCCTCGACGGCGACGCCCCTCGCGCCGACGGCGGCGTCGGACCGACGTCCCTGGGGCGTGTCGCGGACGTCGTCGGACCGTCGCGGCGGCGGCGTGAAGCTTGAAAACGTCGAAGTCGATCCAACTCGACTCGGCGGAGCGTCGGAGAGACGTTCGAATCGCGCGCGAGCCGTCGATGGGGCGCGCACCGTCCGACTGGACGCCGCCGCAGGATGATGTTTCAATCCGCGTCCCCGTGAGGGGACGAACGCGACGCAACGGCGGCGGAGATCCGCAGCCAGGTCGTTTCAATCCGCGTCCCCGAGAGGGGACGAACGCGATCTCGACGACGGGGACCCCTCGCAAGAGGAGGTTTCAATCCGCGTCCCCGTGAGGGGACGAACCAGTCGGGCCGCCCGTCTCTCTTGAAGTGCTCGGAGTTTCAATCCGCGTCCCCGTGAGGGGACGAACTCCGAGGCCGGCGGCTTACGCCGTCTGAAGCAGCGTTTCAATCCGCGTCCCCGTGAGGGGACGAACTCGAGGGCTTTCTGCTTCACTTCGAAGGCCCGGTTTCAATCCGCGTCCCCGTGAGGGGACGAACGAATACTGGAGTCATCCCCGTCTCGCCGTCCCATGTTTCAATCCGCGTCCCCGTGAGGGGACGAACGCTGTTCCGGCCTTCGGGATCGCGCCCCAGTCGAGGTTTCAATCCGCGTCCCCGTGAGGGGACGAACATGTCGCCGGGAGTGATCTCATCCGACGCATGCTGTTTCAATCCGCGTCCCCGTGAGGGGACGAACCAGGCCGCGCAGGTCGATCGGCTCGGCGCACCGTAGGTTTCAATCCGCGTCCCCGTGAGGGGACGAACCGAGGGCTCTCCCGGACCCGATCCCTTTTGGCCGGTTTCAATCCGCGTCCCCGTGAGGGGACGAACGCCCCACGTTTTGGCGTAGGTTCCGACGGTCTTGCGTTTCAATCCGCGTCCCCGTGAGGGGACGAACGGAGATCAGGCGATCCGGGCCGCCGGCCCTGATGGTTTCAATCCGCGTCCCCGTGAGGGGACGAACTGGGCTTCCCCCTCTCCCGTCGCGTCCCGCTTAATTGTTTCAATCCGCGTCCCCGTGAGGGGACGAACGGCGGCCTGGTTGATCAGCTCTTCGCGGTGGGCCAGTTTCAATCCGCGTCCCCGTGAGGGGACGAACTGGAGCTTGGCGTTCTGCTGCGCCTGACGCGCGGCGGTTTCAATCCGCATCCCCGTGAGGGGACGAACGCCGGAGGTCGTCGAGGGATTTCTGCTTCACTTCGTTTCAATCCGCGTCCCCGTGAGGGGACGAACGAGGCACATGCCGGGGATCGACAGCACGCTCAGTTTCAATCCGCGTCCCCGTGAGGGGACGAACACGCCCAACGCCGCACCGACGGCGATCGGAAAGGTTTCAATCCGCGTCCCCGTGAGGGGACGAACAACGTCATGCTCACCGCCGCCAAGGTGAGCGAGGTTTCAATCCGCGTCCCCGTGAGGGGACGAACTGTGGGTCTGGGGTACTCAGTTGACCGAGGCTAAGTTTCAATCCGCGTCCCCGTGAGGGGACGAACGTGTACGTCATTACGCCGTCGATGATCATCTTGGCGTTTCAATCCGCGTCCCCGTGAGGGGACGAACGCGACCTGGCGGCCGTCAAGACGGTCCGCGACCCGGTTTCAATCCGCGTCCCCGTGAGGGGACGAACGCCTCGATCAGCTCGCCCTCGACCCGGTCGTACAGTTTCAATCCGCGTCCCCGTGAGGGGACGAACTGGAGTCACTGCCGCGATTCGCCGAAACGTAATATGTTTCAATCCGCGTCCCCGTGAGGGGACGAACTCGGCCCCACGTTCTTCCCCGACTTGTTCCCGATAGTTTCAATCCGCGTCCCCGTGAGGGGACGAACTCGATTGCAAACGGGGCGTAGAGCGATGTGCAGTCGGTTTCAATCCGCGTCCCCGTGAGGGGACGAACCTGAGCCGAGAAAGGGGTGAACGTGTCTCACGAGTTTCAATCCGCGTCCCCGTGAGGGGACGAACTCAGCCGATCCGTGATCGCGTCGTCGAGCCCATAGTTTCAATCCGCGTCCCCGTGAGGGGACGAACAACTCGCCGATCGAATCCGGACAGGCGGTTGGGTCGTTTCAATCCGCGTCCCCGTGAGGGGACGAACGACGAGGCCAATCCCATCAAGCGGGCCGTCTGCGAGTTTCAATCCGCGTCCCCGTGAGGGGACGAACCGCACAAGACTGGAGTGACATGGACGACAGAGAGTTTCAATCCGCGTCCCCGTGAGGGGACGAACGTGTTTCAGGCCGTTTCTCCCGTGTTTTCGCGGGTTTCAATCCGCGTCCCCGTGAGGGGACGAACGAAACCGGGGTTCAGTTGACTTTCTTGGCTTTGTAGTTTCAATCCGCGTCCCCGTGAGGGGACGAACCAGGAGCCCCGGAGCACCGCCGGGCCGAAACCCGGTTTCAATCCGCGTCCCCGTGAGGGGACGAACCTCGCGAAGGGCCTCAGTTCGGCCGCCTTGGCGTCGTTTCAATCCGCGTCCCCGTGAGGGGACGAACCTGGCGAGATAGCCCGGCGGCCACCGCCAGGGCGTTTCAATCCGCGTCCCCGTGAGGGGACGAACGGTTGATCAGGCATCACCTGCGTCCTCTTCTAGTGGTTTCAATCCGCGTCCCCGTGAGGGGACGAACCCGAGTCCATTCCAGGCCGAGCGGACATGGTCGAGTTTCAATCCGCGTCCCCGTGAGGGGACGAACTCGATTTCCAGAACGCGGGTGGTGCCTGCGACGAGGTTTCAATCCGCGTCCCCGTGAGGGGACGAACGTCGGGATTGGCCTTGGTCAGGGCGCGGATCGACGCGTTTCAATCCGCGTCCCCGTGAGGGGACGAACCCCCGACTGTCAGCGGACGCGATTCGATGGCCGTTTCAATCCGCGTCCCCGTGAGGGGACGAACGCTCGATCAACTCGCGTCCTATCGCCAGAACCATGTTTCAATCCGCGTCCCCGTGAGGGGACGAACCGTAGCAGCAAAATCCTTATACCCGTGCGAGTAGAAGTTTCAATCCGCGTCCCCGTGAGGGGACGAACCTGGCGGTGAGGTTTTCCTCGGCGCCGCCGGCCGTTTCAATCCGCGTCCCCGTGAGGGGACGAACGTTGAGTTCAAATGCGAGCGATGCGGAGAGACTGTTTCAATCCGCGTCCCCGTGAGGGGACGAACGAGGTCTGTTCGAGGAACCGACGAGTGTAGTCGGTGTTTCAATCCGCGTCCCCGTGAGGGGACGAACTTTGACGGGCGCCTTTTCGAACATCACGTTCAAGTTTCAATCCGCGTCCCCGTGAGGGGACGAACCTGTTACACGGACCTCAAGCTCCGGTCGGCCGCCGTTTCAATCCGCGTCCCCGTGAGGGGACGAACGGACGTCACCGATCTCGACTCCGTCGCCAACGAGTTTCAATCCGCGTCCCCGTGAGGGGACGAACTCGTCCGCCCCAGGATCAACGACGGGTCGTGATTGTTTCAATCCGCGTCCCCGTGAGGGGACGAACCGTGGCCACGTTGAGGTTCGACGTGATCGCCTTCGGGTTTCAATCCGCGTCCCCGTGAGGGGACGAACCTGGGACGCCACGGCGCGTTCGATGATCGCCGAGTCGTTTCAATCCGCGTCCCCGTGAGGGGACGAACGCCGCTCGGAGCTGTAGCCGTCGTAAAGCACTTTGTTTCAATCCGCGTCCCCGTGAGGGGACGAACACGTCTCGTCGTCGCGGCCCGGCAGCGTCTTGCGGTTTCAATCCGCGTCCCCGTGAGGGGACGAACCAGGTTCGACTCCTGGCCTACCCGCTCGACCGAGACGTTTCAATCCGCGTCCCCGTGAGGGGACGAACGCCTCATCGTGGCCCTGAAGGGTCTCAGGCCCGAGTTTCAATCCGCGTCCCCGTGAGGGGACGAACCCGAGCCTGACCCTGGCCCCTCCGCGCACGTCCAGTTTCAATCCGCGTCCCCGTGAGGGGACGAACATGCGTTGGTCGTCCAAGCCAAAGAGGCGGAACTGGTTTCAATCCGCGTCCCCGTGAGGGGACGAACCTGATCTGCCAGAGGCCGTTGGCGGCGGTGTTCCCGAGTTTCAATCCGCGTCCCCGTGAGGGGACGAACTACTCCCCGATGCGATGGTCAGCACCACTTTCCCGGTTTCAATCCGCGTCCCCGTGAGGGGACGAACTCGCCGATCGTAAAGGTCTGCGACGAGCTGAACGTGTTTCAATCCGCGTCCCCGTGAGGGGACGAACTCGGTCGCGTCGCCCCGCTTGCCGCGCGGCTGGTCGTTTCAATCCGCGTCCCCGTGAGGGGACGAACATCGGCCCGTTGTGAGGGCATTTGCTTTCCTCCGTGTTTCAATCCGCGTCCCCGTGAGGGGACGAACGGGTCGCGTCGAGGTGGATCACGGTGATGTAGTGGTGTTTCAATCCGCGTCCCCGTGAGGGGACGAACCGTAGACGCGCCGGCCGATCATGATTTGGTCGGTGTTTCAATCCGCGTCCCCGTGAGGGGACGAACATGTGATGCTTGATCCCTCGATCAACCTTCGGTGACGTTTCAATCCGCGTCCCCGTGAGGGGACGAACGGGTCGATGTCCTCGAAGTCGTCCGACTCGCCCCCGTTTCAATCCGCGTCCCCGTGAGGGGACGAACGTCGTATCGGACGTAGTCCTGGGACGTGGCGTCAGGTTTCAATCCGCGTCCCCGTGAGGGGACGAACGGGTTGGCCGACGCCGTCGTTCATGCCGATGCGTCGTCAGGTTTCAATCCGCGTCCCCGTGAGGGGACGAACCCGAGGAGCTGAAGTTTGCCGTGCGTGAGCAAGCAGTTTCAATCCGCGTCCCCGTGAGGGGACGAACTCGAGACGCTTCGAGATGCCCGTCTGAGCCACGGTCGTTTCAATCCGCGTCCCCGTGAGGGGACGAACTTGGTGGACGCATCGGCGTACCTGGAGCACATCGAGTTTCAATCCGCGTCCCCGTGAGGGGACGAACGATACTGTTCGTAGATAGCCTGAGCCTGATTACGGTTTCAATCCGCGTCCCCGTGAGGGGACGAACAATTGGGCGGATCTCATTTTCGCTCTGTGGTCCGGTTTCAATCCGCGTCCCCGTGAGGGGACGAACAAGTCGTCGCTTGTCGAGAGGTCGAGCCCGATATGTTTCAATCCGCGTCCCCGTGAGGGGACGAACGCCGCGGTTCCAACTGCTGTCGGAGGCGGCGGTTAGACGTCAGTTTTCGCGAACCGGGCTCGCGAGGCAAGGCCGGTTCGCTCCGCTTGGATATGGAATTCCGCAAAGCGAATTGACAAAGAGCTTTGCGCGGATCGCGAACCGGCCGGGGTTTTCGTGCGCGCCGGGGGATCGCGTCTGGGGCGGAGTCAGAGGATCAGCGGGCCTTCGATGTCGAGGCCGGGCTTCGCTCCGTGGTGTTCGACGCGCTGCTCCCAGTTCGTGCCGAGGTAATAGAAGCGGACGCTATCGACTTCGGGATCGATGATCCGGAGGAGTCGGTCCCTGCACTGGGCCCACTGGGCGGGGTCGACCTTCAACTCGAAGACGGAGTACTGGACGCGCTGGCCGAAGTCGAGACACGCTTTCGCGGCGTGGCGGAGGCGTCGCTTGCCGGCGGGCGTCAGGGTTTGAATGTCGTAGGTGACGAGGACGTACATGGCGGCCGGCGGGTCCGGGATGAGTTGAGGGTCGAACGAACGGCAGGCGGTCAGCCTTTCCAGAGGAACGGCGGATAGGCGTCTATGTCGCCGCGAATCCAACGCGCCATGAGCGCCGCCTGGAGATGAAGCAGCATCCCCACGGTCGTCGCTTCGTCGAGCACCGGGTGGGTGATCGTGTCGCGTTTGCGCTGTTGGTACGCGGCCAGGACCACCTTGCGGGTGCCGTCGTCCATCTCCACCGCGCCGTTGTCACGGACGACGAAGCCGCCGGCGGCGACCTGGCGGCGGTTGATCAACGAGAAGGCGAGCCGGTCGGCGAGGAAGGCGCGGACCTCTTCGATGAGGTCGAGGGCGAGGCTCGGCTTGCCGGGGCGGTCGGCGTGCAGGAACCCGACGGCCGGGTCGAGGCCGACCGACTCGCAGGCGGAGCGGGCGTCGTGGAGCAAGAGGGTGTAGAGGAACGAGATCAGAGCGTTGATCGGGTCGAGCGGCGGCCGGCGCGAACGTCGGACGAAGCGGAAGGCGTCGCGGTCGGGGACCGGGCTGAGCAGGGCGTCGAACGCGCCGAAATAGTGGGTTGCGGCCTCGCCCTCAAGACCCCGGACCTTGTTGACGGCGTCGGCCTGACGAAGCTCGTGGATCGACGCTCCGAGCCGGCCGGCGGCGGAATCGAGGGGCGCGCCGCGGGGGTCGTCGGCGTCGCAGTCGCGGGCCGTGCGGAGCAGGACGGACCGCGAGTTGGCGACCTTGGCCATGACGATCCGGCGCGAGACGTCGAGCACGACGCCGGGGTCGTCGGCGATCTTGTACTGGGCGCGGCGGAGCAGAACGTTGCCGGACGTGAACCCGCGCACGCTGGCCAGGAAGCGGCCGCGCTCGGTCAGCAACGAGACCGCGACCCCCTTCTCGGCGCAGGCGCCCAGGAGTGCCGGCGAGCAGCCGACCCGTCCGAAGCAGACGATGCCGGCGAGATTGTGCAGCGGCAGGTGGCCGAGCGTCTGCTTGCCGCAGCGGACCACCACCGCCTCGCCCTGCCGGCCGAGGTAGGCGCCCTGCGTCGTGATGTACAGGGTATTGAGATGGGTTTTCATGACGACGTCTCACCGGGGAAGGAAGGGCTGGCGAGGAGGGCGTCGATCTCGCGATCGAAGCTGTACGCTTTGCGCGCGACGCGACCTCCCAGACGCGGCAGGCAGAGCTCGCGAAGGGAGCAGCGATCGCATTTGGGGCCGGGATCGGCCGGGGGCGTCCGGCCACTTCGGACGAGGTCGTGGAGCCGGGCCGTCGCGTCGATTGTCGTCCGGCGCAGATCGGGCGTGAACTCGACGCGGACGCGGCGCTTGGTCTTGCCGTAGAAGATCTCGCCGAATGGGAGATCGCGGCCGTGCATCTCCTCCAGGCAAAGCGCCTGGGCGCAGAGCTGGACGCGGTCGCAGTCGTTCTTTTTGGGCCGGCCGCGCTTGTACTCGACGGGGACGATTGGGGCGTCGGCGCCCTTCTCGTAGCGGACGACGTCGGCGACGCCGAAGAGCCCCAGCGTCAAGCTCCGCACCGGCAGCCCGCGAGCCGAGCGCCCCGCCGGCCGCGTGTCGGACTTCCCCGAGTGCGCCCGGCGGTGGAGGATGCCCCCCTCGGCCGTGAACCGATTCTCGGCCCACAGCCGCTCGACGTGGATCAGCGCGCACTGGCGATCGCAGTACAGCAGATGCTGAAGCGCCGAGATGGGGAGGAGGTTGTCTTCAGAAAACATCGGTCACCGCCAGTCGATCCAATGTTCGATCGTCACGCCGGAGGGTAGATCCTGCTCATCGACCGTAAGCTCGTAATCACCGAACGACCGGGGCGGGCGTCCGTCACCATCGCCATTCTCCGCGCCAGGGAGGGGTTGCACGCCCTGCCTCGCGGTGCAGAGGACGCGAGAGAACAGCTTGTCCGCTCGGGCGTTGCCCAGCCGGCTCTCGTGTCGGAACGCAATGCAAGCCACGGGACGCATGTTGGCGCGTGCCGCGGATTTGTCGCTTTCGAACATCTGGTCTAGCGCTTGCCTGAACAGGCTCAAGTCGCTTTCGGAGAATCCCGTCCCGTTCGGATCGCCCGCGAGATTCGGATTCACGTAGCCGTGGACGCGGTAGAGCGCGTAGGGCACTGTGAACTTGCGGCCGATCGTGCGTTCCTTCTCCAGATCGCGCTCATTCGTCACGGCGCACCGCGTGACGGCGTGCTCCTGGGCGACGATCGGATGGAGCGAACGGGCGATGCCGAACTGGACAGGACCGCGGACCTGGCCGCAGTTCACTTCCGTGGTCATGACGGCTCCGAAGGCGCGGACGTCGAAGAAGTTGCCGCACATCCAGGCGGTCAGCTCACGAGCCTTCTTCTCGTCCTTGGGCAGCTTGTCCTTGTCCTTCGTCGCCTTCGGGTCGACCTTCTGCCATGCGCGGTCGTGCTGGCGGTTCAGGACGGCCCGCTCCTTGACGTAGATCTCGTACGGCGGCTGTTCGCCGTGCGCGAGGCCGACGTAGTTGCGGATCTTCCGCTTGAGGCAGACGTCGGTGACGAGCCCTTGGCCGGTCTCCGCGTCGATGCGCGGCAGGTTGCCGGCGTCGGGGTCGCCGTTGGGGTTGCCGTCGGTGATGTCGAAGAAATACGCGAAGTCGTAACGAGAGGACACGGGATTAGTCATTGCTGGGCTCCTGCATCTCTTGGCTAAGGCTGTCTTCCTGATTGGAGAAATACGGTCGCAGAGCTTCGTGGACGACACGTTCGTTGTAGGCCCTGTCACGGAAATCCAGGACGATCAATCGACCCTCAGGGCCACCCTCCCGCGTGATGCCAAAGCGTTCGTATGCGTGTTGCTTGATATCCCATCTGTTGTTGTACTCAGGCGTATTCATACCGAGCACTTCGATGAACAAGTCCTTGCCGCGTCCTCGACGGACCACAAAATCCGGCCACCTCTCGCCTTCATCGAGAAGCGCGCGGGGCTCGTACATATAGACCAACTTGAACCGTTGGAGCGCTTCTGCGACCTTGACCTCCAGTTTGGAACGAGCCCACTCGCCTTGAGGAGTCCGCCATCGTTTATTCGCCTTCACCTGGCCTCCGGTGTAATCCAGGTACTGTAGCTGTTGGTAGAACCCAAGCGCAAACAGACTTTGTTGCCTCAAGGAGAGTCGTGATGGCACATCGTCCTGAAGCCTCACGTTGATATCCTTGAGCTCGTCGCGGACGAAGTCCGGGAGATCGCCCTCGAGTTTTGGAATGTGTCCGATCTCCGCCGCACGTTGCAGACGGCCCAGCATCAGACCCGGCGTTGCCATCACACTTCCCAGGTTGCGGCGTACGACTCCCCCATTGACCTTGCCGAGAGCCTGCTCCTGCGCGAACGCAAGAACGGCGAGGAGCCGACCACAGTGATAAGCTTTCTCCGGATGTTCCTTGTTGAGATAGACGTCCACATCAAAACTCCCTTCGCGTTTGAGAAAGGCCTTGAGGATTGATGCCCGTCGCCAGGACATCACGCCGTCGGAACGGATGCGTCGGACGATTGAGTTGAGGAGCGCCTCCGGGAAGCGAGGAAGTCCCCCTAGGACGGCTCGCGCGATCTCACCGGCAAGTTGGGCGGCGTACCTCTTCTGGGAGTCTGACGTCATCTCCTGCGGCATGATCTCCGCCACCATTCCGCGGATGACGAGCGGCGGGGCGCCTGGGCGTGCGCCGGCGATTTCCAGATCCGCCGCGTGCCGCTCCAGGCGTTCCGCGAATTGCCGCACGGTGGTGGCCAGCCAGTAGCGGACGCTAAGCCGACTGGCGTTGGGTGAGAGCCCTAGCACGTAGAAGGGCGCTTCCGAGTCGGAGACGTGGTCCTCTAGCCGTCCCTGCCTGGCGGCCTTGAGGAATTCCCACAGGCGGCTGATCATCTTGCCGTCTTCGGCGGCGACATCCTTGGCGACCGGCTCGATGAAGAACTGTTGCGCAATCTCTTCAGCGTCGGCCGCCTCGGCTCGATCCGACCAGAAGACGACTGTGGCGTCGCCGATCGAGACGCGGCGAGCCTTGTCCGCGAGGAGTCGATTCAAGGCCGTTGTGTAGCGGAACACGTCGACGGCGCCCACCGGGGCGTTGTAGCTTTGCGACTTGCCGTAGCTCTCGAATGAAGACGCGTTGAAAGAAACGATCGCCGCGCCCATCGTGTTGGCGCCGATCACGCCGCTGAGCAACGGATGGAGACGCGCGATCTCCTCGCGTTGGCCGCTGACGAGTGAAACCCCATGAACCCTGCCCTCGGTTTGATTGTCGGCGGCCTGCCGCCGCAACCAAGCCGCCTTGACCGTGTCGCTCTGGTGTACGAAGGCCGCATGACCGCGTACCTTGAAGACGACGTTCAGCCCCGCCGCCTCGCTCCAGGTCGACTCCGACTCTGCGCGGGCGGGATCCCACTTCTCCAGAAAGCGGCAGAGTGCGGCAAACGCCTGGTCGCCTCCCAATTCCTCGCGGAACGAGAGATGGAGGTCGCGGAAGGCGGCGAACATCTCTGCGGCCCGCTCGGGCTTCCCCTTGTTGTCGCGGCCGAGCGTGTATCCGGTGTTGTCCCAGCAGAAAAAGGGCTTGAGGCCGGTGCCGGACCGGCCGCCTCCGTCGGGGACGAGCCTGGATAGGGGAATCGGCTTGCCGCGGTCGCTTCGCTCGCGGATGTCGTCGAGCGAGACGAACGTGCCGTCGGATTCGAGTACCACCTGAAAGTGGATCTTCTCCAGGCTGAACCCGAAGCCGGCGACCATCTGGTTCGGGTCGGCTTCCAGCCGGTTGTAGTAGCTGATAAGCGCGGGGAGCGGGCTGCCGAGGGGCTGCGTCATGACTTCACCCCTTTGCCGGTGAGCGGCGGCACCTCGATCACCCCGTCTCGCATGACCGCGCGGAAGAAATGCGGCGTCATGTCGTGGGCGAAATCGATGTCGTGCAACATGTAGCCCAGGTCGCGCTCGCCCATGAGTTCCGGGTCGACGGACGGCATCGCGTGGTCGTCTTCGACGAGGGCGAAATCTGCGGCGAACTCCCGGCAGCCCAGGTACGGGCGCTGGAAACATCGGCCGTCGCGCGCCCGGCGATTGAACTGGTCGAGATGCTTGGCGACGTTCTCCTCGCCCGAGAGGATGTCGAACCGCGCCTCGATCACGTAGGACACGTCGCGGAGGATCGTCGCCGCCCGCTGCTGGCGGTCGTCTTCGATGTAAAGCCCCAGACTCCCCCGCCCGTTCTTCATCGCCTTGGCGATACTCCCGGAGGGCGCCTTGCTGGCCACCTCGTTCCGCCGAAGGGACGTGAAGCGAATTGGCTTGATGACATGAAGGCTTGTAACCTGCCAGCGGATCTGCGGCTTCCAGTAGACGGCCTCGACGAGGCCGCGCGCGGCCGACGGGGAGATCACGTCATAACTCACACGTTCGACCTTCATCTCGGGACGTGTAAAGCAGGCGAAGTCGCCCCAGACATGCAATTTAATACTCATTTCATTATCCTATGGGAGCCATTCGGTTTGCTGGCGGCCTCAAGGCCGACGGTCGTGATGGTGCCTTCTCCCCTGGTGGGGGGAGAAGGTGGCCGGTACGGCCGGATGAGGGGAGCGACAACCGATACTCGCAGTCCTGTCGCACTACTCCTTGCGATCGGGATCGTGCGGACGTCGACGAGAGGAACCGACTAGGCCGCGCTTCCGGGCGTCGACCAGAGCCCACCAACAATCGTGTCGTGAGCAATCCCGACCGATCTCCTTGACGTAGCGGGCGTAAAGATCATCGAACGCCGGGGTGTACGGCAGACGGTCGAGCGGTAAAAGCGACTCGGCGGCAAGCCTAGCAGCGACATCGAGTCTGCGAGCTGAGGTCATGACTGCCTCCTTTGCGAAACTTAAGCATTCAGGCACACGAACGATTGCATCCGGGTTGTCCGGCCAGTATACTGAGCTTTAGAGTGAAATCAATCGTCGCTGCTCCGGAATCTCGGGATTCTTGCGTCAAGTGTGTCACTTGCGTCTCCGCAGGTGTGGGTTGAAACGTGTGACTGAATGCTTGTCGGCATTGATATAGAGGGCAAGCCTTCGGGCTCGCCCTCTTTTAATTCCCGGAAATCGAGTCCGTCTCCGAATCACAGAGTCAACAGTTCGAGATCCAGCCCGACCGCCTCGAAGGTCAGGCCGAGCTTGGGGTCGTAGGCGATCGTGTTAGCCAGGTAGTAGCGGCCGTGGAAGTCGAGCAGCACCTGGTTGTTCAGCAGTTTGATCAATGCCTGGTCGTACACGGCGACGGTGTAGCGCTGGGCTTTGCGGTCGAACGCACGGAGCTCACCTGGGGGGGGCTCGTCGGGCATCTGTTGCAGCTCGTGGATCAGCTCGCGACCGCGTTCGCTGTAGGGGACGAGGATTGGCGTCTGGGCATCGTCGATGAGGCGGTATGCATCAGCGGCTTCGCGGAACTGGTGGTGGGGCCAATCGCCGTTTTCGCCGCCGAAGCAGCGCATGACGCTGCGTCCTTCTCGCCCTCGATCCCAGCCGTGGCCGTCGTCACCGCCTTGATGCCAGTAGTGCAATCCGAAGTAGGCTTCTATCGCTTCCGGGGACAGCAGATCGTCCTGGTGTTCGGGCGTGACTTCCCGGAAATGCATCGCGCCGATCTCGATCATTCGACTCGTTGGATACGCCTTGGCGTCGTAATCGAAGACGACGACCTGCCCGAGCCTGGGGCGGCCATTCGCGTCGAGCAACGTTCCTTCTCGATTCGCCCGACCGGCAGCTTGCGCAACGGAATCGAGCCCCGCCGCGGCGCGGGCGACGAACGGGAAATCGACGTCCACGCCCGCTTCGATGACCTGAGTCGAGACGACTCGGCAGGGCGAGCCGCCTTTCAGCCTTAACCGGATCTCATTCAGGACGTCGCTCCGGTGGGCCGCGCATATGCCGGCGCTGAGATGCAGGGCGTCCGGATCGGCGAGCAGCTTGAGCAGATCGGCGGCGTGCTTGCGCGAGTTCACGATGCACAGACAACGCTCCTCGCGTCGGAGTCGTTCCACGAGCTGCTCGTTCGAGAGCTTGCCGACCGACGTCACTTCCGTCCGCCGCAACGCCTGGTGGAGTGTTCGGGGCTCGTCGATGATAGGTCTGACCCCGGCCAGGCCGATGGGGAACTGGTCGCGTTTCTCGATCGCCGGTTGCGTCGCCGTGCAAAGGAGCACGGTCACGCCGTAGTTCAGCACCAACTCCTCGAGTGCGGCCAGGGTCGGGGCGAGGAGATTCGGCGGCAACGCCTGCGCCTCGTCCAGGATGATCACGCTTCTCGCGAGCCGGTGGAGCTTTCGGCAGCGCGACGTCCGGCTCGCGAACAGCGACTCGAAAAGCTGCACGTTCGTCGTCACGATGAGGGGGGAGTCGAAATTCTCGGCGGCGAGGCGGGAGCGATCGGACTGCCGTTGCGGGTCGTCGGGTTCGAGGTTGCTGTGATGTTCCAGTACTTCGCTCTGTAGATCGTCGCCCAGCGCCTCGCGGAACGTGTCGGCGGTCTGCTCGATGATGCTCGTGAACGGGATCGCGTAGACCACGCGTCGCAAGTCGTGCTCGACGGCGTGCGTCAACGCGAACGCCAGCGAAGCCAAGGTCTTGCCGCCGCCGGTGGGGACGTTCAGCGAAAAGAATCCCGGAGCGAGCTTCGCCTTCTCGCGGCACGTCGCTTGCACCTGCCGTCGGTGCCGGTTGACGGTCGTGTCGCTCGCCTGGCTCTGTATCTTGTCAAGATGTTCGTCGAGGCGGGCGAGCAGTCGGGCCGGCGTCGCTCCCGCACCGGGCCGTTGCGAGGCGCGCTCGGTGTTCATGAACCACTCGGTCGCCAGGAAGTCGGCGTCGACCAGGCACGAGAAGAGCATGCGGGTGAAGAACCCCACGGCAAAGGCTTGGCGTTGCCTGCTGCCGGTGGTTCGGAGTTTCGGCGGCTGCGGCAAAGGTCTTGCAAGCAAGTCAGCCGGTGCCGCATCGGTGGGCTCGATACGTTTCTTCAGCCGCATTGACAGCCCAGCTTCGCCGCCCTCGTCGTCTGGAAGGCCCGCGTGGTGCCCCGCGATGCAATAAGCGATCAGGCGTCCCAGCGAACCCCGGCTCGCCGCATGCTGGGCCCCGGCGGTTGAATGATCGACCTTACCAGTCATCTCCGAGCCATGTACCGCGTCGCGCAGCCCCGCAGTCGCGCGGATGTAGTTCTGGAAAGGGATACTGTACTTCCCGAGGTCGTGCCATAAGCCGAGCAGTCGGCCCCATTCCGCGGCGTCGAAGGCTTCAGCGAAGTGCGAGGCGCCCGGGAGCTCGTCACCGTCGCCGTCAGCCACCCGGGCTAGGTGATCGGGTAGAGACTCCCAGTCTTCTCTGCTGCGGGGAGGAGGAAGAGAATGTGCATAGAAGTTGGGATCCGACGTCACGGTTCACCTCCCTGATTCCTGACGAAGAGTGTCTGCTCGTGCCCTTCGCTTAACCTAAAGCGCCGTCGTTTGGCTTGAGAACTTTTCAGAAAAAATCTAGCGGGTTCGTCGTCTTTTGACTTCAGGACTCAGCAGATTAACCTCACCTGCCGCTGCAGGTTGACGATGCGAAGGACTCGGCGGTGCTGGACGCCGGCCGGCTCGCTCGCGAAATCCTTGCATCGGGCCGGCTCGTCAATTCACCAGGAGAAGTGGGTACCCGTCACGGTCTCCTGGGAACAGCCCGTTCCCGAAGTCGATCATCGGCCGCGGAGGCCAGCCTGAGGCGATTGCACGGCATGGGGGACTTTCGGATGAAGTGGATGCGGCCGCATGGGGCCGTTTACCGCACGACGGCCGCGGACGCGAGCGATCTGATCGCGAAGATCGTTACGGGCCCCGACATACTGATCTCCGCCGGCGAGGGCCGTTCCATGCGCTCGTCGCCGCCCATCTTGGCTTGCGGGCTGATCCACCTGGTTCTCGCCTATTCGTTGCACGGCTAGCTCGTACAGGTCCGCCAGGACTTCTTCCGCGACCCGGGCATGGACCATTTTCAGAACCGCATCATCGAGACGGAGATGCCCGCGATCCGCCAGGACTTCAGCCTGCGGCGCACGAACCACGCCGGCGCCGGCCCGGGCGAGATCGGCGGGCGGGTGGAGAACTCGCGGCGGCAGGCCTGCTACGTGATGCCGCTGGGCAGGCCCCGACCTGCGTCTACGCGATCTCCCCCTCCGGCAAGCTGACGCAGCGCCGCATCGGCTTGCGCGGCGTGGGCTACGCCGGCGTCTTCGACTCCAGGCGCCACGCCTGGCGCGTCTGGTCCTCGTTGGCGTTCCGCGTCTGGGGGGAGACGACCTGGGCCAGGCCATATTCGACTGGATGTCGAGCGACTAGCGGGCGCGCGGAGCCGAGACGGCCGTCCTGCTTCGGCTCGACGGCGCGGTGCACGACCGGAGCTTTCGCTACGAGGCCCTCGAACGCCTCGTCACCGATCGCACGGGCGACGGCCAGACCTACGAGCTGCAGGGGGGAGGAGCACTGTTCGAGCGGCTGAAGGAGGAGCCCGGCCTGACGCGCCAAGGACTCCACCAGCGGCTGCTGAAGGTCGGCGACCAGGGGCTGGCCGAGTACTTCCACCGGCACGAGATGCACCGGTGGTGGAACCGCCCCATCGCCGGCAAGAACCTCGGCCGCGCGACGCTCCGGTTCGACGGCCAAACGCCTTACGCGACCTGGTTCGACGAGGAGGCCGGCGAGATCGGCGGCCTCCTCCGGCGGGTCGACCCGCCCGACCCACACTGCCCTCACTACGGGGACGACGTGGGCGGGCTGTTGAAGAGAGGCCGGTCCCGGCCGACGTCGATTAACGTTAATCGCCCCGGTCCCGACGAACGAGGGCTCGGAACGACCGAAGTCGGTCGCGATCGTCCATGAGGGATCATCTCGCCGAGACGAAGGCGGATGCCGGCCTCGATGATCGGGCTGCGGATCGGCGAGATGGAGGGATTCGGCGGGGAGACGGACCGGCCGGCCTTGACCGCCCCCCTCGCTCCGTTCCCGTCTCGCCACGACGCGGGCGACGACTCGTCGCCGGGGGAGCGCCGGGCTGCTGCGGAACGTCTGGAAGTCGCGACGGCCGACGTACGCCGCCGACTCGAGCTGCGAGACGGCCCGGGGGAGGAGCCGCTCGCCGAGCCGGCGGAGACGGCGGCGCTCGGCGAGCCGTTCGTGATCATGGGGTGGCGTCGGGGATTGGGACGGCGCGGTCGCCGTGCGACGGCCCCGGGCAAAGCGCGGCCCTGCGGGGAAGACGCCCGGAATTGAGACGGCCTGGTGCTTCGATTGCCACCCCGACGCGACTCATGACGGGTAAGATGGAACGGGCCGAATCCGACGTTCCACTCGACACGACCCATAGAGCAATTTTGCTTTGACCGTATCGGTTGACGGCCTGATCCCTGTCGTGTAGCTGAGGCGGAACTGGCCCGCCCGTAACGGTGCTGAGGCAAAACATCAAGCGATACGGTCAAAGCAAAACCGCTCTAGCGACGGCGAGCCTCCCGCATGGAAACCGACGGTCCAGGTCAGAGAGTGGCGAGTCCGGAGTTCACGGGCTTCGTCCGCGTGCGCGGGGCGAGGGAGCACAACCTCAAGAACGTCGATCTCGAGATTCCGCGGGACGCCCTCGTCGTCTTCACGGGCGTCTCCGGGTCGGGCAAGTCGTCGTTGGCGTTCGGCACGCTCTACGGGGAGGCGCAGCGGCGTTATCTCGAATCCGTCTCGCCCTACGCCCGGCGGCTTTTCCACCAACTCGGCGTCCCCGAGGTTGACGAGATCGACGGCCTGCCTCCCGCCGTTGCCCTGCAGCAGCAGCGTGGCTCGCCATCCACCCGATCTTCAGTCGGCAGCGTCACCACGCTCTCCAACCTGCTGCGGATGCTCTACTCGCGGGCCGGGGACTACCCTCCCGGGCAGTCGATCCTCTACGCCGAGTCGTTCTCGCCCAACACGCCCGAGGGCGCGTGCCCCGACTGCCACGGGCTGGGCCGGGTCTATGAGGTGACCGAGCGGTCAATGGTGCCGGACGACTCCCTGACGATCCGCGAGCGAGCCGTCGCCGCGTGGCCGACCGCATGGCACGGGCAAAACCTGCGCGAGATCCTGATGACGCTCGGCTACGACGTCGATCAACCCTGGCGCGACCTGCCGCAGGAGGATCGCGACTGGATCCTGTTCACCGACGAGCAGCCGACCGTGCCCGTCTATTCGGGCTACACGGCGGAAGAGGTGAAGAGGGCCCTCAAGCGGAAGGATGAGCCGAGCTACCAGGGGACTTTCACGAGCGCCCGGCGGCACGTTCTGCATACATTCGCCACCACGCAGAGCCCGCTGATGAAGAAGCGGGCTATGCAGTACATGCTGAGCGGCGAATGCCCTCTTTGCCAAGGCAAGCGGCTCCGTTGCGAGTCGCTGGGCGTGAAGTTCGCCGGGCTCGATATAGCGGACATTTCCCGCGTCCCGCTGGCCCGGCTCGCGGACATTCTGCGCCCGTACGCGGAGGGGACGGCCGCCGGACTGAAGAGGCTGGCGACGAAACACCCGGAGAAACTACTGGTCGTCCGGCGGATCGCCCAGGACCTCGCGGGGAGGCTCGCCGTTCTGAGCGACCTCGGGCTCGGCTATCTCTCGCTGGAACGGAGCACGCCTACGCTCTCGCCGGGCGAACTCCAGAGATTACGGCTGGCCACACAGGTCCGCTCCAACCTGTTCGGCGTGGTCTACGTCCTCGACGAGCCGTCGGCGGGGCTCCACCCGGCGGACACAGAGGCGCTCTTGCGGGCTCTTGATCGCCTGAAGGCCTCCGGGAACTCGTTGTTCGTCGTCGAGCACGATCTCGACGTGATACGCCATGCCGACTGGATCGTCGACGTAGGGCCCGCCGCGGGCGAACAGGGAGGTTTCGTGCTCTACAGCGGGCCGCCCGAAGGGCTGCGGAGCGTCGAGTCGTCCCAGACCCGCCGGCACCTCTTCGGCGGCGCCTCGCCGCTGCGACGGGAGCAGCGGACGCCGACGGGATGGTTGCGGCTGGCCGACGTGACCCGGAACAACCTGCACCGGGTGGAGGCCGCATTCCCTCTGGGCCTGTTCACGTGCGTGACCGGCGTCTCGGGCTCGGGCAAGTCGAGCCTGGTGAGTCAGGCGTTGGTCGAGCTCGTGGCGGAGCAGCTCGGCCATAAGCTCCCCATGGACGAGGAGGAGGGCTCGGAGCTGGAGCGCCCGGCGGCGGCCGCCCTCGACGGCCGGGTCACGGCCGGTATGGAAGGCGTTAAACGTCTAGTTCGGGTCGACCAGAAGCCGATCGGGCGCACGCCGCGCTCCAACCTGGCCACCTACACGGGTTTGTTCGACCACATCCGCAAGCTGTTCGCGGCGACCAAGGCGGCCAGGGCCCGTCACTACGACGCCGGGCGATTCTCGTTCAACGTCGCCAAGGGACGCTGCGAGAATTGCGAGGGAGAGGGCTTCGTGATGGTCGAGCTGCTCTTCCTGCCCAGCGTCTACGCGCCGTGCCCGGTCTGCCACGGAGCCCGTTACAACGCGGAGACGCTTGAGATCAGAGTCCGCGGCAAGAGCATCGCCGACGTACTGGGGATGACGGTCGACGCTTCCTGCGATTTCTTCGCCGAGGAGCCGCAGGTGCTCCGCTCCCTCATCGTCCTGCGTGAGGTCGGGCTGGGCTACATCCGACTCGGCCAGCCCGCGACCGAACTCTCCGGCGGCGAGGCGCAGCGGATCAAGCTCGCGACCGAACTGCAACGAATCCAGCGGGGCGACACGCTCTACGTCCTCGACGAGCCCACCACCGGACTCCATCCGGCGGACGTGGACAAGCTCATGGCGCAGCTCGACGGGCTGGTCGAGGCCGGCAACACGGTGATCGTAGTCGAGCATGAGATGAAGGTCGTCGCGGCGAGCGACTGGGTCGTCGACGTCGGCCCAGGCGCGGGCGACGAGGGCGGGCGCATCGTCGCCTTCGGGCCGCCCGCGGAGGTGGCCAAAGCGTCAAGTAGCCGGACCGGCTCCTATCTGGCCCGATTCTTGTAGGGCCCTTACGCCAGCCGAAGCGGACACGCTTGAGTTGCCCAATTGGCTCCTATGGGTCGTCGGCGTCGAGTCGGAAGCTGATGCCGGCGGCACCGGAGTCGTCACGTTCGACCAGGCTTGAGCTTGGACGAGCGACGGCGAGTCGCTGTGGACGGGATGCCACTCGGCACCCTGGCTGTACAGCGTTGTCCGGCGGTCGAGCGACTGCAGCTCGGCAGGAACGGGAATGGACTGAAAAGCGGTGAAAATGGGGTTGGGCGCAACGGCGATGATGGTGGAATCCACTTGTTGGTTGACTTGCGACCACGGCCCGGGCACCTCCGGCCGTGGTTTTTGATTTGATGGAGATGTACGAAACGGCCGGGGGGACGGTCGATTAACGTTAGTCGCCCTGGTCAGGCGCGGAAGGGGCGGGATGTGTGATCAGGCGATTGCGGCGAGTCGAACGAACGGGCCGGTCGCCAGGGAACGGAGGTCTTGGGGATGCGCCCCCTTGGGACGTCCGTCATGTGGGGACGTTCGCCGTTTGGGCTCAAGTCCGCGTCGCGGCCACCGGCCACGGGCCGTCGGCCGCCGACGACTACGACACCCTGGGCGAGCTGGAAGTCCGGCTCGGCCGCGTCTCGTCGACCGTCCGGTCGCCGATCGCCAGTCCCATCGCGTCCTCCGACTGATCCTCGGGGCGGACGCAGCCTCCCAGGGTTTTCGGATCGGGTGGGTTTCTTCCCGGCCGCTTTCGAGCGGCTCCAAAGAATTCGGCCTTCTCGCCGATATCCAGAGGAACCGACTTCGAGCACCGAACTCCGGGTCTCCTTCGTCCACGCTCACCGCTACATCGCTCGGAACGAGGGCGGGCAGGTCAGCCTGACCGACCTCTGGAAGGCTGCGGGCGCCGACGCGTATTGCAAACCGGCCGAGTGGCGGTGGTAGCGGCTCAGCTCCGCGATCCTTCAGGTCGTCAACGCGTGCTTCGTGCGCTACGTAAAGGAAGTGCGCGACTCCGAACTCAAGGTCGAGCACGCCTTCAATTACTGGCGGGCGCGCGGCGAGGTCGAGGGCTGGATCGTGGAGCTCTATCGCGGCCTGCTCGACCGCCGCGTGCGGTCCGGCACGCTCGACGAGCGCGGTTGCAAGCGGCGCCCGTGGGACAACGCCGAGGCCAAGATCAGCGACATCGGCAACTTGGCGGCCCTCGGCAAGACGGCCAAGGAGTACAAGGCGGACGCGGACGAGAGGCCGGGACTTCGGGAGTCCCGGAGTCCCGTGAGTCCCGGGCAGTGGGAGGTCGGCGGGGAGACTCGCCATAGAGGGCGGAGGGGGCGTGCGTTGTGTGGACGCCGCGGGGCGGGGCGCGTGGATAGACCTTGGGCGCCGCGTCCTCTCGTCGACGGCCCCGACCCGTCGAACGATCGCCTCTACTCGCCCGAAAACCGCCGACTCGGTCCTAGGGCGCTAGTGCGAGGGGACGACGGGCAGTTCCACGAAGCTCATGCGGCCGAGTTCATGGAAGACCCGCTGGGTGGCCTTCGCGTAGTCCCGGGGCTGGGCCCAGAAGATGTTGGGCACGAAGGTCTGAGGGTTGCGGTCGTACAGCGGGAACCAGCTCGACTGGACCTGGACCATGAGCCGGTGCCCGGGCAGGAAGACGTGGTTCGCCGTGGGGAGGGCGAACCGGTAGGCGAGCGCCTGGTCCGGGGCGATGGGCTTCGCTGCCTCGAGGCTCTCGCGGTACCGGCCGCGGAAGATGTCCGCCGAGACCATGAGCTGATAGCCGCCCATCTCCGCCTGCCCGGCGACCTCGTCGGGGTAGACGTCGATCAGCTTGACCACCCAATCGGAGTCGCCGCCGCTCGTGGAGGCGACGAGGTTGGCGACGGGCTCGCCGGCGACCTTCACCGGCTTCGTGAGCACTTCGGAGACGAACGCCAGGACGTCCGGGCGCCCGGAGGCCTCGCGCTGGTCGTCGACGAGCCATCGCGACCACGTCTGCCCCTGCGCGTACCCCATCGGCAGGATCGGCCGCGCGCGGAACGGCACCGGCTTGGCGGGATCGGACACGTATTCGTCGAACGCCGCGTCGCCGGCACCCGGCGCGTCGAAGCTCAGAGCCAGGCCCGAGCGGAGATAGAGACGCCTGGGCCCGCCCCCGTCCGCCTCTTCGGCCCTGGGCGGCCATGCGGACATGCGCCGCCACGAGTTCGTCCCGGTCTCGAACGCCGTCACCGGGGCGACATCGGCCTTCGGGGCGTCGTCCTTGAGGTGCTGGGCGAGGAACGGCGCCAGGATGTTGCGGCGGAACTCCCGCGCCGTGTCGGCGTGGAACTTCAGCGCCCCCAGCTCGCTTCCGTCCGCGATCTCCTGGCCGTGATACCAGGGGCCCATCACCAGGAAGACCTTGTCGTTGTCCACGTCCTTCGGCTCGATCGCCTTGTAGACGGCCGGCGCGCCGTAGATGTCCTCCTGGTCCCAGAGGCTGTGCACGAGCATCACGGGCACCTTCAGCGGCCGCTTCGTCAGCAGCTTGTCCACCGCCTGCTCGCGCCAGAACGCGTCGTAGGCGGGGTGCTCGGTGAGCTTCCTCCAGAATCCGATCTGATCGAGTCCGCGCCGCCGCCCCAGCTCCCCGGCCGAGCCCGCCTGCATGAACATGTCGTAGACGTCGTGGTGGCTCGTCCACCACTTCGCCTCCCCTTTCCGCGTCGCGACCTGGTCGTAGATCCAGGTCACATTGAGCTGCCGGAACGCGCCGTTGTGGAACCAGTCGTCGCCGACCCAGCCGTCGACCATCGGGTTCATCGGCACGGACACCTTGAGCGCCGGGTGCGGATCGACGAGCCCCATCAGCGGCAGGAAGCCGTCGTACGAGATCCCGAGGATCCCGACCTTCCCGTTGCTCTCGGGCACGTTCTTCACCAGCCAGTCGATGGTGTCCCACGTGTCGGTCGCGTGATCGACGGGCGTCGAGTTCAGCGGCCCCCGAAGGGGCCGGTTCACGACATAATCGCCCTCCGAGCCGTGCTTGCCGCGCACGTCCTGGACGGCCCGCACGTAGCCCCCCTCGACGATCACGTCCATCGCATTGTCGTAGCCGTTCAGGACAGGGCCGAGATGCGCGCTCTCGGCGTGGCTCGTGAGCTTCTTGGCATCGTAGGGAGTCCGCGTGAGCAGGATCGGCGCGCCCTTCGCGCCCTTCGGGACCAGGAGCGCCGTATGGAGTTTCACGCCGTCCCGCATGGGGATCATCACCTCCCGTCTGACGTGGTCGAAGCCGTCGTTCGTCGGCTCGAACTTCGCGGGGGTCTCGCTCGGCAGGTCTTTATAAGTCGCGGGCGGCTTGGTCTCATCCTGCGCCGAGGCCGTCCCGGCCAGCGCGGCCAACCCGAGGAGGAACGCGCGAGAACAGGCGCCCGCCATGAACCGATCCCTCTCGGACCTCATGGTCTTGCCTCTCCGACTTCTCATGGGGGCACACTCCATCCGGGTAAGCTGGACCAGACGCCTGGGCATCACGGGGACCTCTTGCGGTCGTCTCGGAGCACGGTACGGCGGGCGACGTCGGACTACCTGTCGGTTTCACCGGCTGCTGCGACCGGCCTGTGCCGGGGGATCTCGGCCTTGAAGTCGCCGAGGCTGACCCACTTCAGGCGCCTGTCCAGGTCCACCTCGGCGACCGCGACGGTGCCCCAGTCCTTCGCCTGGGCGATGACCTCGCCGGTGTGGTCGAAGACGGCCGAGATCATCCAGTTGCGCGAGACGTCCTCGTACGTGCTGCTGACGACGTAGACGTGGTTCTCGCACGCCCGGGCGCGGGCGAGCAACGGGTTGCAACCCCAGACCGGCCAGGCGATCACCTCGGCGCCGCGGTTGGTCAGCTCGCGGGCGACCTCGGGGAAGAAGCCGTCGTAGCAGACCATCATCCCGACCTTGCCGAAGCGGGTCGAGAAGACGGGATAGCTGGAGCCCGGCGCGATGCCCCCTTCGACCTCGCCGCGCGGGAGGCAGACCTTGCGGTACTTGCCGACGATCGCGCCATCGGGGCCGATGAGCACCGCGACGTTGTACACGAGGTTCCCGTCTCGCTCCAGCAGGCCGGCCACGATGTGGAGGTCGTGCCGCTTCGCGAGCCGGCCGAAGTACTCGGTGGACGGGCCGGGGATGGGCTCGGCCACCTCGTGGTACTTCTTGCCCAGTCCCGGGTAGGTCAGCGTCTCGCCGAGCACCACGAGATCGGCCTTCTGGCGGGCGGCCTCGGCGATGAACGGCTCGTACAGCCGGCGGTTCTCCTCCGGCGTGTTGCCGCCCGACGGCTTGAAGTGGACGGTGGCGAGCCGCACCGTGCGCGGCGAAGGAGCCGTCGTTTCGCTCAGGGAAACGCCGCGCCATCGCACCTCGCCGCCCCGGGCCCATCGCAAGTGCAGCTCGACGACCGCCTGCGTGGCTCGCGAAGGGGCTCGGTAGGTGTCGGAAACCTCGGCCCAGCCCCGGACGTCGTCCCCCCGCGTCGCGGGGAATTCCGTCTCGGCCATCGGCGTCGCCCCCCGCAAGTAGCCGCTGACGGCCGGCTCATCGAGCGGGACGTGCCGCCCGTTCGCGTCTCTCCAGTGGAGCTCGGCCACGACGCTGCGTCGGGGGACCTCCACGCCCTTCGCCTGGTAGCGCGCGTCGAAGCGGTAATGGCGGCCCCCCTGCACCGGAAAAGCCTTCGTCCAGCAGCCGTCCACACCGTCGCGCGGCCCGGCCTTGATGATCAGCACCGCTGGACGGCCCGGCTCGTCGCCGGGCTCGCATGCGAATTCGGGCCGGATCTCGTCGCGCGGCGCGCCGGTCGACCAGCCCGCATCGTCTGGGACCTCGACAGCCGCGCTCGGCGGCGGCGCTGCGGCGATGCACGCGCCCACCAGCGCCGCCGCGAACAGGCGACCAGGAAGTCGGCCGCGCGTCATCGATCTCATCGTTCACCCCGCTGCTGATCGAGTTTTCGGTCGGGCTCCGATTCTCACCCCCTCCTACTCTATCAGCCGGAGCGATCCAAGGTAGACGCTGCTCGACCCGCTTTGGGATGGGTCGATCACACCAAGGTCCCGCCCCTGGAAGCACCGAACGGTCGCCGACCCGCCGCAGCCAGCCCGAGTCGATCCGGGATCCCGAGAGGGCCGGTTTTCGATCAGCTGCGCACGACCTCCTCGACCAGGTGCGAAACAACGGGTCATGGGTCGAAGCCGGCGCGCAGACGGATTGAACGAGCGGTTCGGGGAGGGATCGCGACAAGAGGATCTCGGTGGCTCG
This sequence comes from Paludisphaera borealis, assembly GCF_001956985.1. Taxonomy (NCBI): domain Bacteria; kingdom Pseudomonadati; phylum Planctomycetota; class Planctomycetia; order Isosphaerales; family Isosphaeraceae; genus Paludisphaera; species Paludisphaera borealis. The sequence goes on from NZ_CP019082.1 coordinate 6,190,051, forward strand.
GCCGGACAAGCGGCTTTCTCCAACGGATGAAAGGCGGGCCCGCCGGGTCGATTAACGTTAATCCAACCGGCCGGGTCGCCGGACGCCGACGGCGCGACGGGGGCCAGATGGTCGATGCCCGTAGGCTCCAGGTCGCGCGGCCGCTCGGGGCGACGTTCGATCGGATGGCGGCCCTGGGTTGCGAGTTCAGCTGGACCTGGGGCCGGCGCGGGACCCTGGAGATCGACCGGAAGATGAACCGGCTCGCGCAGGCCTTCCGGTGGAGGATGTCTCGAGTGCTGGAGCCCGAAGAGGATTGTCATGACGATGCGCGAGCGCGACGAGCCGATGACCGACGAGGGATGCGTCGCGGCCGGAGGCGTGGTTCGTCCATCCTGCGGCGGTGATGCGGTCGAGGGCGGCCCAATCGACGTCGACGGGCCGCGCGCCACTCAGCAAGTCATCTGCGTGGTTTGCGAGAAAGCGTGGCGCTCCACGTACGAGCTCACCGGGTACAGCCCTGGCTGACAAGAGGACGCCGATGAGCGAAGTTCAACATCAGGTCTACAGTTGCTGCCGCGACGTGTTCGACTCCGACTCCGGCGGCGACGTCCGCTGGTGCGAAGTCTGCCGTGAATGGTTGTGCGAGGGTTGCAACGCTAAGGTGGATGAACTGACCGAAGACCCCGACGTCTGCCCATTCTGGAAGTAGTAGACAAAGTGCCTCCATCGTCGGAAATTGATCATCCGGCATCGCGATGCAACCGGACCAATGAGGGTTCATCATGTGTGCCCAAGTACGGACCCTCGCGTGGCGCCTACGCTGATCATCGCGGAAGCCGCAGAGATCGCGACTCCCAGCCGATGCTCATACATCGAGAGCTGAGGAGGGGTGCCCTGATCGCTATGGAACGGGAAGAGGGATCCCTCGAGTGGGCTCGGACTCTTGCCGTTGCGGCTGCGTGCTTCCTCGCAGAAGGCCCCTTCGAGGTACGATGCGCGAACCAGTCATGCAAAGTTCGAGAACGCGTCGGTATGCCGGACCGAAGCATGTAGGTTGGTCCCCGACGGGATCACCAATCAGCGACTTTGGGCCGCCGTCGCCATCGCTTCCATCTGCCCCCGGGTGACGCCCTCTTCGCTGCGGCCGCGAATACTCTTTATGTTCGATTGAGAAAAACTGTATTGATTAGCCTGATTGCAGCGCGCCCTGACCGGACGGATGTCGCATAAGTCGTCTTTAGTTTCCCGAGTTGCCTCGACCATCTCTTGACTTCCTAATTTGTTGCATATACAACTAGTCTAAAGGAGGAGGAGCCATGTCGCGGACGAAGGACACCACACCGGCCGCCGAACTGATCGCGGGCGAGTGCTTGGGCGTCCGGGTGCGGACGCTCAACCGAGCCGTCACCGCACTCTACGACGAGGCCCTGCGGCCCCACGGGCTGAGGGCTGGGCAACTGAACCTCCTCGTTGCTGTTGCCAGGATGGAGCCCGCCAAGCCGAATGATCTTTGCCGCTTCCTCAGGATGGAGAAATCCACCCTCAGCCGAGACGTTGAGCTGATGCGGCGGAAGGGTTGGCTCGAAGTGGGTGATTCGGGGGACAAGCGAACCCGGCCTTTGAAGCTTTCGGCGGAGGGACGTGCTCTGATCGAATTGGTCGTCCCGGCTTGGCGGCATGCCCAGGAGCGAGTACGGGCGATGCTGGGGGGCGATGTGACCGCCTTTCTGGGGCGTGCCGTCGACCGCCTCTGGAAAGACGGGGCGACCGGGCCGTGAGAGTCTCTCTTAAGGCCATTTTGTTGTAATTGCAACGAAGCCGCTACGGGACCATCGCGACCAACGGTGTAGGCGGGCTCGGCTCGGCGAGAAACAGGACGAGGAGAGCATCATGCCCAAGCTCGAAGACCATCCCAGCGTGGTCCGCTTCCGACAATCCGAAACCCGCACCGAACCGGGGCGTATCGACATCGAGAAGCTGCGGCGAATCTGCCTGGATGCCGGGGCCGACGACGTCGGCTTCGTGGCCATCGACCGCCAGGAACTCGACGACCAGCGGGCCGAGATCCTCGGCCTCTACCCGTGGACGAAGGGGCTCATCAGCATCGTATGCCGGATGAACCGCGAGCCGGTCCGTAGCCCGGCCCGGTCGGTCGCCAACCTGGAATTCCACAACACGGGCCACGAGGTCGACGCGGTCGCGAGCGGAATCGTCACCGCCCTAGAGGTCGAGGGGATCCGGGCGGTCAACCCGGCGATGGGCTTCCCGATGGAGGTGGGCCGGTTCCCCGATAAGATCTGGGTCGTCTCGCACAAGCCGGTCGCCGTCGCGGCGGGACTCGGTCAGATGGGCATCCACCGCAATGTCATCCACCCGAAGTTCGGCAACTTCATCCTCCTGGGCACGGTCCTCGTCGAGGCCGAAATCCCCGAGCAGTCGCGACCCATCGATTACAACCCGTGCTTGAGTTGCAAGCTGTGCGTGGCGGCTTGCCCGGTCGGGGCCATCGGCCCCGACGGCCACTTCGACTTCACGGCCTGCCTGACGCACAACTACCGGGAGTTCCTCGGGGGCTTCACCGACTGGGTCGAGCAGGTCGCCGACAGCAAGGACGCCCTCGACTATCGCCGCCGGGTCGAGGACTCCGAGACCGTCTCGGTGTGGCAGAGCTTGAGTTTTGGCCCGAACTACAAGGCGGCCTACTGCATGGCGGCTTGCCCGGCGGGCGACGACATCATCGGGCCGTTCTTGACCGACCGCAAGGGCTTCCTGAAGGAGGTTGTGACCCCCTTACAGGAGAAGGTTGAGCCGGTCTACGTCGTGCCGGGCTCGGACGCCGAGGCGTATGTCTCGAAGCGGTTCCCCCACAAGCGGCCCAGGCGGGTCGGCGGAGGCCGACGGCTCAGGTCGATCCGGTCCTTCCTGTCCGCACTCCCCCACGCCTTCCAGCGGCACGCCTCGGAGGGGCTGGAGGCGACCTATCACTTCACGTTCACCGGCGAGGAGGCCGCCGAGGCCACGGTCGTCATCCGCGACAAAACGATCCGGGTCGAACCGGGGCACGTCGGCACCCCCAACCTCCGCATCGCCGCCGACAGCATGACCTGGCTCGGCTTCCTGGCGAAGGAGCGGAACCTCGCCTGGGCCTTGGTTCGGAGGAAGATACGCCTGAAGGGTTCCCCTCGGTTTCTAGTCGCCTTCGGGCGATGCTTCCCATCCTGAAGGACCCCTCCGAGGGCTTTGCCCGAGATTATTCCCTTTATCTCGGGTCCCTCTTGATGAGGACGAGCCAGCAGCCCTGATGACGGCGAAGCAAGCTTCGGTGTGGTCGACCGATTCAACCGACGTCGGCGAACCGCCTTCGGCAGCACGGGCTCTCGCCGTCGATGCCCTTCAGGATGGCCGTAAAGGCCGTCGGCTGCGGCAGGGTCATGATGGCCCGGAAAGCCAGCGGGGCGCGATGGGCGTAGTGGCGGTAGGTGATCCCGCCGACCGAGTGGCCGAGGATCTCGATCGACGACTCGGGGACGTGCTCGTCATAGTAAGTGGTGCAGGTCTTCCGCGAATCCTTCAGCTCCCACGGTTCCTCCATGCCGGTCTCGACGTCCAGCCTCGGCTTGATTCCGGCGAGCGAACAGAGCGACTGGAAGCGTGCGTTTGGCCGGGCACCGCCGCCGAGGAGTATCGGCGCGTCGGGTCGCGGGTCGGCCGGCATAATGTCCCTGAGGTGGGCGTGCACCACGCGGTTCATCGGGCGGCAGAACGCCTTGCCGGTCTTCATCCGGCGGTAGAACAGCCGGCCCCGGGGCGACTGCTCCTTGGCCTCGCGGTCGGGCGGACGACGGTCCCAGATGACGTGTCGCCGGAGGGTCGGCTCGTGAATGGACGTGGACTGCCAGACAGTCCCGGTGTCGACGCAATAGTTGAAGAAGACGACCAACGAGGCGCGCCGGTACCTCCCGACGGGGAAAGCGCCGTCTCAGCCACGCGGCCGCCCCATTTTGTAGGTAGCGAAGTAGAGGGCGTTGATCTCGGCCTTCGTCAGGTAATGTCGTCCCGCTACGTCGCGCTAACCCACGTCCCCTACTATACGAATAATGATATGTTTATGTTCGGCGGGTCGCAGGACAGCCTGGCGAGCCAGCTCCGGCTCCGCCCCGACGTCTTCACCCGGCTCGAAGAGGACGGCGAGCTCGACGGCCACGTCGACGTCATGCCCGGCCAGGGCGTGTCGCACGACATCCACGTCGACCCCGAGTCGGGCCTGTTCAAGCTCGACGTGAGCCGGGCGAGCCGCCCGCGACCACGCCCGCGAGGCGATGCTCGACGCGATGAAAGCTCGCCCGGTGATCTTGGACCGTGCGCTGGTCTTGCTTGCTGACTCCAGCATGGCCCAGGAAACAACCCGGCGGTCCGATCGTGGCATAGGCATGAGACCCATCGGAACAGCAGTAGAACTGGAACGCCGCCATCGCCCACGACTGGACCGCAATCCCCAGCGGCATCCCGCGCCCGGTCCTCGTCGCCCGCTTGATCCGCGGTTGGCGGGTCGACCAGGTCGAAGGATGCTCCCCCTCGTTCAGGTTCGACGCGGCCGGCGTGGGCCATGATGAAGAGCCGTTCCCGTCTGTGTGAGGCGCCGACTTCCTCCGCCGAGAACAGGCCCGCCGCAACTCGGTAGCCCATCGCTTGCAGGTCGTCGGCGACGGCCTCGAATCCCGGCGATATATGGCCGGGAACGTTCTCGAAGAAACAGACGCCGGGCCGGACTTCGTCGACGATTCGGCTGATGGAGGGCCAGGGGTGGCGGGGTCAGCGTGGCCGAGTCGGATTCCGGCCGTTTTGAAAGGCCGACACGGGTATCTGCCGGCGACGCAATCCACGACGCGCCAAGGGCAGTCGTCGAAGAACCGCACGTCAGACGAGACAATAGCCTGATCCAAGGCGTGCGCTCCCATGCGGCGGACGAGGAGCGAGGCCGCATAGACTTCCCCCTCCACATGACAAATGCATCGGGCCGCCGGAACAGCGAGCCGGATTCCTAGGTCGAGTCCGCCGCCGGAGCAGAGTGAGAGGACGTGCATTGCGGGACGTACGGGCAGGACACGGGCGGTGTCCACTCCGCGGCGCGGGTTTGTCGGAAGCCGTGAGCCGCCGCAACGCCAGTCACCGTGGTGGAGGAGACGTCGCACAGGGCGCACGCCGCCTTGAAGTTTTCAGCGGCCTGCTGACGGATGGCCGACTTGAGGATCGCGCCGCCGCCGAACAGGGCCGTGAGGAGCTGAAGGACGTCGGCCACGACAGCGGGCGAGTTGGGCAAGGCGACCGCCAGCACCGTCGACAGGATCGCCGCGACGGCCGACCAATTGGGGCGAAGGAACGAGATCAGCGAGGAGACGGTGGACAAGACCGGGAAGCCTTTCGGGGAAGGAATGTGTTCGATGCCCCGAGTGTGGCGCGGACGCGACGAGCAGAGCGAATGCGGGGGAGGTCGGGCGATTAACGTTAATCCGCCCGGCCGCGGACCGAGAGCCAGGGGCACCCTCGCCTATGCCAAGTGGCTTTCGCCCCTGACTCAGACTCACAGAGCGGAAATTTCCGACAGCTGTTGCGGGACCAGTTCGTGACGCACCCGGCTACGTAGGATCAGTTACCAGGGGATCAGCTGATGAGGCACCAGCTCACGAGACGGCGCCGGGACCAGCTCATGAGGCACCAGCTCATGAGTGGGCTGGTCGGGGACCAGGTCGACGGGGATCAGCTACCAGCGGAGCAGCTAGGTGACGGTTCGGCCGGGGGTGCCAACTGTCACCTGACAGCGAGCTGAACGGCGAGAAGTCCCGGGAGTCCCGGACGTGCCTGACGACCAGGCAACATCGAGTCAGGCTCTCTTGGTTTGAAGATCGGGCGGGATCTGTTGCGTCGATCTCACCGCGGATGAACGGGCGGAGGATGGGTGCCAAGTTGACCCATCCTCCGCATTTTGCTACATCGGAGGCTGTCAGGCGGCTTCCGCGACGGACTCGGCGGGGGGGCGCCAGAGGACGATTTCCCTCCCCGGCGGACGCTCCGGAGCGGGCAGGGCGAGACGCTGTGGGGGACATAGAGCGCATAGCGGAGCGTCCCCTCTATGCAACGGAGCGTTCGCGGGCGGCACCCATTCGATGTGCGAGCCGGGACCGAAGCCGACTCGCTTGCTCTGAGCCCCCAGCTTGAGTTTGGCCCCTTTGAGCTGGTCTTCGGACAAGCCCACAGCGGCGCCCCGAGCAAAGACCTCGGTCGCCGATACGGAGCCCCCGGCCAAAAGGTCCGCCAGCCAAACGACCACCGGCGATGCTACGTCCTCGCTGCGCTCGTCGATCTCGTCCAGCCAAACGAGCGCGGCGGCCTTGTCGCCGGGGTCGATCCGGTAGGCTAGGGGGCGCGGGGCCGCCAGGTTACAACCCACGTCCGTCATGACGCCGCCCCCGTCGGCCGGCTCGAAAATGAAATTCGACCGGGCGACTCCGGCCAAACCGATCGAGCCAATGATGCGATTTTTGGCGCTCGACTGGGGTCTCTTGGTCAGGTGCGTCACCACAACCACCGCAGCGTTCACGTCTTCGGCGATTTTCTTAAGCGGCATCAGTATCCGCCGCAACGCCCCGTTCTCGGTCGCGCCCCGGGGCAGGTAGGCGCTGATCGGGTCGATCACGACCAGCCCGGCCCCCACCGACTCGACCTTTTCGGCCAGCAATGCGACGTCGCGGCCGAGATCGAATGGCGACGCGGGATCGTCGTCGCCGCGATGGACTGCCTGCACTTGATGGACTCGGGCCATGTCGGCACCCGCGGCTTCAAGCCGGGGCCGCACCACGCTCGCCGAGTGGTCCTCCGCGTTCAGAAGGACTACGTCCCGGGCTTCGCCCGGCGGCGTGAGGGGCTGAGGTCTGCCGCGGCTGAGCGCGGCGGCGATCGCGAGCGTGGCGAGGGACTTCCCGGACTTGGGCTCGCCCGCGAACACGGTCAGCATTCCGTAGGGAACGCGCTCGTCCAGCAACCAACCCACCTCCTCGCCGACGACCTCGCTGAACGGGCGCGTCACGAGCTTGGCTGTGTGGTCCGGCGGGCGTTTGGTCGTGCGCGTCATGCGCGACCGCCTTCCTCGATCCCACGGTGGATCCATGAGTGCGCCCTGCGGGATGCTATCTTGCCGGCATGGAGGGCGGGCTGGGGGAGTCTGCCGGCGGACCAAATCCGCCCCGGGGCGCGACGGCTGGCAGCCAGGGTCGCGATGGACGAGAGCGTTTCGAGAGGCGGACGTTCGGGGCCGGTTTCAGGAAGCGAGGCTGTCGCGGCTTGTTGCGCGGGGCGGGGGAGGGGCATGCTACTCGGCATGCGGGGCCTTTCGTGATGTTCAACGAGGTCCACGTGCGGGCTTGATCGTGTTACGGCGAAAATACGAGCGGCCGGGGGTGGGGGTGGCACCCCGATCAAGCCTGCGATCCCGGGCATATTGAAACGAAGGGCGAGCGAACTGACAAGGAGGGCACCTACGGATGGACACCCGGGCGGGTCTCATGTTTCAAAAAAGAATCATGAGACCCCCAGGGCGCCGACAAGGTGCCAACCAGCACGCCGTCGAATCAGCCCACGAGTCGAATCGTGCAACCGGGGCTGTGAGGAATGACGTAGATTCGCTCCGCCATCGGAACGTCGGTCGTGGTCCCGGCTTCGTCGTCGGCTTCGCCGGCGTCGGTCGGGCCCCAGTCGGCTTCGTCGTCGGCGTCGTCGAAGAGGCCGGCGAAGGGGTCGTCACCACCTAGAGCCGCGTCCCGCGCGGCCCGGATCTCGGCGGCCGTGCGGGCGGTTCGGCGGACTTCCCGCCAGGCTTCAGTCGTCGCGTCGAACGATTCGGCGGGACCGGAGACGCCGCACCACGCGCAGGCGAGCGTGTTGGCAGGGTCGACCGGCGGCGAGAAGAGGTAGCGGCACGGCTTGCCCGATTCGTTGTGCCATCGCCAGCGGCGGTGGGAAAAGAAGGCGACGCACCGTTGCTGACTGTCGGTGCAGTGCGGACACTGAGTCGTGGATTCGGGGAAGCGGGAAAGGGCGGCCTTCAACGTGAGTCCGGGCGCGGAACCGGCGCGGGGCGTCGGCGGGGGAATCATGATTGGCATGGTGCTGCCTTCGGATGAGGCGTTCGTGTTGCATGCCGCGGGTGCCCCAGGGCGGGGCGGTCGCGTATATCCGGGAAATCCGGTCGCAGGGGCTACCGTCGTGGGAGGACGGGCCTGTACTGCTACCAGCATAGTAGGCCGACCAGCCCCGACGGCAAGGGGGCGACCAGTCGGCGGATGAGGTGGGGTGAGCTGGTGAGGCGGCCAGTCGGCGGATGAGGGCGATATATCTGACCGGGCGAATCCATCGAAATTCCTGCGTTTTCACCAGAGACACCAGAAACAACAGTCTCTCCACGAATCTCCAGTCTCTTCAGTATCTCTAGTCTTTCCAGGAATCTCCATGAGCCAACAGATTGATTTATCGATTCGCGGTTCGCCTTCGGCTCATCCGCGAATCGATGTTCGCTTCGCTCTTCCAGGGGCTGCCGCCCCTGGACCCCGCTTGTACGTGGTTCGACGTGGTTCGATGGCGACGTGGTTCGATGGCGACGTGGTTCGATGGCGACGTGGTTCGATGGCGACGTGGTTCGACGTCCGCGCCGCGTGCAGCGAAGGTCCGGGCGAGCTGCCCAGCACGTTGGGCCGCGTGTTTCAAAAAAGCATCACGGCAGCGATTTTCTTCGATTGATATTGTTGTTGCAATCTCGCAGCCTATGGCAGCATCAGGTCTGGGGAGCGAACATCCGCTCCGCCGGTCTTCTCAGGAATGCTCAACGATGCCCACCCAGACCCCGACCATCATCCCGACCCAGCAACGCCGCGCCGTGGGTTCCCGTCGCGCCACGTTCGGCTTCGCGCTCGCCCGGGACGAGATGCCGATGCTCGACCTCCTGCTGGCGAGCCTGCCCCCGCGCACAACCGTGAGCGCCGCCATCCGCACACTGCTGTATGCAGAGGTCGCCCGCCTTGAAGCCGCCGCCACGCTCGCCGACTGACGGCTGCACCCGGTCGCGCGCACCGGCCCATCCCCGCGCGCCCCTCACTTCCTCATCCCGGCCCAGCCCCAATGCGAAAGGACCGAGGCGGGTGCAACCGCCGCGGTCCCGGAGTTCCATGAGCAGCATCGATACTACGCCAGCCGTCGCGCCGAGCAACACCGATTCCGACCTATCCGACGCCGCCCGTTTCATCCGCAAGGCGGAAGAGATCCACGCCGCGGTCGACCCGCGTATTCCGGATTACAGAGCCGCCTTCAAGCTCGCCCGCGCGCTCAGGGGCGTCAGCGCCGACCCAACCCCCTTGGCGCCCGCCGCGGCTCACTTTTGCGTACTTCAAGGCCGGGATTTCGATAACTTCTACGGCGGGTACTTCCTCCGCGCGTTCGCCCTGGTGCGCTTCCCGGGCGACACCAACCCCCTGGCGCTCGCATGGATCGTGGGCGAAGTGACTCCGTATCCGTGCCTGGACCTGACTCCCAAGTACAAACGCTTTGTCTCGATGTGTTACTTGTTGAGTCGCGGGAACCCGGGGCGGACGTTCTTCGTCGCGCGGACACAGTTGGAGCAACTGTCCGGCTTGAAGTCGAACACCGTGACGCAATTCTTGCGGTGGATGGGCGACGAAAGACTGATCGTCTGCGTTTCGGACGACTACACGTTCCACCCTCGAAAGGGCGATCTCGCCAAGTCCAAGGAATACAAGTTCGTCGGCCCGGACCTGCCACCCGCGCCGTCCGACGAACCCGACGCCCCTGCTGGCTGGCCGCTCTATCTCGACGACGTGGTTTACCCAGACGAATCCGATCCCACGTCCGCGCCCGTTGCCCTGGACGTCGCGCCCGAACCCGACCAGGTCGTCCGCGACCAGCTCGTCGCGGAGAAGCCCGCGCACGTCGTGGAACCGACGCCGGCACCGGAGTACGAAGACGACCCGAGGGACGGCGATCCGTGGCCTTTCGGCGACGACGAGCCCTCGCCGCCCCCGCCCGCCCCGATCGCTACGCCGCGGAATCCGAGTGAAAAATGGGAGGAGGTGCGCCGCCGGGCCGAGACCCTCGCGCGGACGCCGACCTTCCTGCGGCGTTTCGAGGACAACCTGTCCAACCTGGAGGACAAGGCGGTATCCGCCGTGCTCCAGCTGACCAAGCTCGGGACGATCCAGGAAGTGCGCGCCGAGGGGGCCAAGAGTCGCGAAGGCAACCTGGCCAGCTTCGACGACTTCCATCGCATCCATCGCGACTTCCCTGTCCGGCTCTCCGTCGGGCGGTACGTGTTCCACTACGACGACGTCGCCACTAACCTGCTCAACGACGTGACGTCGTCCTCGATGTACTCCGCTTGGATCGACCTGCGTTCGCGATACCCGCACGAGAAGCGGCTGGGCGTCATCTTCCCCTGGTCGCGGGTCAAGACGGGCGTACGCGGCTGCGGGAGTTTCTGCGTCCTCCACAACCATCACAGCGACGTGGCGCAGCGGGACCGGAGCTTCCGGATCTCGTTCGCGCTCAAGTCCGGCCTCCTGCTCCACCTGGAGCCGCTGCCGGCGTTCGTCGCTTCTCTCGCGGTGTCGGCCGCCTGCCCTCCCGTTCCCGAGCCAGCCCCCGCCGCCGCGCCCGTCGGCCCCGCGCCCGCCGGCCCTGAGAGCTGGTCGCTCGATCGCGACGACGTGATGCCCGCCGACGAATCCGCGCCCGAGCCCGTTTTTCCGGACGATGCGCCCGAGTCTGGGTCTGTCAGGAAGCCGATGAGACCCGCCTGGTTCGTCGCCGCGCGGGCCGCCTTATCTTCCTGAATCCCCGACCCTTCTCCCTCCGGAATCCACCGCCTTGTCCGAACCATCTCCCGAAGTCTGGAACCCCGCCTGCGCCGTTCGACCACGCCTACTCGGTCTCGACCTGGGGCCGCTCCGCCCATGGCGAGAAGAACAGCTGCGCCAAGCTCACCGACGCCGACGTCGCGACTATCCGATCGCTGGTTGGCGAACTTACACAGAAAGTGATCGCTTCGCGGTTCGGGATCGCCCCTCAGACCGTCTCAAACATAGTCACCCGGCGCACCTGGTCCCACATCTGACCAGCTGGGCGATTAACGTTAATCGCCGGCCCTAAACCATTACGAAAATGGGATTTGCAACGCGACTCGGCCCTTTCCGCGATCTTCCCCTAGACCGCTGGCAGGGCTTTTTTTCTCGATTTCTCCACTACCCCCCTTGCCGCCGTAATCGATCGCCCTAAGCATTTCAACAGAGACCAGGCCCCTCCCTGCGCGTTGGGGCCCCTCGACCGGACTTCCCGGATATACGCGACCGCTCCGCCCTGGAGCACACGCGGCATGCCCCGCAAACGCCTCATCTTGAAGGCAGCAACATGCCAATCATTCTTCCTCCAACGGCGCCCCGCGCCAGCTCCACGCCCACTCTCGCCCCGCTTCTCTCCATCACGGACCTGGCGCAGCACCTATCGTGCAGTCGCCGCGTAGTCGAACGACTTCGGGCCGCAGGTAAACTGCCCCGGCCCGACCTGCACGTCGGGAAAATGCCGCGGTGGCGGGTCGAGACGATTCGCACCTTCATCGAGAATGGCGGCCGCCCATGACGGACGCCCCAGCCTCCTCTTCCTCGTTCCCGGGGGCCGACCAGCCCCCGGGAGTCCGGGAGTCTCGGACTTCTCCGGGCGCGAATCTTCGATTGATCACGGGCTATGAGCCCGAAGCCCCGGCTTCCGCAGCCGGACTACGGCCCGACCGGATGATCCTCCCGTGGGACCACGACGCCGCCGTCGCCGCTGACAGTGCCATGAGCGCCCTGGAGGCCGCGCCCGATCTTTATCTGCAAGGCGGCAAGCTGGTCGAGTTCACGCCGACAAGCGAGACGCCGCGACTTCAACCGCTCGACCAGCCGCGAATCCGCGAGCATCTCGACCGCCGCGTGGGGTGGTTCAACGTGGCTACCGGCAGGACGATCTCGCCGCCGCCCTCAGTCCTGTCACTGGTCTTGGCTCGCGCCCCCGACGGCCGCTTTCCCGTGGTTCGCGGCGTGCTCGACGCGCCGACGATCCGCCCCGACGGCTCGATTCTTTCCGTGCCTGGTTACGACCCGCTCACGGGGTTGATCCTGGCGCCCAACATCGTCATCGAACCGACCCCGGCGAATCCCTCGCTGGAGGACGCCAGAGCCGCCTGGGAGCGTCTCCGCGGCGAAGTGCTCGTGGACTTCCCGTTTCGCGGCGACATTGATCGAGCGGTCGCCCTGGCGTCGCTTCTCACGCTGGTCGGGCGGCCGACCTATTCCGGCCCGACGCCGCTGTTCGGCGTGTCGGCGAACCGCCGGGGGACCGGCAAGGATCTTCTCGTGCGATCACTCGCGACGATCGCCGCCGGCCGTCCGCTGGACTCGTCGCCGCCGCCCGAGTCCAACTCCGAGATGCGGCGACGCATCACGGCCATGGCGCGATCGGGCGTCCGGGTCGTGTTGCTGGGCAACGTCACGGAACCGTTGGGGGGCGCCGCCCTGGAGGACGCCATGACGACCGTGAACTGGACGGATCGCGTCCTCAATCAGAGCACCATGACGCCGTCGCTCACCCTGTCGCTGACATGGTTCGCGACCGGGAACAATCTCCGTACGAAAGGAGACTTCGCCCGCCGCATGCTCCCGATCCACCTGGCGTCGGCCGACGAGTTCCCCGAGATGCGGACGGGGTTTCGGCACGACAGCCTACTCGCCCACGTCGCGGCCGACCGAGCCTCATTGCTCCGCGACTGCCTCGTGATCCTGCGGGCTTTCCACGTCGCGGGGCGCCCCGAGCCGCCGACTAGGCTGGGAAGCTTCGAGGCGTGGTCGGAGGCGATCGCCGGCGCCGTCCACTGGGTGACGGGCGTGGACCCGATCGCCGCGCAGGCCGCCGTCGTCGCGACGGATGTTGGGGAGGATTTCCGCCGTCGCCTCATCGAGGGCTGGGCCGCGATCCCGGGAGGAACCGAGGGCCTGACGGTCCGCGACGCCGTCGCGGCGATCCAGACCCGAGACGACCTCGCCGGCTTCCGCGAAGCCCTCGAGGCGGAGTTCGCCACGAGCGATCCGCGCGTTCTCAAGAGGAAGCTCGGAAACCATCTCCGAACGCTCTATGGGTGCGTGGTCGACGGTCGCGTCCTGACCAAAGTCGGACGGGACGGCGTCCAGAACGTGGCCCGCTGGGCGGTCCGGCCGCAAACCCTATAGGAGTCGAGGGGGCGGGATCGTCGCCGGCGGTCCCGCACCCCTGATTCGAACTCTGAGACAACAGGAGAGGAACTCGATGGCGAGTCTGCGAAAGCGTGGTAGGGCTTGGTATTACCGATTCACCGACGCCGACGGCCAGAAGGTCGAGAGGAAGGGATGTTCCGACAAACGCGCGACCGAAGAGCTGGCTCGGGCCGCCGAGTCCGAGGCCGCGAAAATCAAGGCAGGGCTGGTCGATCCCCGCGACCTGGTGCGGCGAGAGCATGAGGCCCGACCGATCGGCGAGCATATCACTTCGTGGGGGGACGCAATCCGGGACAAGGGAGGGACGCCGCGTCACGTCTCCATGTCGGTTTCCCGCGTCCGCCGCCTCGTGGCGATCGTTCGAGGGGCGGCGCTTTCCGATGTCGAGTACCCACGAACCGCGAAGCGCGCCGACCTGCCCCAACATGAAGCGAGGGTGGCCGGGTGGCTGGCGTCGGCCCGGCTTGGCGACCTGACGACTGAAAGCGTGCAAAAGGCCCTGGCGGCGCTCCGGTCGCAAGGCATGTCGCTCCAGTCGCTCAACCATTACCGCGCGGCCGTGCGGTCGTTCGCCATCTGGTGCCACGACACGAACCGCACGCGAGAGAGCGTCTTGCGAGGGGTGAAGACGTACAACGCCAAGGAAGACCGACGCCACGATCGACGAACCATCGCCGTGGCCGAACTGCACAAGCTCGTGGAAGCCGCCCGCACCGGCCCTGTTGTTCTGGGAATGACCGGCCCGGCCCGAGCCTTGTGCTACCGGCTGGCCGTCGCCTCTGGCTTGCGGTATGCGGAGCTGGCGAGCATCACACCCGCGTCGTTCGACTGGACGGCCGATCCGCCCACCGTCGCCGTAAGCCCCGCCTACACGAAGAACGGCGAAGCCGCGACGATGCCTCTGCCTGGCGACCTGGCAAGCGACCTACGGCCCCTCGTGACGTCCACGGCCAATGATGCGGCCGTCTTCCCTCTGCCCGTCGACAAGGGAGCCGAGATGCTGCGCGCCGACCTGGCGACCGCCGGCATCCCCTACGTGGATGCATCCGGCCGATTCTTCGACTTTCATTCCCTTCGATGCCAAACCGCGACGTTACTTGACGCCGCCGGGGTGACGCCGCGCGTCGCCCAACGCATCATGCGGCACAGTACGCCCGGCCTGACCGACCGCTACACGAAGCCCCGAGCCGTTGACGTGGAACGCGCGGCCTTGTCTCTGCCGTCGCTACGTTCTCCCGAGCCTTTTCAAGCCGCCCTATTCATCCAGACCGCGACGGGAACCGCTGGTCTTGCCCACCGTCTCGCGGTTCCCTCTGAGGGGCCGAACCCCACCGATCCGGTGAATCACTGGACAGAAGGCCAACCCATAAGCGATGTCTTTGCCCACCATTTGCCCACCGGAGGGGACGGATTGGGGCGGGATCTGTCGCATCCTGACGTTTTGACGGGATCGGATGAGCAATCGGCGATGAAGGGTTCGCCCCGAGAAAAGACGGATCTAGACGCAAAAAGCCGCCTTACGGCGGCTTCTGCGTCGAGTGACCGGGGTGGGGCTCGAACCCACGACCAACGGATTAACATACCTCATCGGCTTTCACCGACCAACCGATCCGCCGAGGATCGGTGTTGAAAGTCTGGACTATCTCTTCGCCATCACAGGCGTGCCGCGTCTAGTCTCTGAGGCTGGGGCCGATGATCCATCGGTCCCTTGCCTGCTGATTACCCAATCCCCTCGGCTTTTCAACCTTCACGATCGCCGTCGCCGGCCTCGTTGTGGTGCAAGGGGCTCTCAGGGCGTCCCAGCATACTGCGGCATCCACTCGTCGCGGTTCGGTTTCTTCCCGCGCGAGGCTCCGAATGCAGTGCAAACCGCAACTGAAGTCCGTTGCTCTACCGACTGAGCTACCCGGTCGCTAAATGTCAAAGACACGACTAAGGTACGCTTTTCAGCCTCGCGAGTCCAGCCCCCGTTGCTCAGCCAAGGCATGTTTGGAACGGCTCGCCGCGCACTCATCGACTTCAGTCGTCACCGTCGGGATAACCGGATCGTCCTCCGCCATCGCGTTTCGCGGCGACCACGGATCGATCGTCCGTACTGGACGCCTCCACGAGCGTCCGGTATAGTTTCGATGCCGACGATTGTTAATCAAGCCTCAAATAATTACGGCCGGGCGGGTTCGTTTTGCGCTGGGGGATCGATCGCGATGGCAAGCCCCTCCGAAGCTTTCGGCTGCGGTGATTTCCGGCGTCAGAACGTCTCACGCCGCGAAGCGCTGCGGGCCGGAGCCCTGGCATTGACCGGCCTGAGTCTGCCGCAGCTCTACGCGAGGGGGCAGGGGGCAGGGGCCAACGGGTTCGGCCGCGCCCGGGCGTGCATCCTCATTTTCCAGTGGGGAGGTCCCAGCCACCTGGACACCTGGGACCCCAAGCCCGACGCTCCGGCGGGCATTCGCGGCGAGTTCTCGACGATCGCAACGAGTACGCCCGGCCTGATGATCAGCGAGCACTTCCCGATGCTCGCGGCGCGGTCGCATCGGCTGGCCGTCATTCGGTCGATGACCCACGACGACGCGGCCCATCTTTCGACGGCCCATCGCGTCGTGACCGGACACCTGGCGCCCCGGCCGAATTCGGACGACGCCGGCCCGTCGCCCAATGACTGGCCCCACCTGGGCGCGCTCGTCGCCAAGGTTCATCCTCGAAGCGGTGCCATACCCGACTCCGTGACGATGCCCTGGACGGTCGCCCACCCGGCGGCGCCCGGAGGGAAGGCGCCCGGTCAGCATGGCGGCTGGCTCGGCAAGGTCTACGATCCATTCCGGATCGACGGCGACCCCAACGCGCCCGATTTCCGCGTGCCGGGGCTCGGCCTGCCCGACGGCGTCTCGCTCGGACGGCTCGACGAGCGGCGGGCGCTGCTGGCGAGCTCGAACGATGCGCTCGACCTCCCCGCGTGGGACTCCTACCAGGCCCGGGCGCTCGACGCGTTGGGCTCGGCCGAGGCGCAGGGCGCGTTCCGCATCGACGGCGAGGCCCCGCGAATCCGCGAGATGTACGGTCGGAACATCCACGGACAATGCCTGCTGATGGCCCGTCGCCTGGTCGAATCCGGCGTCCGGCTCGTCACGGTCAACTGGCACAACGACGGCCAGAACTTCTGGGACACGCACGGCGACAACTTCAACCGTCTCAAAAACGATCTGATGCCACCGGCTGATCGCGGCTTCTCGGCCCTTCTGGACGACCTGCACGCGCGGGGGCTGCTCGACGAGACCCTGGTCGTCTGGGTCGGCGAGTTCGGTCGAGCCCCGAAGATCACCGCCGCCAATGCGGGGCGCGAGCACTGGCCGCGCTGTTATTCGGCCGCCCTGGCCGGCGCGGGAATCGGCGGCGGCCAGATCTGGGGTACCTCCGATCGCTGGGGTGCCTACCCGGCGCGCGACCCGGCCAGCCCCGACGACCTCGGCGCCACGATCCTCCACTCCCTGGGCGTCGATCCGGCCAGCGAGATCCCCGACACCTTCGGCCGACCGATGCGGATCAACACCGGCGCGGCCTTGACGAGCCTGTTCGCCTGACCGATCCTTGGCGAGTGCGGCCGAGCGTCACGCCGCTTTCGGTCGATCTTCAACTCGAGCACGGGAACGCGGATCATGCAGCTCGGCACCGTCACGTACAACATCGCCAAGGATTGGGACCTCCCGACGATCATCAAGACGCTCGGGACGCTCGGTTACGAGGGGGTCGAGCTGCGGACGACTCACGCGCACGGCGTCGAGGTCGGGCTGAACGCCGGGCAGCGGGCCGAGGTTCGCAAGCGGTTCGAGGATTCGCCGGTGCAGCTCGCGGGGCTCGGCAGCGCGTTCGAGTATCAGGCGGCCGACCCGGCCGTGGTTCGCAAGAACGTCGAGGGGACCAAGGAATACGTCCTCCTCGCCCACGACGTCGGCTCGCCCGGGGTGAAGGTCCGGCCCAACGGGATACCCGCCGGGGCGAACCTCGATCAGACGCTGCGGCAGATCGGCCGGGCGCTTCACGAGGTCGGCGAGCACGCCTCCGGCTTCGGCGTCGAGATCCGGGTCGAGGTGCACGGCGCGGTCACGTCCGAGCTTCGCAACCTCGCCAAGATCATCGGGTACGCCGACCATCCCAACGTCTACGTATGCTGGAACTCGAATCCGTCCGACGTGGTCGACGGCTCGATCAAGGAGACGTTCGCGCTGGTGGCGCCCAAGATTCGCGAAGTCCACCTCCGCGATCTCTTCGACGCCCAGTACCCCTGGCGCGAGCTGTTCGCCCTCCTCGCCGGTCAGCAGTACGACGGCTTCACGCTCGCCGAGATCCCCGAAAGTCGCGATCCCGAGCGCGTCTTGCGCTACTTTCGCGCTCTCTGGACCGCGTACCAGCCGAAGGCCGAGGCCGACGGCCG
Organism: Paludisphaera borealis; assembly: GCF_001956985.1. NCBI lineage: Bacteria > Pseudomonadati > Planctomycetota > Planctomycetia > Isosphaerales > Isosphaeraceae > Paludisphaera > Paludisphaera borealis. Next base: position 6,207,805 of record NZ_CP019082.1, read on the forward strand.
CTGAGGCGTCGAGTCATTTCGCCCGGGACCGGATCAGTCGGGCGATGAACCGGGCTTCGCAGTCGTGAATCTGGGGCCAGATCTGGAGGATGCCGGTCGTCGACGCTTCTTCGAGCGGGTTCGGGAACGGGTCGAGCTGGAACTCGGGATGGTCCGCGAGAAACTTCGTGACCAGCCCCTGGGTTTCACAGAGCGTGGCCGTGGCGACGGTGTAGACGATGACGCCTCCCGGTCGAACGGCCGTGGCCGCCAGTTCGAGAAGCTGGCGCTGGCGCTCCACGAATAGGGCGAGCTGCGGCTTGCGGACGATCCAACGGACCTCGGGGTGACGCCGCCAGACGCCGACGCCCGAACAAGGAGCGTCGAGCAGCACGCCGTCGTAGGTGCCCGACTTGCCGGGCGCGTACTTGCCGTCCCAGACTTTCGCCGCGACGTTGCGGAAGGGGCTCTTGCGCAGCCGCAGCGCGGCCGCGTGACGGGCGGCGTCGTGGTCGAAGGTGGCGATGACCGCCCCCTTGTTCGCCATCTCGGCGCCGAGGTCCAGCGCGTGCAGCCCGGTGCCGCCGCAGGCGACCCACCAGCGCTCGCCGGGGTCGGGATCGCAGACCTTGGCCACGGCCTGCGAAGCGAGGTCTTCGACGACCACGAAGCCCTGATTGACGGGTTCCAGCGATCCCACGTCGGTGTCGCGGTCGAGCTTCGCCGCGGTCTCGATCCGGCGGTGAATCCAGGGCTTGAGGCCCGTGTCGCGCAGCTCGTTCCAGACCGGCTTCTCGGGCTTGCCGCGGACGCCCACCCAGAGCGGCAGCCGGGTCTGTAGCGAATGCAGGAAGGCCAAGCGGCGGCTCTTGGCGGGCTCGTCGCCGGGAGGCACCGGAAGCTCGTCGCGGAGCCAGGCCGGAAACAGCATCCAGGGGTCGGCGGTGACCGTCTTCCCGTCCATGAACCGCTTCAGGCCCTGCGCCCGGGCCGTCCAGTTGGGGGCGTCGCCGCTGGAGAACAATCGGTCGGGGTCGCGCATCGACTTGTTCGCCCAGAACCGGCAGACCGCCGGGACGTCGGGCGCCTCGAGCAGCCAGGCGAGCAGAAGCTGATCCTCGACGTGGACCAGCTTGAGCGGTTCGATCCAGCCCCACCACCGGACGAGCGACGACAACGCGCGGTAGATCAGCCGACGGTCGGCGCGCGGCAGACCGCGCATCGATTCGTGGGCGGCGGTGAGCGAGGTCTCCAGCCGCTTGTCCTTCTCGACGACGTCGCGGAGGACTCCCGGGGCGAGCGAGGCGATCAGGCTGGCGAGCGCGGGGATCGACTTGCCGCGAGCGGGACCGACCGGCCGTCCGCCCGCCGAGAGTCGACGGTTCGTTGAGGGTTTTGAGGTTCTTTTACGAGGAGGTTGGGTGTTTTTGCGCGACATGCCGGAGCGACCTCGGAGGGGGAAATCGAGCGAAAGTCGCCGGCTGACGCGGTCGGCCTGGCGACGGAATATCGGGGGCGAGCCTCAGCGCGATTTACGCTTCTGGGCGGTGCGGCGGTGGGGTCGATAACCCCCTCCGGCGCCGGCCCGCTTGGGAGGCTTCGCGCCCGGGGCGGGGGTCGGCTTGTCGCCGTCCTTAGAAGGGATCGTATGGACGTATTTCCCTTCGCCGAGCGAGCGCTGGGCGTCGGCCATCCGCGATTGCAGGGCGGCTTTGGGAGGTTGAGCGGGGATCAGGGCGTCGCAGCCCGAGCCGATCAGGTCTTGTCGACCGGCCGCCATGAGCGCTTTGCGGACCTCGAAGTAATTCTCGGGCCGGAAGTACTGGAGAAGCGCCCGCTGAAGCTTGCGGTCGCGGAGGTGCTGGGCGACGTAGACCGGCTCGCCGCTGAACGGGTCGAAGCCGGTGTAATACATGCAGGTGGCGATGTCGAACGGGGCTGGGATGAAGTCCTGCACCTGGTCGGGCCGGTAGCCGTTGCGCTTCAGGAACAGGGCCAGGTCGATCATCGCGTCCAGGTCGCTGCCCGGATGCGAGGCGATGTAATAGGGCACGAGGAACTGCTTCTTGCCCGCCTTGGCGCTCGCCGCCTGGAACGCCTCGGCGAAACCGTCGTAGTCGTTCGAGTTCGGCTTCTTCATCAGCTTCAGGACGTTCGAGTCGGTGTGCTCGGGCGCGACCTTGAGATGGCCGCCGACGTGGTGCCGCGCCAGCTCCTCAAGGTACTCGGGCGACTTCTGCGCGAGGTCCATCCGGATGCCCGAGGCCACGAGCACCTTGTCGATTCCCGCCACCTGGCGGCTCTCGCGCATCACCTCGATCAGCGGGCCGTGGTCGGTCCCCAGCAGTTTGCAGACCGTCGGATGGACGCACGACAGCCGCTTGCACTTGGCCTCGACCTCCGGCTTCGTGCAACGCATCTCGTACATGTTCGCCGTCGGGCCGCCGATGTCCGAGACCACGCCGGAGAACTTCGGGTCGCGGCCCATCTGCTGAAGCTCGGTGAGGATCGATTCCTTCGACCGCGACTGGATGATCCGCCCCTGGTGGGCCGTGATCGAGCAGAACGTGCAGCCGCCGAAGCAGCCGCGCATGATCGTCACCGAGTCCTTGACGACCTCGTAGGCCGGAATCCGCGCGCCCTTATACATCGGGTGCGGACGGCGGGTGTAAGAGAGGCCGTAGACGCGATCCATGTCTTCCTGGCTGATCGGCAACGGAGGCGGATTGCAGATGATCGCCTGGCGGTCGTGGTACTGCACGAGCGTCTTGGCGTTGAGCGGGTTCGTCTCGTGGTGGATGGTCTTGGTCGCCAGGGCGAACTTCCGCTTGTCGGTCTTCACCTCTTCATACGATGGCAGCTTGAGGGCGAGTTCCGGCGGGGTCTCGCTCGCGCCCAAGGCGTAGGCGATCCCGCGCATGTCGCGGAGGTCCTTGACGGTCTCGCCGGCCGCGAGCCGTCGGGCGATCTCGACGATCTGCTGCTCGCCCATGCCGAAGACGACGAGGTCGGCCTTGGCGTCGAGCACGATCGACCGCTTGACGGTGTCGCTCCAGTAGTCGTAATGAGCCAGGCGGCGGAGCGAGGCTTCCACGCCTCCGGCGATGATCGGCACGCCCGAAAAGGCTTCGCGGGCGCGATGCGAGTAGGGGATCGTCGCGCGATCGGGACGCAGGCCGATCTGGCCGCCGGGGCTGTAGGCGTCGTCGTTGCGAACCTTCTTGTTCGCGGTGTAGTGGTTGATCATGCTGTCCATGTTGCCGGCGCTGATGCCGAAGAACAGCCGGGGGCGGCCGAACTGCCGCCAGGGGGCGGCGCTCCGCCAATCGGGCTGGCTCAAGATCGCCACCCGAAATCCGGCCGCCTCCAGCACGCGGCCCAGAATGCCCATGGCGAACGCCGGGTGGTCGACGTAGGCGTCGCCGGTGACGAACACCACGTCCACGTAGTCCCATCCGCGCGCGTCCATCTCGGCCCGAGACGACGGCAGGTGCGGAAGCGTGAGCGGAACGAGCGGCAGTACCGGCAGTTGCGTCGGCGCCTCGTTCGGACCCGCGTTCCGGGAAGAGCAGGGGGGTGGGGCGATCGCCACGGGATTCATCATTCTCGATTGGCCAACACGGTAAGCGTCTGATCCAGAACCAGGGAATCTTACCATTATGCTCCAGGCGTCAACCGTAACACAAGGCACGCTGAAGACCCAGCCGCCGTCGCAAGAGGCTTGGGCCAATAAGCGATGAGTCGAATGCGGCGCTTTTGAAAAATCGAAAAGTGAGGGATCTGCACGTCGTTTACAGGGAGTTCGGCCGGTCTTATGCTCAGATGGCAATTCGCGGCGTGTCTGACTGAGCGCATGCAATGCGGGCGAAGAAGACCCGGATTCCTCGAAGGGCGACTCCCAATGTATATCCTGAAGCGGATCGCCGCGTACATGATTGACCTGATGGTGGTCGTGGCCCCGCTCTCTGCGCTCTCCGCCTTCGCCGAGAACGAGGTTTTCGAACGAGTCCCCTCGCAGTTCCTCAGCTTCGGTTCCCCGGTTTCCTGGGCGCTTCCTCTGGCGCTCCCGGTCCTGTTCCTCGGGACGGTTACGGGGCTGACCGGTCGCTCGCCAGGCAAGTTGATCACCTTCTTGAAGGTCGAGGACGGCGGAGGCGACCCGCCCGGGATCGCGCAAGGGATCGTCCGGGAACTCATCAAGGCCGTCTCCCTGGCTTTCATCCTTGGCATCTTCTGGGCGATTCAGAGCCTCGCGACCCGACGCCGGACCTTCTACGACGAGTGGCTCGATCTCGAAGTGGACGACCTGCGGCCGACCGGCCTGACCCCGACCCAGAAGAATTTCCGGAAGTACATGCGAGAGCAGGCCAGGCGGCAGAAAGGCTAACACTCGCCGCCTCCGACTCGACCGCGTTCTCAGTCGCCTTGATTCGAGGTAAACCAATGCCTTGCCAGCCCAGGCGCGAGCGTGAGAACGCCCATCTGCGCGGCGAGTCGGGGATCGGCAAGGATCGTGGCGACGATCGCCGGCGCGAGATGGACCGATCGGCCGAGCGCCGCGCGGGCCAGCTCGATCCGGCCGGCGCGGAGTGCGTCATACGCGCGGTTGAGATATGCGCGGGCGAGTTTGCGGCGGCAGGCTCGCTGATCGAGAGCCGGGAATTTGGCCGTGATCCGTGCGGTTTCTTCCAGATCGTCGAGGGTCGCCTTGAAGCGATGCGTCTCGCTAGCCGCGTGCCACCGCACGGAGACGGTCGCCGGGCCGTTGCACCACGCCACGCCGAACCGCTCGGCGACGCGGATCCAGAAATCCCAGTCGACGGCGTAGCGAAGCGACGAGTCGAAGCCGCTGACGATCTCGTGAGCCCGCTTGTTCGTCGTCACGGCCGAGCATCGGAGAATGTTGCCGCTCGCGAGCGACCTCACGAATCCACCTGGCTGGTAAAGCCCGATTCGGCCCGGGCTGGCCCCGGTCGAGTCCGGAACGCCACCGGGGTCGACGACGTCGGCGGCGACCGGCTTACCCGACTCGTCGACGACGTCGGCAGGGCCGGCGATCAAGCCCAGCGCGTAGGGCCGTTCGCGGTCGATCGCTTCGAGATGGTCGCGAAGATGCCCCGGCCGCATCACGTCGTCTTGATGAAAAATCGCGACCCAGGGGGTGCGGCTCTCGGCCATGCAGCGGTTCCAGTTCGCCGCCAGGCCGAGCCGCTCCGAGCCGGTCACGATTCGCGCGCGGTCGCCGGCCTCGGCGCGAACCCATTCGAGCGTGCGGTCGTCCGAAGAGTCGTCGCAGACGAGAAGGTCGAACGCGGCGTCTTCCTGGGCCAAGATCCCGCGCAGGGCTTCGGTAATGTGGCGTTCGCCGTTGTAGGTGGGGATCGCGACGGTGATGGTCGGCGTCACGGGATCTCGGTGGCCAGGTTGTGAAGCATCTCCCAGGTGTAGATGCCCGACGAATGGCCGTCGCTCCACGAGGGCTGGACCGCGTAGTTGCCGACCATCTCCATCCCGGCGAGCTTGACGTCCTCGCGGACGTGCTCGATCCGGATGATCCGCTCGCCGGTCCACTCGTCCCGGCAACTGGCGCACGGGCATTCCGAGCGGAGGAACCGGTACGGGAACCGATTCACCGCGCCGTCGGGCCAGACGATCTCGAGAAGCTGCTCGGCTTGATGGGCCCGGATATTGCTGGGAGGATCAACCATGGCCACGAAGCCCCGAAAATCAGAATCAGCCGCCGCTCGCGGGATCGCAAGCATGAGACACCAGGATAGCAAAAAACGTCCCTGGCACGAAGAGGCGACGCCCCCGGAACACGCCGACGCCGACGCACTTGATGGACGATTCTACGTCCTGGCCCCGAGCGTCAACGCCGTGCGTCGGGCGCTGTTTCGCGCCCCCGGCGGTGCCAAAGTCGTCGGCCGGCACGACCGCGAGACGATCGCCTGCTCGCACACGATGGACGCCCACAGCCTCGCTCGCCACTGGTCGATCCTCGTCAGCCGCCTCGGCAAGGCCGGCCTGCGCGTGGTGCCTCGGCCGGGATCGGTCGACAACCGAATCCGGCACGAGATCTGACTTGAGCAGCGGCAGCCGCCCACCGACCCGACTCGCGGAAATTGGCTTCTTCTGAAAATCTTCCGGGCCATGTGTCAGGCTGCAGGGGCTGGTAGTTGGCGTTCGCGGTAGTCGGCCCCGTTCTTGAGCAGGTGCCAGATCACCACCAGGATCTTGTGCGCCACGGCGATGAGAGCCTTCTTTTTCCCGAGTCGTGGGACCCATCGACGGTAGCAGATGCTGAAGGCGGTGTTCTTGGCGTGGCTGGCCGACCACGCCGACTGCACCAGGAGCGAACGCAGCCACGGACTCCCCTTGGTCGTCTTGCCGCTGCGGCGTTTGCCGGCGCTTTGGTCGTTGCCCGGGCACAGCCCCGCCCAGGAGCAGAGGTGGCCCGCGGTCGGGAACGACTCCACGTCCGGCCCGATCTCCCCCACGATCACCTCCGCCGCCCGATCCCCCACTCCGGGGATCCCCTGGAGCCGGCCCGCCGCCTCGTCGAACGGCCTCATGGCCTCGTCGATCCGCTCGTCCAGCCGCTCGATCAGGCGTTCCAACGCGTCGATCTGATCCGTCAGCAGCCGGAGCACGAAGCGGTGGTGGTCGGTGACCCGGCCCAACAGCGCCCGCCTCAGCTCGGGGATCTTGCCCCGGAGCCGCTGCTTGGCCAGATCGGCCAGCTTCTCCGGGTCGTCCTGGCCGTCGATGATCGCCCGGATCATGGCGCGCCCCGAGGCCCCCAGGACGTCGCTGGCCACCGACCCCAGCTTGACGTTGGCGTCCTCCAGCGTCTTCTGGAGGCGATTGGCCACCGCGGCGCGGTCGCGGACCAACTCGGTGCGCTGCCGGGTCAGGTCGCGAAGCTCGCGGATCTCCGGCTTGGGGATGAAGCTGGGCGACAGCAGCCCGTGCTGGAGCAACTGGGCGATCCACTCGGCGTCCTTGACGTCGGTCTTGCGGCCGGGGACCTGCTTGAGCCGCCCGGCGTTGACCAGCATCACGTCGAATCGCCCTTCCAGGATGTGGAAGATCGGCTTCCAGTAGACGCCCGTGCTCTCCATGGCGACCTCGCGGACGCCGTGGGCGTCGAGCCAGTCGGCCAGGGCCAGCAAGTCCGCGGTCATCGTGCCGAAGGTGTGGACCACCGAGGCGACCGAGCCGTCGGGGTTGATGTGGCGGACGCAGGCGACGACGGTCTTCTTGTGGACGTCGAGCCCGGCGCAGCGATCGTGAACGATGTCCATGACGTCCCCTCCAACTCGAGTGGTCGGAAACGAAGCAGTCCGAGCCGGTGGGACGACCTCGGGGCGTAAAGCAGTTTCTTCTACGTGCTCCCCCGCTTCCGGGGGGCGACAGGACGGGGTTCGACGTGAAGTCGAGCCGAGGCCGGGACCAAGTTCCTTCGCGGGTTCGCGACACCAAAGCCAATGACGGCCTCTCGCCCAGGGCCGGACATCCGCAGCATAACCCAACCCGACCCCATTTTCATGGGACGGGTTGAGCCAAAGGCTCATGACCGTTCCTTCGTAGAGGAACCAGCGAGTCGCCCCAGGTAAAGCGGGCGGCACTGTCCGTTCCAAGCTTCACCGTTGTAATGCTTTCGGGCGATGGCTATGCCTCACGCCGCGCCGCCGGATTGGCTTCGATCGCTCGGAACACGTTGGTTATCGACCCTGCTTCCGCCGCCCCGGCCGTCCGCTGGTCAATTAGGTTGGTTCGCGCGGATTTGGGATGGTTCGACGTCGCTTCCGCCTTCACCGATACCGAATTGTCAACGAGCCAGGACGCTCCGGACGGAGATTCCCTTACCTAAAGCATACGACGCGATCGCCCAGTTTGGGGGGCCCGTCCTCATGAAAATGGACTCCGGGTCGTGCCGCGAGCGCCCTCCCTAAACGAGCCCGAAGCGCCAGCGAGTGCATTGGTTTGCGTTCGCTGACTCGGCACGCTGACGGGGGAATTCACTCGCTGGCGCTTCGGGCTCGTATTTCGCTCTCCCGATCGTCCCACGGACTATTTTCATGGCAACCCGGTCGATCACTCCTTCGGCGGCGACGGCTTGAGCTGACTCCAACTCGGCAGCGCCGCGCGGATGACGATCGGCGGGCTCTGGTCGGGGTGGGCCTCGCGCGAGGTCGGCGACTTCCAATCGAGGCCGGAGCCGTCGTTCAGCTCAACCGTTTGCTCGGGCAAGTTGCTGAACCGAAACCGCCCGTCGTCGTCCGTCACCGATTCCGGGTCGAATCGCCGGTAGCTGCCCGGAATGCCCGGATCTCGCGTCATCGCGTACATCTCGACGCCGGGGATCGGCCGACCCGTCGACGCCTCCACGACCCGGCCCTCCAGCCGCCTTCCGCGCTCGACCTGGATCTCCGTGGGGCCGCCGCCGGGGTGCAGCGACGCCTTGGTGGGCTGGAAGTCCTTCCGGAAGTTCAATTTTGCGGCGTACCCGTTCCTATCCGCCGCAAGATCGTCGAACCGGAATCGGCCGTCGTGATCGGTCAAGACCGGCGACCCCCAACTGGTTCCCACAAGGGGGTCTTCGAGGACCAGGGAGACGGGCGCGTCACGCAACGGACGGCCGTCGGGTCCGAGGACCCGGCCGGTCGCGACGGTTGTGCGCGGCAGTCGGATCTCGACCTCCTTCGTCGGCTCCACCTCGTCGAGCAGGATCGAATCGCCGGCTTGCGGTGCATGGCCGCGACTCGCGACCGCGACGTAGGTCCCTCCCAGCGGCAGCGGAGAGATGAAGAACCGGCCGCCGGCGTCCACGCTGACGTTGTTGACGTGCAGATACTGGTCGGCGAGACCCGCGGGGGGCTTCACGCACTTGCAGTTCAGGCTCACATTCTCAACAATCGCCGCGCCGTCGACATTGAGCACCCGACCCACGATCGCGCCCGCCGGGATCGCCTTGATCTCGACCGTTTGATCGTCGTCTCCCGGCTTCACCGTCAGGTTGCCGCTTGCAAACCAATAACCGGCCAACGCTTCAAGCTCATAGCTCACCTGACTGCCGACTGGCGCGTCGAAACCCGCTCGTCCATCGCGAAGCTCGACCTTGCGATCGAGATCGACGTCGCCGTTCTTGTAAAAGATCCGGATCAAGCCCGGGGAACGAACCGCCCCATCCGCCGAGACGACATGAAGCGCGACGCGACGGTCGGCCGGCCCCTTGAGGGCTTGATTCAGGTCGACGATCAGCGGGGCGGTCGTCGCGGGGATCGTATACTTCCAGACTCGATTCCCGGACCGGATGGACATCGCGCCAGGGACGAGGTTCTCAAGCTTGAAGCCGCCGGATGGATCAACGGCGACTCTCCCGTTGGATCGCGTCGTCTCCGGTCCGCTCGCGCCCTTCGCGACGAAACCGGTCGGCACGTCCTGGGTCGACCAGAGGATCGGCACGCCGTGGTGATGCTCCAGGGCCTTCAGATCTCCCACGACTCGACCTTCGAGAGTCGGGCATGGGACGACCGTCGCCCGCAGATCGTTCTGCCCCGGCTGCACGTTGGGAATGAAGCCGCTATCCTTGGTCTTGGACTCGACGAGAAGCAAGTATCTGGCCCCGTCCGACAGGGTGTCGATTCGAAATCGGCCTTCGGCGTCGGTCTTGCCGACGATCGGCCCATTGGTTCCATTGTCGCGACCGCCTCGGTCGGGTTGGTGTTCCGCCATGATCCGGATGGTCGCGTCGGCCACCGGGCGGCCGTCGCGATCGACGACGACTCCGCGCGTCTCCTGGGCGTGCTGAAGGGAGAAGCTCGCCGTTCCTCCCGGCTCAGGAGTCGCTCGGAAGTTCGTATCGGGGATCTGGAAACCGTGAGCCGAGATCGAGAAGCCGTAGGTCCGAGCCGCGGCGTGTGCGATCGTCGCGACGCCGTTCGCATCCGTCGTCCAGCCCGGGCGGCTCGACGACCAACTGCCCCTGCTGAGCAAGTTCCCTTTGACCAGAGCGCCCGCGATCGGCTTGCCGCGATCGTCGATCACGCGAACTCGGTAAGGGAAGCCTGGATCGAGGACGATCGCGATGTCCTCGATCGTCTTGCCGGCTTCGGCCTTGAAAGGGCCGACCAGCCTGGGAGCGTAATCGTCGGCATCGGCCAAGATCCAGGCGGAGCCGGTTCCCGACTCGATGGAGAACGTGTCACGGAAATCGCCGGCCGTCCCCTGGCTGCTGCTGTTGCCGTTGGATGTGAGCAGGAACAGCGTCCCCCCCGAGGCGAGCGCCTTGCCGTCCGACGTCCGGATCGTCCCCTTGAGCACGGCTTTGCCGCCGGAACCGACGCCGTAGATCGCCTGCGCCTGCTCGATCTTCTCGACGCGTTGGGCGGGCGTGAGGGCCTGAACGGCCAGGACGACGGCGGCCTGGGTCCCCTTCCAGAGCAACGCCAGCAAGATCGGGCCGATCGCCAGCAGGACGAACAGACTCGCAAGCGAGATCCGCTGGGGGCCGAACCGCTCGCCGGGGCGGAGGACGCGGCGAATCCGCTCCAATAATGTGGAAGGTCGACCGTCACCGCTCCAGGCCGCGACGCCGAGGGGGACGCTCATCATGCCGGCCCATTCCGCCAGGGCGTGCGAGTAGGCCAGTGGATTTCCCAGCAGGCGGACGGCCAGGGCGTCGCAGCAGGCCTCGCGCTCGATCCGAACCTGTCGGCCCAACCACCAGACCGTCGGATTGAAGTACAAGAGCGACTCGATAAGCATCTGCAACAGGTTCACGGCGTAGTCGTGACGACGGATATGGGCTAATTCATGAGCCAGGATCGCGCGGACGGCGTCGGGCGGCAGGCCCGTCATCAGCGCGATCGGCAGGATGAGCGTCGGCCGGATCATTCCGAGCACGGCGGGACCGGCGATCGTTTCGCAGGCGACCACCCGGATCGGACGTCGGATTCGAAGCTCCCCCCGCAGCCGATCGAGCAACGAGACGATCGAGGGTTCCGTGACGCGTGATCCGCGAGCCAGGCGATGGGCCGAGAGAACAGACCCGGCGCTCCTGAGCAGCATCAAGCCGACGCCCGCCAGCCAGCCGATCGCGAGGACCGGAACCCAGGTCGATTCGACGATGATGGATGCCGGCTGTACTGGCTTCGCCATCGGTTCGGTGACGATCTCGGGCGTCGCCTTCTCGATGGCGGCTTCCCGACGGACCGGAGAGACGGGGACGGCGGCCTCGGGGCGTTCGAGCCAGCCCCAGGTCGTCAGCCCCGCGAGCAAGACGCTGAACTGCGCGGCGAGAGTCAGCAGGTAGCGTGTCTCGTGTCGGCCGGCCGGCAACTTCCGCAGCACGAAGGCTAATAGCAAAGAGATCAAGGCCCCTTGCCAGAGCGTGTGCAGGAGAGCCGCGACCAGGAAGCGCCACAACGGTTCGTCGAAGAGGCTCAATCCGATCATACCGCACCCTCCTCGGGCTTGAGATCGCTCTCGGCTTGAGCGATGACCTTGCGGATCTCTTCGAGGTCGCCCGGCCTGACGTCCGCGCCGTCGAGCAGCGACTGAAGCGCCCGCGCCGGGCTGCCGCCGAACGCGTTGCGCAGCAGGTCCTTCATCATCGGGCCGAGAACCTGCCCGCGCTTGTGCTTGGGGTGATACACGTTGGCCTGCCCCAGCCGCGTGTGCCGGACCAGCCCCTTCTTCTCCAAAACCTGCAAGACCGAGAGGATCGTCGTGTATGCGCGATCCTTCCCGTCGGGCATCGCTTCGAGGATCTCGCGGACCGGCGACGGCCCCCGATCCCACAAGACACCCAAGACTTGCAGCTCCAACTCCGACGGTCGCGCCTGTCCCATGAGGAATCCGCCTCCGCCTCGTTCTTGGTTACTATGTTCGCAGTATATACTGGAAACATAGTATCTTCAAGCGGGGACGTCGCGATTCGTATGAGGGATTCGAACTCTGTTCGAAGGGGCGTCGTCATCGGGCACCCGGAGAACTAGAATGGGGACGTCGCGATACGTGGAAATGCGCTTCGTCCGATCGACAGGTGATCATGGCCCAACTTTCGCTGTTCGACTCCGAACCCGACGACGATCAGCCAGCCCGGGCGGCATCGCTGGCGCCGAAGCTCCGCGCCTTGGCGGAGAAGAACTTGTTTTTCGGAACTTCGTCGTGGAAGTACGAGGGGTGGCTGGGATCGATCTATCGAAGCGACCGCTACGAGACGCGCGGGAAGTTCTCGCAGAAGAAGTTCGAGAGCGAGTGCCTGCGCGAGTACGGCAGGGTTTTCCCGGTCGTCGGCGGGGACTTCAGCTTCTACCAGTTTCCGTCGGCGGCGTACTGGAAGACGCTGTTCGACGACGCGCCCGAGCCGCTGCGGTTCGGGCTCAAGGTCCCCGAGGAGGTGACCGTCCCGCGCTGGCCGCAACACGCGCGTTACGGCAGCCGGGCGGGGAAGGTCAACGAGGGCTTCCTCGACGCGAAGCTGTTCAAGGAGCTGTTCGCCCGGCCGCTCTGGCGGCATCGCGATCGGGTCGCCGTGTTGATGTTCGAGTTCGGCACGATCGCTCGATCGACGTTCGCCAGGCCCGAGGATTTTTACGAGCGGCTCGGCCCGTTCCTCGACGAGCTTCCGCCCGGCTTTCGGTACTCCGTCGAGGTTCGCAACCCGGAATACCTGGGCGCGGATTATTTCTCGCTCCTCCGCGCCCACAACACGGCCCATCTGTTCAACGCCTGGACGCGGATGCCCGAGCCGCTCGAACAGATCGACATGCCAGGCGCGTTCACGGCCGATTTCAGCGTCGCCCGCGCCTTGCTCAAGCACGGCCGGCCGTACGCGCAGGCAGTCGAGAGGTTCAGCCCCTATCAATCCGTTCAGGAACCGAACCCGGCGGTGCGTAAGGCGCTGCGGATCATCGCCGAACGGTCGTGGCGAGCCTCGCAGCCGGCTTTTCTGTTCGTGAACAACCGGATCGAAGGCTACGCGCCGGGGACGATCGAGGCAGTCGTCGACGACCTGGCGGTCTGAGAGGCGACGACCTCGCCGTCACGGCCTTCGTTCGCCGCCCAGCGGCTTCCAACGCCCCCCCGCCCACCGCGCCAGAAGCGATAGAAAACCAAGCATTCCGAGTCGCAGCGACGACGCCTCCGGCACTGTGCGAGGACCGCCCGGGTCGTTCCCGCCGGGGTCTCCACCGAGGTCTCCGCCAGGGTTCCCGCCGGGATTCCCGCCAGGTTCTCCGCCGGGGTTCTGGTTGGGTTCCCGGATCGTGATCGGGCTTGAGAGGGCGTAAAGGTGGTATGTGGTACCCGGGAACAGGTACGCATTCGCGAGCCAAGACGGGAAGATGGATGTAAGGTCACCCTGGGCCATGAGTGGCGCGGCGCTACCGAACGTCGGCCCCGGAGAACTCACGCCGCTGGCGTTGGACCCAGTGCCGACATATCCCCAGAGGAGCTGATTCCCGGATTCCGTTGTGTTGATCGGGTTGTTCAAAAACTTCGACGTGGTGTTCCAGAGGCCCCCCGGGACCGCTGTGATGAGGAGCGAGTCGACGTCATAGACCGGCGCGATTTGCGGCGCGTTGTCGCGAGCGTTGACTGTCGCGGTCGAGATGATCGCGGTCCATGTCACCGGCTGACCATTGATGACATCGAGTCCGGCCGCCGCGGCCGCGAGCGTGACGAAGTTGTTGTAAACGGCGATATCGCTGGATTCCGCGGTCAATGTGCCATTGGTGACGAACGCCACCTGGAACGTCTGTCCCGGCTTGAGATCCGCGGGAAGAAGGATCGTGTCGGCCTGGGCGGAAAGGCCGACGCCGAAGACCCCGCAGCTCAATGCCAGGACCCGGGGCACGACCACGAGCCCCGAGGGACGGTTCAACTTGCTTCGTTTCATGATCTTGGCCCGCCGGGCGATGGCCATTCCCACGCGAACAACGCGCATGCGAACATCTGTTCCATGTTCGCGCCTGGAGGATCTGGGAAGGCCAGGTCTTACGAGATTCAAATAGTCGCCGGGACGATCATAAGAGAACGAAGTCATGCGTGCACCGAGAAAGCCGCCTGTGTCGCTTTATTTAATCACATGGTGTGCTTCAGACTCACCAACTCTCTGATTTAATGAAAATTAACAACTTCGGTGCCGTGGAAGGTGGAAAGACATGGTAGATTGCGGGGTTTTCCCCTGCGCAAACCGGTAGCCATGCGGCGAACCAGGGCCTTGACGCCGTGGGGCGGGCCGGTAAGGGGCGGACGCTTGAAGCCCAAGGACGGGACGGTCCCGGCGTGGCGGAATCGCGACGCCGATCGTAAACGGAAGGGCCGCTTGGATTTTCCGGACGTCGCGACGCGATGAGCGGCGGACGGAGCCGGAAGGGAGATAGGCCGCGACGTCGCCCTTTTCGCCTTCGAGACGGGCGCGAACGCGATACCCTCAGGATGCGAGGAGAGATGATCGGCACGCCCTGTTTCCCGAGCGTGGCTGCTCTGTTTTAAGCTGAACGACTCCCGCGACGTCGAGCGCGATGCGGTTCATGTGGGAATAATTAGGAGGTGCGCGTCTGGGCGCGATCTTCGTGCGGCGCGAGATGAGTCAAGGCGTGGCGAAGGGGGCGGTGGTGGGTCGTGGAATGCGAAACAGGCCGGGGGGGCCCCGGCCTGTTTCGCAGCACGTCGGCCCCCCGCCAGCGGCGGGGGAGCCTGTGTCGAGTCGTAGTTGACGTCAGACGACGTTGTAGTTGGCAGAGGCGGTGACCCCGTCGTTGCCGCCGGCGTCGAAGAACGTGTTGCCGTCCCCGCCGCCGTCGATCGTGAAGTCGAAGCCGAAGTACGAGCCCCAGTCGACGGTGGTGTTCGTGGCCATGACGAATCCGCCGCCGCCCGCTCCGGTGTTCACGTCGAGGTAGGCGGTCTCGAACGAGGAACTGTCAGAGCCGAGGATGACGGTGTTGCCGGCGCCGTTCTGGCAGATCAGCGTGTACCCGCCCGCGGTGACCGGGCTCTGGTCGCCAATGTTGACAAGGTAACCACCGACGGCGTCACTGCTGCCCTGGTGGATCACGATGTCGCTGGTGATGATCGAGTCGTTGATGTTGACGGTGTCGCCCGGGTAGCCGTCGCAATCGGGCGTGAAGATGTTGTCGCCCTGGCAGACGTAGACGTTGTTGGCGCTGTCGCCGTCGACGTTGGCCGTGTCACCATAGCCGTTGCCCTGGGTGATGCTGATGTTGCCGTCGCAATCGATGAAGTAAAGCAGGTTGCCGGCGTTGTCGTAGACGGGCTCCAGATACCCGACGGCGGTGGAGTTGGTGACCGACGCCGTGTCAAGATTGCCGTCGCCCTGGCAGATCGTGATGTTCCACCCGGCGGTGCTGCTGTCGACCACGGCCGTGTCGCCGTTGCCGTTGCCCTGGGTGATGCTGATGTTGCCGCCGGCGGTGGAGGAGCTCACGAAGGCTTGGTCGCCGTCGCCGTTGCCCTGGCAGATCGAGATGTTGCAATACGCATCGGCGTTGCTAATCGAGGCGTAGTCGCCGCCGCCGTTGCCCTGGGTGATCCAGACGCTGCCGTTCGAGCTGGTGACGGTGTTGATCAAGGCGGCGTCGCTGCCGCCGTTGCCCTGGCAGATCGAGATGTCGCACGCGGCGAGGGCGTTGGAGATGGAGGCGTAGTCGCCGCCGCCGTTGCCCTGGGTGATCGCGATGGCGCCGTAGAGGGTGCTGACGGTGTCGATCATGGCCCAGTCGCCATTGCCGTTGCCCTGGCAGATGAAGATGCCCCACTGAGCGTCGGAGTTGGTCACCGAGGCCTGGTCGTAGTTGCCGTCGCCCTGGCTGACCTTGATGGTGCCCGCGAGGCCGGTGACGCCGTCGACGATGGCGATGTCGCCGAACAGATCGTTATTGATCGGGCCGCCGTTGCCCTGGGTGACCAGGACGCAGCCATTGACCTTGGAGCTGGTGACCGAAGCGAAGTCTTCGTTGCCGTTGCCCTGGCAAACGTAAACGTTGTTGGCGTTGACGCCGCTGACCACGGCCTGGTCTTGGGCGCCGTTGCCCTGCTTGATCGACACGTTGCCGAAGTACAGGTAGCCCTTGATCACGAACCCGGCGCTGCTATCGGTGATCGAGGCCGAGTCGTTGTTGCCGTCGCCCTGGCAGATCGAGATATTGCCCGGAACGATGGAGTTGGTGACCGAAGCGGTGTCGCCGTTGCCGTTGCCCTGGGTGACGTAGATGCTGGGGATGATCTGCGGATTGTTGGGCACGAGGCCGGTGACGGTCACGTTGTTGATCGTCGTCGTGTCGTTGTTGCCGTTGCCCTGGGTGGTGATCACGCCGAAGCTGGTCGAGGCGATCTTGAGGCCGTCGACGGAGATCGAGTCGCCGTTGCCGTTGCCCTGGCAGACGGTCAGATCCTTGACGGTGTTGTTCGTGACGGTGATGGTGTCGCCGTTGCCGTTGCCCTGGGCGAGGTAGGTCGATCCGAGCTTGCTGTCGTGGACGTTGATGACGTCCTTGTCGGCGCTGCCTTCCTTCACGCTGACCGAGCCGGCGATGGCGTCGTTGCCCAGCTCGACGGTGGCCAAGCAGCAGCCCTGGCTCTGATCGATTGACAGCGCGGTGAACGTGCTGTTGAGGACGGTGGCCGTGAGCTTGCCCTTGGTGGTGAGCGTGAACGCGCCGGTGTTGTCGACGTTGTTCACGCTGAGGTTGAGGTAGGTCTTGTCCACGGTGAAGTCGACGGTCTTGACCGTCGTCGCCGTGGTCTTGCCGGCGCCCACCAACTGGATGACGTCGGAGTCGGTGGTGCCGACGAGGTTGACCTTGATCGCCGTGACCGCGGAAGGCGTCTGGTAAGCCGCGGCGGTCGAGTTGATCGTGGTCGCGGGCGTCAGCGAGGAGACGGTCACCTTTCCGCCGGCGGCGGCGGTGGTTTCCGTGATCTTGAACGAGTTATTGAACTGGTCGGCGTTGATAGTCAGGATTCCGGCCGAGAAGCTGGCCGACACGTTACTGAGAACGAGACGCTGCTCAAGGTTCTCCAGCGTCATCACACGGCGACGTTGCTTGGTCGTGCGGTTGAGGGTGGCGGCGTGTCGGTGAAGACTGGGGGTCGCGGGGAGCAGGCGGGAAAGCCAAGTCATGGTCGGAACTCCTGAATCCAGGTGCCTACTTTTGTGACCATGCGTCGAGGAGGACCCTCCAGGGAAAGGGCCTCGGCCGAAGGTCACGGGAATGAGATGCTCACTCGTCTGGCGCGGTGGTCCGAAGCGATGGATCCCAATCCACCCGGAGGCGGCTCGTCGTCAGGATTGTTCGCATCATCGTCGCATCGCACCAGACACAAGGTAATGCTCCGCAAATCGCCAATTCCTGACGAAATAGGAACTCAATTATTCTGGAGCATGTACGTCCGAAATTTTTTCATGACGCGGCTGCGAAGTTTCCACTCATTGCAGGTGGAAACCTCCGCCCGACCGCCGAATTCCGACACGCTCATCAGGATCGACATGCAGAATTCGCGTTCGCGAGGGGTCAATGTGGCCAGGAATTCCTGAAGCACGAGGCCCCGCCCGACTTCGTCCCGCGTCGATTCGCTGCGGGCGGCCTTGCACTCGCGAAAGCGGCGACTCCGCTCGGATCGTCTTCGCCGCCATATCTCCCCGCGGGCCAAGGATTTGAAATACTTCAGCAATCCGCCGGCCCGCGGATCGTATCGGCCGAAGTGCGTGGAAGCCCCGCACCAGAGGGCGCACCAGACCGCGGCGGCCACCTCCTCGGCTTGCTCCCCGCTCCCACCTTGCGACATAACCGCTATATAAGCAACCAACTTAGGATGATAGTTCTTGAACACCGCCTTCCAGGCGTCGTTCTCACCTCGCAGGCACCCCTCAAGCAGACGCGCCTCTTCAGCACGTGAATCACTGACCGGTCCCACGCTTGCCTCTCTCGTACGGTCCTCTCGGGTTCTCGAGGGAGACCTCGACGGATCAGCGGCTCCTGGGGTGCGGAATTCCCCTTCGCAAACCATCGCTTTCATGTGGCAGCCTTTCTCCGAGTGTTGACCTGCGCCGAGCAGCGCCTTTTGAATCGCTCACGTATGTTTCCCAGACGAAGGTTGTCGAGTCGTCCATGAATGATTGCGTGCAGTCTGCTGCTTGTTGTTTGTCGCTCCGACACCGTGCTGATTGATGTGGATGGTGTTTGAATCGATTTATCAGTGGCCAGTCTCCGTGTCTAGCACCCTCTACGGGAAAATACCAACGTGTTCAGATTAAAGACGCATTCCGGGGGGAATTCGCAACTTGAAAACTCTATATAGGCTTAAATCGGCTTATTCATGCGACCATGCCGTTCTGTAAGGTCAGTAATCCCATGCTTTTAAGAGCTGGTCGCAATCGCGAGCGCGGGCGAAATCGGACGTGTTTGATACCAGGCGTTATGATCCGACATGAACACCTAAATAAGAGTCGGCTTCGGCATGCATAGTCCGTCTTAAGATAACTGAAATGATCGCGCGGCGGCCGAGGACGCGCGACGGCCTTCCGAGAGCCGGCGTCGCCGATTCAAAGTCCGGTTTTGCAATATCAGAAAAAAAAGTTTCGAATCATCCTCGACGAAATCAAGTCGTGCCATTCAATGCGTCGTTCGCCGTTCGGCGTGTGCGATGCTCAGGGGCGGCGAGCGAACAGCACCACGAAACGTTCAGAAACCCAGGGATGTGGACGTGAGATTTGTGGGGCCGCGCAAGGGCCGCCGACTCGGGCTGACGCGAGCCGGAGTTCGACCTTCACCGTTCACGACGCGCCCTCTCTCGTAGGATGGAGGAAGCTAGGGCGTCGGCACTCGATCGTCACGGGGCGACGGGGGGGCTGTCCGGTTTGGAACCGAGCCATGTGAGGTGGGAGAATCTTCCGGCGCGCGATCCGAGATCACGCCGGCGTCGCCGACTTCGAGTGAACGTTCTCGAAGCCGAGCTTGGCTTGCGACGCCGGGAGGGGACCGACGATAAGCGGCGTCATGCGGGCCACTTGCTGATCGGGCACTGTTCATGGGCCATCCGGCTCTTCACATCCGTGAAGCAGCCGCAGATCCGGCAGCGGAGGCCCGTGTGATGCTCGCAGGTCCGGCAGGTCGCGAGCCGCGTTTGCTGGACGTCGGCCGGCGCGGTCTTCATGCCCGAACCGAGGAACGTCGCCATCGCCTTGGTGGCCGACAAGGCCATCCGGAGGAGCCCGGGGCCGGCCTTCGGATCGGGCGCGGTCTGGGCCGTTGTGACGGCGCCGGCGTAGATCGGCCCTCCCATGAAGTCCGGCGTCGGCGCGGCCAGAACCGACGCATCCAATTGATACTTCTGAATCTGAGCCTCGTACCACGACGCTTCGGGCTTTCCATCGGCGCGGAGGAAGGCCACGGAGGCCTTCCCCTTGGCGATCGCCTGGTCGGGTCGATTCATCTCGGCCAGGGCGATCGCCTGCCTCCAGAGGAGGCGTGGCTCCTGCTGGCGGTCGCCGGCCGCGCGGGCCATCTCCAACGCCCGGTTCAAGTGCCACAGCGCGCCAGCCGGGTCCTGGAGGTTGGAGTGCGCCATGCCCAGGCGCTCGAGCACGAGCTTTTCGGCGTAGACGTCCCGCGACTCGCGCGCCAGGACGAGGGCGGATTCCAGGGTCTCACGGGAGGACTGGGCCTGGCCGACGCCGAGCAGGGCGAACCCCAGGTTGCACAGGACGTCGGTCTCGCGCTCGCGGTCACCCAACTCGCGGCACAAGCCCAGCGCCTTTTGCAGATGCGTCACGGCGTCGCCGGCGTTCCCTCCGATCAGGACGACCAGGGCCAGGTCGGTTAGCGCCTGAACCTCCGATCCGGCGTCCCCGCGCTGGCGAGCCGATTCCACGACCTGCGCCGCCGCCGTGGCCAGGTCGACCGGCGCGGCCGGCTTGATGAGACTCTCAGGGCTCGCGGGGCTCTCCATCTCCGATCGCGACCGCTCGCCCACGCCCTCGCCTTCGACCAGGAACAGGTCGGAGGCGAGCGATTGGAACCGGCGGAATTCGGGCCATCGTCTCCGCAGACTCTGTTCGTCGAGCGTACCGGTTTTCTCGTCCGGCCAGGCAAGCGCCACGTCGGTTCTTCGCTCGCCGCAGCGCTCGACCTCTTTCCCGTCGGGCAAGGTCCAGGTCGTCTCCGGGTCGCGCTTGCTCAGCTTCCTGGCGAGCTTGCTGAAGAGGCCGTTGGACAATCGCCTCCGGGCGCGGATCGCCACGGCGGGCGTCGCGTCGATGCCGTGCTCGCTGGTCGCCTCGGCGCGGGCCGTCATGGCGATCCGTTCCCAGTACTGGAACTCGCCGTCGCTTGAGCCGGACAACCAGAGAACGACTCGCCCATCTCCCCGCACGGGTTCGGCGAGCACGCCGTCATTGAAAGCCAGACTATTCCAATCGACGTTCCGCATGGCAACCTCGCTCATCAACCGCAGAGCCTGGTCTTCACTCGATCTTGAGTGAATTCTACCTGGGAGCGATTCACGCCGACATGCTTGATTAAAAAATCCGGGCACCCGCGAATCGCTGTTGCCGAACGTCGACATCCCAAAGGCGCGCGTTCCGACTGACGCTCCAACGGGGTCTAAACCCAAGACGAACTCCAGAAGATGGAGGCGTTGAATGCGGCGGCGGCCGTTCGTCTTCTAGGAGAAGATACTGGTGATCGGCTGGCCCGCGGCGATCGGCAAGGGGCGGCCAAGAGTGTCGCGGACCTCGGTGGCGGGGTCGATCCCGAGCGCCCAGAACATCGTGGCGGCGACGTCGTCGGGGGTGACGGCGTCGATGGCCGGGTACGCGCCGATGCGGTCGCTCGCGCCGTGGATCGCCCCCGGGGTAATCCCGCCGCCGGCCATCAAGACCGTGTAGCAGTTCGGCCAGTGGTCGCGGCCGTTTGGGCCGAACTGCTTGGTGTTGGTGACGCGAGGCGTGCGGCCGAACTCGCCCATCCAGACGATCAGCGTCTCGTCCAGCAGCCCCCGGGCCGCCATGTCGCGGATCAGGGTCGGCACGGTCTGATCGGTCATCGGCAGAAGCTTGTTCTTGAGCTGGTTGAAGTTGTCGCCGTGAGTGTCCCAGCCCCCCTTCGGTCCGCCGATCGTGGGCGAGAAGTAGACCGAGACGAACCGGACGCCGGCTTCGAGCAGTCGACGAGCCAGCAGGCAGCTCTGACCGTAGGTCGTCCGGCCGTATTCATCGCGGAGCCGGTCCGGCTCTTCCGACAGGTCGAACGCCCGCTTGACGCGCGGCGAGGCCAGCATCGTCAGGGCGCGATCGTAGAAAGCGTCGATCCCCTGGGCGGTCTCGGACCACGACATCAGGTCGGTCTGCGAGTCGATCAGCCGCTGGAGACCGCGGCGGTCGTCGAGCCGATCGAGCGAGAGCTTGTCGGGCAGCGTCAGCTCGGGGAGTCGAAAGTTCTTGCGGTTCGGGTCCTGACCGATGAAGAACGGGTCGTACGCTTTGCCGAGGAAGCTGGCGTGCTGGCCCGGCGTGACGCTGCCGTCGCGCATCACATGCGGGAACGCCATGAACGAAGGGATCGCCGGATCGTCCGAGGGCGCCAGCCGCGCCACGGTGCTGCCGTACGCGGGGTAAAGTTCCTGGGTGTCGCGGAGGCGAATGTCGTCGAGCAGAGGCGCGTGGCCGGTCAGGCTGTAATAGGTCGCTGAGTTGTGGTTCCGCATCTTGTGATGGACCGACCGGATCTGGGCGAAGCGGTCGACGACCGTCGCGAACCGGGGCAGGTGCTCCGAGACGCGGAGGTCGGGTTGGTTGGTCGCGATCGGCGAGAACTCGCCGCGGATGCCGTCGGGGGCGTCGGGCTTCATATCAAACGTATCAAGATGCGACGGCCCGCCGAACTGATGGAGGAAGAGAATGTGCTTGGCCGGGGCCCGGGCGCCCGGGTTGGCCGCCGCCCGCAGCAAGCTCGGCAGTGCCAGCCCCGCGAGGCCCGCCGTCCCGGCTCGCAGCAGACACCGACGCGACATCCGCGAGGTCGCCCGAAAATCGCCGCACGCGATGGTCATGAGGTCTTTCCTTCCACGTCCGCCGGCCGGGTCAATGTCGGAGCAGGAATTCCTTGCTGTTCAGCAATGCCCAGGCCAGGTCTTCCCACGCGGCCCGACGATCGCCGGAGCGGTGCAGATGCTCGATCGCCCGCGATCGTTCGGCGGCCGACGGCTCGCGGCAGAGCGCGGCGAGATACAGCTCGTCGAGGATCTGATCGTCGGCGGCCTTGCGAGCGGTCAGCTTGCCGATCCGGTTGTCGCGGTCTTCGAGCTGACGGCGCACGGATTCGCCGTTGATCATCTGGAACGCCTGGGCCAGCGTGGTCGCCTCGGAGCGTTCGCACTCGCAGGTCAGTAGCCGCTCGGGCTTGCCGAACGTCTCCAAGAACGCGACGTCGCGGGCGACGCCCGGCAACTGCACGGCGCGCAGGCCCGGGGGACCGCCTCGATAATCGCCGGGAACGTCGAGCGCCTGGGAGATCGCGTCGATCAGCACCTCGGCGGGCAAGAGCCGGACGACGGTTTTCGAGAAGTTCGCCGCGTCGTCGGCGTTCGAAGAGTTGGGCGTCGCGCCGAGCTGGTAGACGCTCGACTTCATGATCAGGCCCGCCAGCGGCCTGAGCCGCATCCCTCCCGCTTCGAGCTGGTCGCTCAACGCGTCGAGCAGCTCGGGGTTGGACGGAGGATTGGAATCGCGGAAGTCGTCGACCGGATCGACGATCCCTCTCCCCATCAGGTTGTACCAGACGCGGTTGGCCATGTTGCGGGTGAACTGACGGTTGCCGACGGTCAGCCACGACGCCAGGTGGTCGAGCGGATCGGTCTGCTTCGCCCGGGGCGAGTCGCCGTGCAACGGCTTCGGTTCGAGCCGGGCCCGCGTCCGTGGGTCGATCATCCCAGATGGGCCGGAGACGTAGATGTATTCGTCGCCGTTGATCTCGTGCTTGTCGAGCATGTCCTTGCGGACCGTGATCGGCTGCTTGCGGGCGATGTTGCCGAAGTAGGCGGCGAGGCCGTAGTAGTCGTCTTGCTTCCATTCGTCGAACGGATGGTTGTGGCACTTGGCGCACTGGAGACGAAGACCGAGGAAAACCTGGGCCACCGTTTCGGCCGCCGCGGTGGGGTCGCGGTTGGTCCGATAGAAGCTCGACGGCGGATTCGACCAGTTCGAGCCGCGACCGGCGACGATCCGCCTCGTCATCTCGTCGAGCGGGACGTCGGCGGCGATTTCGTCGCGCAGCCAGCGCTGGAAGACCCAGACCCCCTTCTGACCCATCGCTTTCTCTTCGTTGCGAAGCAGGTCGGCCCACTTGAGCGCCCAGAAATCGGCGAACTCCGGTCGTTCGAGCAGGGCGTCGATCATCCGTTCGCGGTTCGCGGGGGCGCGATCGGCCAGGAACGCGCGGGTCTCGGCGGGGGTCGGCAGCCGACCGATGGCGTCCAGATAGGCGCGGCGCAGGAAGACCGAGTCGGTCGACAGGGTGGAAGGCTGAATCCGCAACGCCTTGAGCCGGGCGAAAACGAGCTTGTCGATGAGGTTTCGCTCGGCCGGGCCGTTCCACGCGACGACCGGCCCTTCCGGAATGAACGCAAGCCGGCTGACGGCCCGGCCGTCCATGTAGCGGACGGCCACCGCGATCTCGCAGGTCCTGTCGACGCGGACCATGCCGTCGGCGGAGACCTCGGCGATCATCGGGTTGCTCGGGTCGTACGCGGCCTGGCGAGTCACGTCGCGCTCGGTTCCGTCCGCGAAGACGGCGGTCACGACGAGCTGCTGATTCCGACCGCCCGGCGCGGCGATTCGCTCGGTCGGAAAGACGCGGACCGATTTCAGCCGAGGCGCGGTCGCGACGTCGTCGCTCGCGCCCGAGGCGATCCATTCGCGAATGGCCCGCGACTCCGGCGAATCGGCCCCGAATCGAACACCCCCCTCATGAGCGACGCGACCCGTCGGCTTGAGCACCATCAGGCTCTGATCGGGCGCGCTCCGGTTGATCCGACGGCCGAGGGCGTCATGGGTCAGCATCAGCCAGTCGAAAGCCGGGTCGTCCCCACGCAGGCTGAGGCGGAACCCTCCCTTGCCGCTCAGGTTGCCGTGGCAGGCGCCCATGTTGCAGCCCGCTTTCGAGAGCACCGGCGCGACGTCGGTGCGATAGCTCGCGACGCGACGCCAGGACGCTCGATCGACCTGAAGCTCGACGGCCGTCTCATGCGAGCCGTGCCGGATGTGAAGCGTCGCTCGGCCGTCGGTCCTCGGCCTCACCACGCCCGTGCGCGAGACTTCAGCCACGCCAGGGGGCTCAACGCGATAGTCGCATCGGTCGGTGACGTCCGCGATCGTGCCGTCTGCCTGGCGCAAGGTGACGGCGGTCTGCTGCCGCGCGTATGCCCCGATCAGCTCCAAGCGGCGCGGCTCGGCCTCAATCCCTTCGGATGCATGGCCCGCTTCCGCGAGCGACGCAACCGCCAAGACCGCGAACAAAACCGAAGCAAGCCAGCGCAAGACCCGGTGATCGGTGATCGTCACGCCGCACCCCCATGGTGACTCGCCGCACGGCCGTGAGACGACCGGTGGGCTAAGCTTCTCGGTGGGCTTCGTCGAATGTTGAAACGATATCAAACATAGTGGTAAATGCAGTCCGTCGTCAAGGGAGTGGTCCCGAGGGCGGCTGTTGGGTCGACGGATCGTGCGAGGTGCGAGCAGGGGGGCGGGACGTCCGTCGGACCTCGTTGATCGGCCCGACGGACGAATCGTCTCGAAGAGAGAGAGGGATGCGTGGGCGCTTACTTCGTCTCGTCGGCCGAGATGGTCTCGCCGCCGTTCCGGGTCATCAACTTGTTGAGTACGAGCTTGTTGATGTTGCTGTTGACGGTACGGATGCTGCCGTCGCAGTTGACGAAGTTGACCAGGCCGGGATGCTTGCTCGACCAGTAGGTGTAATAGTTGACCCCGCCCGAAACGATCGGCTTGTTGATGGTCCGGTCGATGTTCGTGCGAACGCAGCAGCTCGTCGCCTGGGACCAGACGCCGGAGGGGGCGATGGTCTCGCCGAAGAGGCAGGTGTTGGTCGTCCCGTCGGTGATGTCGGCCATCCCGACCGACGAGTTCTGATAGGTCAACCCGTTGTCGAAGTTGAGGCAGAACGGATTCGTGGGGTCTTGAGTCGGGCAGTTGCCCGAGGAATCGGGCAGGATCATCCCGGCCGCCATGTTGCCGCGATAATCCGACGGCCCGAGCTTCTGGATCGAGCCGGTCTGCGTGGTCGCTTCGGGACGACGGTTCGAGGGACAGACGAACCCCGTCATCGTTCGCCGCACGGCCGTCGTGTTGATCGGCGTGTTGGGGGCGAACGAAAAGTTGATCTCATTGTACAGGTTGCCCTGCTCGATCTTGGTGAACAGGCCGACGATGCCGGCCCACTGGTAAGGCTGGTACGGCGTGCCGACCGTCGCGCAGCCCGTGACGTCGCCGGAGACGAGCGTGTTGTTGGCGTCGTAGACCGGAACCACGCAGTACCAGCCCGCGGGGAAGGCGTTGAACGAGTCGTGATACTCTTGCGCCGCCAGGCCCAATTGCTTGAGGTTGTTCTGGCACTGCGCACGGTTGCCCGCCTCACGCGCCGACTGCACCGCGGGAAGCAGCAACGCGACCAAAACGCCAATGATGGCGATCACGACGAGCAGCTCGATCAGCGTGAAGCCCGATTTGCAAGGTCGATCCAGGCGAGTGCGGCGCATCGCGATTACCTCGGCGAGAGGGGGGGTCGATCCGTTTCCGGAGAGCTGTGCAGCCTGACAAGAGTCCTATAGCTTTAACCTACACAATCCTGGACCGCCACGCCACCAAAGTCCGCGAAATTGCTCCGAAGCATTCATGGCGACGTGCGACGGCCCTGGCGCGCGGGATCATTCCAGCTCGACCGACCAGTAGGCGGCGTCGAGAAACGCCTTCCAGCTTCGGTATTTCCGGTGCGACAGTTTGAGCCGAAGCGCTGGGCTGGTCTTGGGTTCCACGGGCTCGCGGATCAGGCGAATTCCGGCCTGGACCGGGGTTCGCCCCCCCTTGCGGACGTTGCACCGGAGGCAGGCGCAGACGATGTTCTCCCACGTGGCCCGCCCCCCTTGAATCCGCGGGACGACGTGGTCGAGGCTCAGCTCGCTGGTGGTGAACCGCCGGCCGCAGTATTGGCAACGGTTGCCGTCGCGGGCGAAGATGTTGCGACGGTTGAACTTGACCCTCTGGCGCGGGAGGCGGTCATAGGTCATGAGCCGGATGATCCGGGGGACCTGGATCTCGAAATGCACGGTGCGGACGAATTCGTCGTCCGGCTCTTTGAACCGCAACCGGGCTTCGGACACCTCGCGCCACGAGGCGAAATCGAACGACGAGTACTGGCCGTCGTCGATCGTGACGACCTCGGCCAGATCTTTGAACAGCAGGCAGAACGCTCGGCGGGCCGAGATCACGTGCACTGCCATGAAGAACTTGTTGAGGACGAGAACGCTTCCATCAAGGGCGTGACCGGCGCCGAGGCTCATAGGCGAAACTCTCCCTGTTTGACGGTGGCGGACGAGACGCAGCGTGCCTTGTATTCAAACAAGGCCGTCGAACCCTGGCCGCTTCGAAATGCGGCGGTCGAGTCGAGTCTGGTCGGTCGGATCGCCGGCCGCGGGAGAGATCGCCCGGGCTTTTCAACCCGGGCGCGGCGCTCGTCTGGTCGTCAGTCGAGCGCGTCCCGGACCGCGTTTCCCACCTCGGCGGTCGTGTTCTTGCCTCCCAGGTCGGGGGTTTTCGGAGTTGGCCGCGCGAGAACCGAGGCGACCGCGCGGCGAATCCGCTCGGCCGACTTCCCCGCGCCTACGTGGTCAAGCATCATGGCGGTTGAAAGGATGGCGGCCAGCGGGTTCGCGATCCCCTGGCCGGCGATGTCGGGCGCCGAGCCGTGGACCGGTTCGAACATGCTGGGCGCGGTCTTGTCGGGGTTGAGATTGCCGGACGAGGCCAGGCCCATGCCTCCCTGAAGCACCGCGCCCAGGTCGGTGATGATGTCGCCGAACATGTTGGTGGTGACGATCACGTCGAACCGTTCCGGATTCGTGACCATCCGCATGCAACAGGCATCGACGTGCTGATAGTCGCACTTGACGTCCGGGTAGTCACGCGAAGTTTCGGTGAACGCGCGCATCCAGAGGTCGTGGGCGAACGTCAGCACGTTCGTCTTGGCCACGAGGGTGAGCTGGCGGACGAATCCCTTGCGCTTGTCGTCGTCGGAAAGGCCGTGGAACGGCCCGCGCGAGGCC
Organism: Paludisphaera borealis; assembly: GCF_001956985.1. Taxonomy (NCBI): domain Bacteria; kingdom Pseudomonadati; phylum Planctomycetota; class Planctomycetia; order Isosphaerales; family Isosphaeraceae; genus Paludisphaera; species Paludisphaera borealis. Next base: position 6,235,150 of record NZ_CP019082.1, read on the forward strand.
CGCGCCCGCGCCGCCTCGAACGCGTACCGGATGCAGCGTTCGACTCCCGCCCGGGTGTTGATCGAGGTCTGGATCGCGACCTCCTCGGGCGTCCCCTTGTAGGTGAAGCCCCCCGCGCCGACGTAGAGGTCTTCGTTGTTTTCGCGGACCACGACCATGTCGATGTCGTCGGGCCCCTTGCCGCGGATCGGAGTCGGCGCGCCGGGATACAGGCGGATCGGGCGGAGATTGACGTACTGGTGGAAGTCGAACCGCAGCTTGAGCAAAATCCCCTTCTCGAGCACCCCCGGGGCGACGCCTGGGTGGCCGACGGCGCCCAGCAGGATCACGTCGCAGCGACGGAGCCGGTCCAGGTCGTCCTGCGGCAGCACGTCGCCGGTCGCCAGGTAGCGTTCGCCGCCGAGGTTGAAATGCTCAAGCGTGTATTCGATCCCGTCCTGACGAGCCACCTTCTCCAGGATCGCCAGGCTCGCCTCAATCACTTCCGGCCCGACGCCGTCGCCGGGTATGACGCCGATTTTCAACAACGACCCCTCCGCCTCTGATTCGGAATACCTCAGGATGTTCGACGACCGCGATCCCTGCGTTTCCGACCCGTTGGTCGGTCGCATCAGCCGCGGGCGCCTTGAATCGCATGTCTCAAGAAGAGACACTAGAATCATAGCGGACGTTCAGGAGTCCCACAAGCTTCGCCGCCGGCCCCGCCGGATGCGAAACTCCCGAACGTCGAGTCGAGCGCGACACAAACCGCCGCGAGCCGGGTAATTGATTGACAAAGGCGGTTCGCGCGATCAAGTTACAGACAGTCGAGGTTCGCCGCGGGCTTCCTTCATCTCCGCCGCCGCGCTAAACCGATACGATTTACAGTCCGCAGGTATTTGAATAGGGCTTCCGTCGACCCTGTTTGAGGGGTTGGTGGAGGGCACGGAGACGGCTGCATGGCCACCCCGGCTGACACCGGCGAGACGCCGAAAGACGCCCGAGGACTCTCGGCGCTCGACGAGACGAACCTCGAAAAATCGATCGTCCGCCGCGGCCTGGCGACGCCAGGCGAGGTCGAGGCGTGCAAGGCGCATCGGGCCAAGCTCGCGACCCAGGACAAAGACAGCGCGCGGAGCCAGAACCTGCTTGAGATCATGGTCAACGCCAAGGTGTTGACCCGCAGCCAGGTCATGCGGTTGCTCCAGGAGCGCGGCGAGGGTGCCCGCAAGCTGGAGATCCCCGGCTACACGATCATCGACAAGCTGGGCAAGGGGTCGATGGGGGTCGTCTTCAAGGCCAAGCAGATCAGCGTCAACCGGATCGTCGCGATCAAGGTCTTGCTCGACTCGCTGGCGCAGAACAAGGAGTTCATCCGCCGGTTCGAGCGCGAGGCGCAGATCGCGGCCAAGCTGTCGCACAACAACATCGTCAACGCGATCGACGCGGGCGAGGCCGGCGGGCGGTTCTTCTTCGTCATGGAGTACGTCGAGGGGCCGACGATCAAGGACTACATCGACAAGAACAAGATCTTCGAGGAAAAAGAGGCCGTCCGGATCGCCATGGCCGTCGCCGAGGCTCTCAAGCACGCCAACCAGCGCGGCCTCATCCACCGTGACATCAAGCCCGAGAACGTGATCCTGACCAAGGACGGCGGCGTCAAGCTCGCCGACCTCGGCCTAGCCCGGCTCACGGGCGACGAGAAGTGGGGGCTCGCCGAGGCCGGCATGGCCATCGGCACCCCCTACTACATCAGCCCCGAGCAGGTCCGCGGCCAGACCGACATCGACATCCGGGCCGACATCTACAGCCTCGGCGCGACGCTTTATCACATGATGACCGGCCAGGTCCCCTACGGCGGCGACACGCCGTCGGAAGTGATGCGCAAGCACGTCGACCCGCGCGTCGAGCTGGTCCCCCCCGACCACGTCAACACCCGGATCTCCAGCGGCATGGGCATGGTGATCGAAACCATGCTCGCCAAGAACCGGGAGAACCGCTACTCGAACCCCGACGACCTGATTCTCGACTTCAAGTGCCTGCTTCAGGGGGACAGCCCGATGATCGCCGGCCAGAACCCCGACAGCCTCGAAGCGCTCGCCCAGGGCGACGTCGACGAGTTCGGACCCACCGCGGTCAGCGAGGACCAGATGGTCGAGGTCGCCGGCTACGTCAACAGCCGCAATCAGATTATCGCCGCCATGGCCGTGATCCTGGCCCTGTCGATCGTCACGAACGTCATCATGCTCGTCGTCCGATAGGCCGAACGAACCACCGAGCCATGCGAAGCGAGCGGAGCGGCCACGACGCCGAGCGGAAGCCCGGCGTTCGACGGCGGCCGTCGCGATTGCGGTCCCAGCTCAGTTCTTGCTGAAGTCGAACTGGTGAAGCGTTTCCTTGCCGAGCGGGTCGCGCACGAACTTGTGGTGGCAGGTCGAGCAGAGATCGAACCGGAAGCCTTTGGTCTGGGTCTTGGCGACGTCCTCCGACGACAGGCTCTCGTCGCGCTGAAGGAGCTGGGAGACGGCTTCCATCGGATCGTCGTCGAGGTCGTCTTCCTTGATCTCGTTGGGATCGAAACCCGGGTAGGCTTCCATCTTGACCACGTATCGACCATCCCCGGACGTGGTCATGTCCTTGCCGCAGAGATCGCACGTGAAGTGGACCATCAGCGTTTCATCCTCAAAATGACGTGCCGGTCACCGTTCCGGCCAGAACCACTTAGCTGGATTCTAACCGGCGGGCTCGGGTCCGTCCAAGCCCTCTCCTGGCTATTCCACAAATCCGCGACCAGGCCGATCCTGTCAAGCCGAGTATCGTCACGACCAGGGCCGACGACGACGCGGCGAGCCCCCAACGCACCTCCATGGGATCATACGTAAGCTCGATGATGTGCGATTTCGACTGCAGCGGAATTTGCATGAACGCATCGCGATATCGTTCGACCTTCACGGGCGAGCCGTCGACTTTCGCCGTCCATCCGGGGTCCCAGGCTTCGCGCGCGACGAGGGGGCCGACGGCGCCGGCCGGAACCTCGATGCGGATCGTTCCCGCACCGGGGCGAATCGACGAAAGCGGCGGCCCGTCGGGGCTTGCGTCGGCCCAATCGCGGGCGTCGAGCCAGCCGATCCAGGCGTCGCCGACCCGCTCAACGCGTTCAAATAGGCCGGGATTCGGAGGCGGCGAGGCCGCGACCACGGCGACCACGGCGCTCTCCTTGAGCCGGGGCAGGGCTTGCTCGACGGTCCTCCAGCTCACCGTGCGCCGGCTGCTCCGCGCCTCGTCGGTCGGCTCGTAGAGCGCGTCGAGCCAGTCGAGGCTGCGCGTCAACTCGACCGAGTCGTAATTCCTCGGGTCGGCGAGCCCGTACCGCATCAGGACGTTGGGCGGCAGTTCCTCCTCGACTCCCAGCGCGCGGTCGCCGGGGCGCATCCGCTCGCGGAGCCGCGCGATCACCGGCGGGATTCGGTCCTGCGTCGCGCGGTCGACGGTCGGGTTCAAGCCGATCCCAAAATCGAACAGTTCGACGACGGTCAGCACGATCAGGCTCACCGGAAGCGCGCGCCCGAGCCGAGCGGAGCGACGGGCCCCCACGGCCAGGCCGGCGAAGGCCAGGAACTCGACGGCCGCGAGGCCCAACCGCCGAGGCACGAAATCGAGGGCCGCGCGGACCTGCCGTTCGGCCCGACTCGCGGCCTTCATAGAGTCGAGCGCCGCTCCTGGAGCGTTCTGGTAATGCCGCTCCGCCCGAGCGCGGAGCATCGGCTCGGCCATCGGCGCCAGGACAGCGCCGACTCCGAGCACGCCTGCCGCCGCCAGCCACGCCCAGAGCCAGCCCCGGGGCAGGAAGTCGCCCCGGGCCAGGCGATCAATCCCGAAGCCTCCCAGCATCGTCAGGGCGAACGCGACCCAGAGCGTCAGCCGGCGGTTGTCGGTGACGTTCAACACCGGCAACGCGCGGAGGATGTTGTCGACGGGTGGAAGTCGAAACGCCCCCATCGTGCCTACCGCGAGCATCGCCGCGAGGAACGTCGCCTCCCTCGAACTGCGCCGAGCGCGGAGACCCAGCGGCACGAGCCAGACCAGGGTCGCGAGGCCCGCGTAACCGCCGGCCGACTCGTTGAGGTTGTTGAGCCCGAGCCCGCGCGCGAGATTCGGATGCCCGCGCCGTTGACTGCCGTAAAGGTAGGGGAGTCCCGTGCAGGCCGATTCGAGGAGTCTCGGCTTCGACAAGACCCACCACGGCGGATGCTCGCGCCGGCGTTCGCTCCAGACCGGACTCTTCGAGAGGTAAACGCCCAGCGGCACGATCTGGACGGCGGCGATCCCCAGCCCGAGCACGATCCCGAACGACCAGGCGAGCCCGAATCGCCATCGGCCGACAGCCGGCCGCGGAAGCTCGACCAGCCGCCAGGCGGCCAGTCCTCCGGCCGCCAGCAACACATGGGCGCTGGTCTGGATATGGCCGGCCGCCACGACGGAGCCGACGCACAGGGCGAGCAGAGCGGACGACCGCACGCTCGGCCGCTGGATCGCCCGGTCCGTCGCCAGCAAGATCCAGGGGAGCCAGATGGCGGCCGGGGTGACCGGGTAGAGCAGCCAGACGACCAGGAACCCGCAGAACGGATAGATCAGGCCGGCGAACCATCGCCCTGCCGCCGCGATTCCCCAGGATCGGGCCAGGAGGAACGCTCCGAGGCCCGCGAACCAGAGCCGGGCGGCCGCGACCCAGGCAAGAGCGTCGGGCCAGGGGCCGAGGTAGATCAGGAGCTGGAACGGGTCGAACACCGCGCTCTGGCCGTTGGCCAGGTGCGGGGTCCCGCAGCCGGCGTAGGGGTTCCAGAGCGGTAACCGGCCCTGGCGGATCTCGGCCCGGTTGAACGCGAGCCAGGGCTGAAACTGAAGGACGGGGTCCATCAGCAGGCGGTTGAACGGCTGGTAGTCGTCGTCGCCCGGCTCTCGGAAGCTCGCCTCGACCAGCAGGACGTCCGCCGGGCTCAGTACGCGAACCGTCAGGAGCGCGTCGTGGAAGAAAATCGTCACGCAGACGGCCAGAACGACGCCGAAGCCGATCATCTCCGTGCGTCGCTGCATGGTTGGCTCGCTCCCTGTCCCTAGGTGCGTCTTGCGTCCCGGTTCATCGAGGTGGCAGCATACGGCCACCCCGGCGTATTGGGCAACCCGAAGCGTTTCCACCCCGGCGCGCGGGCTTTCGGGGTGGAATGGGGCAGGTCGACCTTGAAACTCGCCGCGAAACAGGGATAATCAGATTTTCCCCGCGAGTGATTTGCGGCATTCCGTTTTCTGGGGCCCCCGAATTCCGTCCTGAGGGAACTCAGCCACACCGGCCCGCCGGGGGCGCTGCCAGATCCCGAGCCGCAAAACGTTGTGCCGCAAGCGGAACCGCAACTGCCGGTTCGCCGAGGGAAAGCCGAAGAATCACGCGACCAAGAACGAGACGGCGAAGACGACGGGTTCTCGAACGGGGAGAACCGGATCGCCGGATCGGCAGGAGAAGGTTACGATGGGCCGCCAGTGTGAAGTCAGTGGAAAGAAGACCACGTTCGGCAATCGCAAGACCGAACGCGGCAAGGCGAAATACCTCGGCGGCGTCGGCAAGAAGACGACCGGCATCAGCCGCCGCATGTTCAAGCCGAACTTGCAGTGGATTCACGTCTGGATGCCCAACGGCACGACCCGCTACGTCCGCGTGGCGACCTCGGTCATCCGCAGCGGCCAGTTGACGCTTGAGGTCGACGGCAAGATCCAGACCTTCCCCCTGATCAAGGCCTCCAAGGGGAGCGCCGAGGCTCGCAAGACCCTCAAGCACCTCTACCCTATCTGATCGACCGACCCAACGAGTCGACTCGACCGAAACCGACCACCGAACGGAGCCGTGCAACAGCGATGCACCGGCTCCGTTTCTTTGCGCGCTGGTCGTCAATCGATATCGTAATGCATATCTCGGCAATGCCGTAGGGTCGTCGCGGCTCAACGTTCGACCGCAATCGGGCCGTCCTGAATCGGACCGCGCAGCGTCGGATTCACCCCAGGGTGGTCGCCCTGGGGTTCCTCACGATCGCGGTCGAATTGACTGAAGGGCAGTCGACGTCGAACCTGGCCCCTGTCGTGATGAAGGGGCGGTTTCGAGACGTCGCGGCGGTCCCGAGGCGGGAGCCGGGCGGAAAGGAATCCGCGAGTCGATCAGAAGGGCATGCGGCCGGGCGCGCCGCTTTTCATGTGCTCGGCGAGGCACTCCGCGTGTACGCGGTGCGTGGGAACCGACTGCTTGCACATCGGGCAAATGGTCAGGTTGATCGGGGTCAGGGCGTCGTGACTTCGGCGCTTCCCCTTGGCGGACACGGATTTACGTCTCTTCGGTACGGCCACGTCTACATCTCCCGGCATCAATGCGGAATACGCTGTCACTGACGAAAGGACCATTATCCGTAGTTTCCGACAAATTGCAACTCGATCGTAGCCGCAAGTAACTGCAAGGCGACGATCGAGTTGCAACCGTCGGGGCTTATTCGTCCTCGCCTTGCTCGCTGCGACGGAGGTTGGCGAGGACGCCGAGGTCTTCGAGCGTCGAGGTGTCGCCGGTGCTCTCGACGCCGGCGGCGATGTCGCGGAGCAGTCGCCGCATAATCTTGCCGCTGCGCGTCTTGGGCAGCGAGTCGGTGAAGTGGATCTCGTCGGGGCGGGCGAGGGCTCCGATTTCCTTGGTCACATGGGCGCGCAGCTCTTGCCGTAGCTTCTCGCTGGGGGCCTGGCCGGTTTCGAGGGTCACGAAGGCGGCGATCCCCTGGCCCTTGACCTCGTCAGGCTTGCCGACCACGGCGGCCTCGGCGACGACCGGGTGGCTCACCAGGGCGCTTTCGATCTCCATCGTCGAGAGCCGGTGGCCGGCGACGTTGAGCACGTCGTCGACGCGGCCCATAATCCAGTAGTTGCCGTGCTCGTCGCGACGGGCGCCGTCGCCGGTGAAATAGCAGCCCGGGATGTCGCTCCAGTACTGGGCCTTGTAGCGGTCGTCGTCGCCGTAGATCGTCCGGAGCATCGCCGGCCAGGGCTTCTTGATCACCAGGAAGCCCCCCTTGTTGTCGCCGACGGGCTTACCGTCCTTGGTGACGATCTCCGGGACGATGCCCGGCAGGGGGCGGGTCGCCGAGCCGGGGATCGTCGGCGTCGCCCCCGGGATCGGGGCGATCATGATCGCCCCGGTCTCGGTCTGCCACCAGGTGTCGACGATCGGGCAGCGGCCGCCGCCGATGACCGAGTGATACCACATCCAGGCTTCGGGATTGATCGGCTCGCCGACGGTTCCCAGCAAGCGGAGGCTGGAGAGGTCGTGCTTGCGCGGGTGCTGGTCGCCCCACTTCATGAAGGTCCGGATGGCCGTGGGGGCGGTGTAGAGGATCGTGACGCGATAGTCTTCGATGATCTTCCAGAACCGGGCCTCATCGGGCCAGTTGGGGGCCCCTTCGAACATCACGCAGGTCGCGCCCTGCGCGAGCGGGCCGTAGACCAGATACGAGTGGCCGGTGACCCAACCGACGTCGGCCGTGCACCAGTAGGTGTCGTCCGGCTTGAGGTCGAACACCCATTTCGAGCTGAGGCTGGTCTGAAGCAGATACCCGGCCGTGGTGTGGAGAATGCCCTTGGGTTTGCCGGTCGAGCCCGAGGTGTAGAGGATGAACAGCGGGTGTTCGCTGTCGACCGGCTCGGGGGGGCAGTCGGCGGAGACTTCCGCCTCCAGCTCGTGCCACCAGCGGTCGCGGCCCTCGTTCCATTCGATGTCGTGCCCGGTCCGCTTGTAGACGACCACGGTGGTGAGCGTCGGGCACTCGTCGGCCGCGCCGTCGGCGTGGACCTTGAGCGGGACGATCTTGCCGCGACGGTAGCCGCCGTCGGCGGTCACCAGAACCTTCGCCTTGCAGTCCTGAATCCGGCCGGCGAGCGACTCGGCGCTGAAGCCGCCGAAAACCACCGTGTGTGGGGCGCCGATCCGGGCGCAAGCCAGCGCCGCAATGACCAGTTCGGGGATCATCGGCATGTACAGCGCGACGACGTCCCCCTTCTTGACGCCCAGTCCCTTGAGCACGTTGGCGAACTTGCCGACCTCGCGCTGGAGATCCTGGTAGCGAAGCACCCGGCGCTCGCCCGGCTCGCCTTCCCAGATCAGCGCGGCCTTGTTCTTGTCGGGGCCGTTGCAGTGGCGGTCGACGCAGTTGTACGAGGCGTTGAGCTGGCCGCCGACGAACCACTTGGCGAACGGCGGCTGCCAGTCGAGGACCTGATCCCAGGGCTTGAACCAGTCGAGCGACTTCGACTGCTCGGCCCAGAATCCTTCGTTGTCGTCGTTGGCCCAGTTCCAGAGCTTCTGATACTCGTCGAGGCTCTTGATCCCGGCGGCCTCGGCGAACGCGGCGGGGGGCGGAAAGACGCGGGTTTCTTGAAGGACGCTGGTGATCGACCCGCCGCTGTGGGCCGAGGGATTCTCAGAGGCCATGCTCGCACGCTCCACGATCGCGAAAAAGAGGTCCGACATGCTCACACGGCAGCGCAGCCGCAAGCAGTAGAAGGAATTCGGGCCTGGGGTGATCGGATCTTAAGTCTCTTCAGACGGTGAGTCAATCGGACGCCGCCTCGGCGGTCGCCGCGAGCAAGAGGCCGAGTTCGAGCCTCTGGAGTCGACGGGCCAACCCCGCCTGCGCGGTCCCAGTCTTCGCCGTCGCGCAGAGGTCGATCATCGCGGATGGGTTCCAGGCGCCCGTGCCCGTCAGCCGGGCGGTCAGGCGGTCGTCTCCGTATTCGAGCAGCAACGGCGCGGCGGCCTCGGCGAGGGCTGGAAACAGCGGATGCTTGCCGACGCGCCGGAACCAGTACGAGGCGTTGCCGGGATCGGGCTCGCGACGATGCGCGACGGCGTGCCAGTAGGCCGAGAACCGGCGCTCGCCCAGGTCGTCGGCTTCCTGGGCCGCCTCGTGGCTGGGCTCCCAGAAGTCGTGAATCTGCAACAGGCCCGCCGACAGCGCCAGGATCGCGACCCGCGGTGCGTTGGGGAACAGGCGACCCAGCTCCGGCGCCGACAAGGCCTCGTCCAGTCGCGGGCGGCCGGGGGGCTGTTGCACTAGCGAAGGGCCCTCGGACGAGTCGTCGCCGAGGGCCGCGAAGGCCAACGCGGCGATCAGGTCGAGCGGCTGGCCGGCCGCGACCTTCACCGTCGGCTCGCCCCCTTCCAGGCGGCGAACGACGTCGTCGACCGACTGGCCGGTCGCTTTCACGATCGGCCGGCCGTCGACGATCTCGATGCGGTCTTGAAGCGGATTCATGTCGCGCCTCCGGGGCCGTCAACCCACGCTCAGAAGAAGTATCTCGTCAGGAGTCGAAACACATCCTGGTAGGTTGCGAACACCATCAGGCAGAGGACGAGCAAGAGGCCGACGTACGTCCCCGCGATCAGCGCCGAGTCGGGCAGGGGGCGGCCGCGAACCTTCTCGGCCAGCAGGAAGACCATCTGGCCGCCGTCGAGCGGGGGGATCGGCAGGAAGTTGAGCACGGCGAGGTTGATGCTGATGAAGCCCAGGAACGAGAGGAACGCCCCCAGCCCGCTGTCGGCCGCCGAATACGCGACCTGAGCGATCAGGATCGGGCCGCCGAGGTTCTTGGGGCTCACCCGACCCGAAAAGAGGCTCCGGATCATCGCGTACATCGCCGACACGTTGTCGATCGTCTCGTTCAGCCCCTCTTTCAGCGCGGCCAGGGGGGCGAGCGGCGGCATCGTGCGGGTGGCCGGCCAGAGTTCGAGCCCCCGATCCGAATCAAACCAATCGGGCACGATCTCGGGCTTGATCGACACAGGCTTTTCCGCCTTGTTGATCGTCAACCCCACGTCCTGGAGCGGAAACGATTGGACGAGGCTGAAGGCGAACGGCCAGGCGGCCGTATTGTCGTCGAACCGGTACGTCTGCTCACGCGAGGAAAGCCACACGTCCTGCCCGCCAGACTTCAGGTCGTGAGACCGCCCCTTGGTCTTGGGCACGGTGATGGCGTTGATCACGTCGCCCGGCTTGAGGCCCGCCTTCGCGGCCGGAGAATCGGGACGGACCGCTTCGATCGTGGTCCGGATCGGAAAGCAAAGTCCCAGGCTGGAAACCTCGAAGTCCTCGGTCTGGACGATCTCGCCGTAGTTAAAGGTCGGCGGCGCGGCGGCGGGCGTGACCGTGAGCGTCACCGTTTTGGGGGTCGCCTCGCCCGACTCGGTTCTCTGGACCTCGAACGTCATCGGCGAACCAGCGTGGTCGAAGCATTCGGTCGCCAGCCTCATTGGGTCGAAGTCGTCGCGGCCGTCGACCTTGACGATCCGGTCGCCGACGCGGAACCCGGCGGCCTGCGCGGGCGAGTCCTTCTGGATCGACCGAATCGGCTCGACGCCCAGTCGAAAGCCGAAATCGACGATGTGGTTCGGAGGCAAGACCACGCTGACTCGTTCGGGGGTCGACGCCCCTTCCTTGGGCTTGGCCGGCTGATGTTCGATCGTGATCTCCATCGGCTTCTCGCGATTCCGGGCCGAAAGGATGCGGAAGGCCTCGTAATCGCTCAACGCGACGGAGGGCTCGCCGACCGGGCCGGCGGCGACGATCGTCTCCAGCATGGGATCGGCCGATTTGGCCGCCCACGGAAACGTCGGCGGATCGACCGTTCCGGCGGGGGGCTGATAGCCGACGACATGCAGCGACAGACCCGGCATGACGCCGATCATCGGCCGATCGCTGGCCCCCTCACGCCTCGGCTGAATCGCGAAGTCGAGGGTTTTCTCCACCTCCGGACGCTGGACGTGAAAGACGATCACCTGCCCCTGCGAGCTGAGGTTGACGACGCGATTGAGGTCCTGAAATCCGATATCGGCGCTGCTGCCGTCGATTCCGACGATGTTGTCGCCCGGGCGCAGGCCCACCTCGTAAGCCGGAGAGCCGGCGATGACCTCGCCGACCCGCGCCAGCAGCTTCTCACGCTCCTGACCGAAGGCGTAGGCGAAGCAGCCGAGGCCGAGGATCAGGTTCATGATCACGCCGGCCGAGATGATCGCCATCCGCGCGCCGACCGACTTGTTCGAGAACGAGCGCGGGTCGGTGGATTTGCCTCCCCCTTCCTCCTCGGTCCCCTCGCCGAGCATCTTCACGAAGCCGCCCAGCGGGATGGCGGCCAGGACGTACTCGGTCTCGCCGCGTTGGAACCCGAAGATCGTCTTGCCGAAGCCGATGGAGAACTTCTCAACCTTGACGCCGTTCCATTTCGCCAAGAGAAAGTGACCCAGCTCGTGGATGAAGACCACGAAACCAAGCCCCAACGCGACCTTCAGGATGTTCCAGATCGAACTCAGGGTATCCAACGTTGCACCTCCAGGCGGGCCCAGGCGTCAATTTTCCACAACTGATCGAGCGTGGGCCGGGGATCGAATTCGTGATGATCGAGAACCGACCGGCAGGCGCGGGGGATGTCGAGAAAGCCGATCTCGCCGCCGAGGAACCGCCCCACGGCGACCTCGTTGGCGGCGTTCAATGCGGCCCCCGCCGTCCCCCCGCGCTTCATGACCTCGTAGGCCAGGTCAAGCGCCGGGAAGGTCTCGCGGTCGGGGGGCTCGAAGTGCAGGGCCGACGGCTTGGTCAGGTCGAGCAGCGGCCCGGGGCAAGGGGAACGGTCGGGGTAGGTGAGCGCGTACTGGATCGGCAGCCGCATGTCGGGGGGCGAAAGCTGGGCGATGACGCTGCCGTCCACGAACTCGACCATCGAGTGGATCATGCTCTCGGGATGGATCACGACCTCGATCTGGTCGGGCTCCAGGTCGAACAGCCAGCGGGCCTCGATCACCTCGAGCGCCTTGTTCATGAGCGTCGCCGAGTCAATCGTGATCTTCGGCCCCATCCGCCAGGTCGGGTGATTGAGAGCCTCTTCGGGCGTGACCTTCAACAGCTCGCGCCGGGTCTTGCCGCGGAACGGGCCGCCCGACGAGGTCAGGATCACGCGGCGGACTTCGCGACGGTTCCCGGACTGGAGCGCCTGGAAGATGGCCGAATGCTCGCTGTCGACCGGCAGCAGCCGCGCGTTGCGGCGGCGGGCCAGGTCCATGATCAGCGGTCCGGCGACGACGAGCGTTTCCTTGTTCGCGAGGGCGACGGTCTTGCCGGCTTCGAGGGCCGCCCAGGTGCCGTTCAGACCGGCGGCACCGACGATGGCGTTGAGCACGCGATCGGTCGCCGGGTCCTGCACCATGCGGATGACGCCCTCGACGCCGGTCAGCACCTCGACGTCCGTCCCGCGAAGAGCCGCGCGAACCTCGTCGGCCGGCTGATGGTCCGTGACGGTGACGAACCGGGGTGAGATCGCGCGCGCCTGGTCGGCCAGCCGCCGCCAGTTCGAGTGGGCGCTCAGGCCATGGGCGCGGAGCCGCCCCGAGCCGTCGGACTCGATCACGTTCAGCGTGCTCAGCCCGATCGACCCCGTCGAGCCCAGAACCACGACGCGCGTGGTGGAATCCCCTCGCTCCATCTCCGCTCCCATGTTCCCGAAGGACCGGCGAAGTCCCCGCCGGAGTCCGATCCCGCGCCCCAAGTCGTGCCGCATTGAGTCGTTCGGCGCAGCCTCGCGGCCTGCTCGCGACGTTCACTAGCACTATAGGAAACCCTCCTCCCGGCGACAAGGCGGGCAGGGCGCGGGATCGACTCCTCGGGGCGCGTCCGTGCAATCGAGATGGGTAGAGGATGGTCGTCGCTACAACGCGAAATTTCGATCAGAACCGATAGGTCGCCGCCGCACCCGAGTCGGTCGGCATCCGGTCGGTCGGCACCACCACCACGTCCCCCCCTTGTCGCAGCACAAGCTCCGCGAGGTCGTCGAGCAGGTCGTCGCCCGTCGGGTGCGAGGGGTCGTCGAAGGTGACGGCGCCCGTGGCGTGATCGAGCGTGCCGGGGATCAGCTTGCCGCCGTCCACCAGGAGCGCGCCGACCCGGCCCGCAACCGCGGCACGGGCGATGTCGGCGACATCGCCCGATCCAAGATGCTTGGAGCGAGCTGCCTGGAACTTCTCCACCAGATCGGCCAGCCGCTGGAGGTAATACGGCTGGACCACCTTCCAGACCTCTTCGCGGAGGCGGTCGGCCGTGAGCGATGCGGGGTCGAGCCTCACGCCTTCAGCCAGTAACGATGGATTGTGGCTGACCCGTCGAAAGATGTCGTGATTCTCGGTCGCCGACACCAGGATGAGAGGCAGGGGGGCCGACAGGGAGTGGTGCTCGAGGATTCCCCGATCGACGGCCCTGAAGAATCGCTCGGCATTGCCCTCGGCGACGTCTTTTTCCGAGCCGTGACCACTGCGCGCGACCGCGTCGCCCTTGGCCGACCCGCCGTAAACGTCGGTCGACCGCTCCGGCTTGTTCGGCGCGCCTTCTCCCAGGGCCTCGGCGTTCGTCCGAGGTATTTCGGCAGCCATGTCGACGGCGTCGAGCGCGTCGCGATTCCCCTCGTAGAGCTTCACATCGTCACGGCGCAGGCAAAGGACCTGATAGCGGTCCGCCGACTGGACGAATCGCACGAGGGGTTTGATGTGCAGGCTGTCGGCGACGACGGCCAGTTCGGGCACGCTCCGCTGAAGTCGGAAGGCCTGGAAGGCCCCGGTCGATCCGAAGACCGCCAGCCCGTCATGGGTGTAACTCCAGAAGTCGCGATCGTCCGTCAGGGCCCGGAACGGCTCAAGGAGCGACTGCGCCTCGCACTTGGGATATTTCTGGCGCAGCGACTCCTCCAGCTCGGTCACCTGGTTGCGGTACCGAATGGGGTCCTGATGCCGATCCGGGAAGGTTCGATGCGTCGGCTGGTAGAGGGAAAGGCAGGGAGGAGCCAGCGGTTCCAGCAGTTCGCGCAAGCGATAAATGGACATGCTTCTCATGGCCGATTCTCCTTGGCTGTTCGTTTTTCGACGCACGATCCGGGACGTCGGAGGAAGGATTCCTCTCATGTCGTCGAGCACGTCGCGCGCCGAACCACTTACTCTATCGCCGGCCGGAGAGGTGCATCTACCAACCAGAATCGGTCGCGACGCGATCGACGTGGGGTCAATCGACGGTCCAGCGCCGCGACGGAGTGACCTCGAACTTCCCCCGAGGCGGCGAGAAGCGGACGCCAGTCTGCCAAAGCAGGTCGGGCTGGTGCTTGGCGAGGAGGTATTTCATCACTACCTCGTCGGACGGCGGCATGCCGGGATCTTGGAAGACCACGCAAAGACGGCAGACGGGGCGCTTCGTGGCGACTTCCCAGACCTCGATCAGCGCGTGCGGCCGACGCGGGATGCGGTAGTAATTCTCGCCGTTGCGAACGGTCACGCAGTCGAACTGGCAGAATTCGTGGAATTCCTTGGGCTCGACGACGTCGCGGATCAGCTCGGCGGCGACCAGCTCGGGCACCCCTTGCTGGTAGTCGGCGGCGTCGATCCGGATCGGTTCGTTCGACGTCGGCTGCGGCTTGCTCTTGCCCTCGATGACGCGGAAGACCTCGTTCTCGACGAGCCTGGCGTACCCCGACCGCAGCGCCTGGCTGGCGATGACGAGCTGGGTGAACGACGACGCCACGCGGACGACCTCGTGGGCGAAGGCGCTCGCCTCGCGCTGGAGCTTGTCCATCCAGTAACGGAGCATCTTGGCGCGGTCGGCTTCGGAGTAGCGGAACAGGCGAGGGCCGACGTCGGGAATGGTCAGCTCGACCTCGCCGCGCTTCTCATCGATCGTTCGGAGCACGCTGTCGTACGAGGCGTCGCCGCGAACGAACTGCGCGGCGGCGTCGGCGTGGTTGGTCGTCCGGACGCGGACGACGCGGTGGGTGGGACGGGCGAGAAAGACGACTTCGCGGGCCAGGGCGTCGGCGGCGCAACGGACGTCCTCGACCTCGATCTCCCAGCGCAAATATCCGGTGCGAATCATTGCGATCGGTCCCCGATCGTGCGGCCCGCTCCAAGTCAATCCCCGGGCGGGCGCGACGACTCCGGCCGAGGACCCGAGGGTGCCTCAGCCCCCTTGAACGGCGGGGACGATGAGAATTTCCGGCGCCGCCGCGTCAAATTCCTTGATCACCCGCGTCTGGCCCGGGCCGTCGAGCCGGAAGGCCAGCCGACCGGGCGTGACGTGCTCGGTGAACAGGGCCGCGGCCGTCTCCACCGTGTCGGGCCGTTGCTTGTCCCACTCGGCGAGCGTCAGATCGCCGTGACCCGTCTTCAGCAGGCGTAATTTGGCCATGGCTTGGTATCCCTCGCAGGCCCGTTCGACCTTCTCCGTCCCAACCCCAACTGACTGAACCAAATTCCGACCGCCGATGCAACCCGAACCGACATCGGCCCCGAGTGCGTAAGAGATCGGCCGGAAAAGTCTCGGAAGCAAGAGGACGGTTCAACGCCGATCGACGCGCCGTCCCTGCTTCCGAAGCACCGTTCAGTCTGATTGTAGTACGCAAACGGCGGACGGGAAAGCGTCAGCCCTGCGTCGTTGCGGCGGCGGTGGCGGCGGCGACCACGGGCTTGACCATCGAGCCGGACTTGAGGCGGGGCCTCTTCTTGCCGAACGTGCCCCGGAACACCTTGCCGCGCTTGCTTCGCCTATCGCCTTTGCCCATCGTCGGAATCCCTCGCGGCTCGCCGTCGTATCCCCGGAACGTCCTCGGATCGGCGGGTCGAGCGTTTTGGTTTTTTGTGTTTGCTGTCTCTACCGAGTGCGATACAATTTCATCTGACGTTTGTCGTGAGACCGTCAGATTTCGATTTTTCGACGGGAAGGAGACAAATCCCATGCCCCGTCGCTGGGTCGGCCCGATGATAGCGGCTTGTCTGACGGTCGCCCATGCCGGTTGCGGCCGAGCCACTCCGCCGGCGGTTACGCCGCCCAGGAGCGACGCGAGTCCACCGCGAGCGGACGGGCCGACGTCGACGCCGCATCCCCCCCCGATCGTCCAGACTGAAGCCCGCCCCATCTTCAAAGTCGAGCCCTCGTCCTTTACGATAGCGGCCGACGACCCTGGCGTGCAACTGCTGGCGATCGGAACCGATGCGGGAGAGGCCGGTCGCGACCTCACGTCCCGGGTGATCTGGCGGGTCGAACCCTCGGGAATCGCCACGATCGACTCGTCAGGTTATGTGCTTCCACTATCGGCCGGAGCGGCCGCGATCGTCGCGTCCGACGGCGGCGGCGAGGTTCGAGCCAATGTCATCGTCGCGCCTCGAGACGGCCGTTCGTGGGATTTCGCGACCGACGTCGCGCCGCTCCTCTCCAAGCACGGGTGCAACACCGGGGCGTGCCACGGCAAGGCGGAGGGCCAGAACGGCTTCCACCTATCGCTGTTCGGCTATGACACCGAAGCCGACCTCGCGGCCATGGCCCGCGACGGCGGCCAGAGGCGGATCTCGCCGTTTGACCCCCGCGAAAGCCTGCTGCTGACCAAATCCACCGGCCGGACGCCGCACGCGGGAGGTCCGCGGATCGCCCTGGATTCGCCCGACTACCAGACCCTTTTCCAGTGGATCAAGGCCGGCGCGCCGGCTCGGACCGGCAAGGAGCGCGGGGGACTGGCGCGGATCACGATCGAGCCGTCGGGCGCGACGCTGGCGGGGCCGGGCGTCCAACAGCTTCGCGTGCTCGCCGAGTTCGCCGACGGCCGCCGCCGCGACGTCACCCGACAGGCCGTCTACAAGTCGCTCGACGAATCGAGCGTCACCGTGGACCCGCGCGGCAAGACCGAGCTTCTGCGACGCACCGAGGCCGACGTGACGGTTCGATACGGCCCTCAGGTCGCGAGCGTCCGGCTTTCGACTCCGGTCAACCCGGGGCTCGTCTTCGATTTCCGGGCGCTGCCCCGGGCGAACCTGATCGACGACGAGCTTTTCAAGCGGCTGGAGAGCCTGAAGGTCCCCCCCAGCCCCCCGGCGACCGACGCCGCGTTCCTCCGCCGCGCGTCGCTCGACCTGACCGGCGCCCAGCCCTCGCCGGCGGAGGTCCGCCGGTACATCGGCGACAAAGACCCGGACAAGCGCGTCAAGCTCGTCGATTCGCTGCTGGCGCGTCCCGAGTTCATCGCGTTCTGGCGGATCAAGTTCGGCGACCTGCTTCAGATCAGTGTGGCGCGGCAGGGCAACGGCGCGTACCGCTATCAGGAATGGGTCGACGAGTGCCTGGCGAAGAACACGCCCTGGGACGAGATGGTCCGGACGATGCTCACCGCCGTCGGCGATCCCACCGCGATCGGGACCGGCGGCCCGGTGAATTACGCGATGGACGCCCTCGAACCGATCATCGCCGCCGAGCAGTCGGCCCAGCGATTCCTCGGCCTCCGGATGCGATGCGCCCAGTGTCACGACCATCCGTTCGACGTCTGGACCCAGGACGACTATTTCGGCTTTGCGGCTTTCTTCGCCAAGGTCCAGCGCGGCGGCATGGGCATGCCCGGCGCCATGATGGGCAAGCCGACCATCGTCATCAATCCCAAGGGCCAGGTCGTCCACCTTCGCACCCAGAAACCCGCCACGGCCCGGCTGCTCGATGGCAAACTCGTGACGATCGCCGAGAAAGACGACCCTCGCGCCGAACTCGCCCGCTGGATGACGGCCGCCGACAACCCGTATTTCGCGAAGGCGGCGGTCAACTGGGTCTGGGCCCAGTTTTTCGGCAAGGGTCTGGTTGATCCCGCCGACGACATGAGCCGCGCCAATCCGGCCGTCCATCCCGAACTACTCGACGCGCTGGCGAAGCGGTTCGCGACCAAGAAGTTCGACCTCCGCGACCTGATCCGAACGGTCGCGACCTCGCAAACTTACGGGCTGTCGTCGGCGACCGTCGCGGGCAACGAGCGCGACACGCGGCTGTTCTCGCACCAGACGCCCCGGCCGCTGACCGCGCACCAGATGGCCGACGCGCTGGCCCAGGCGACCGACGTGCCCAACCGCTTTCCGGGGGCCGACCCGTTCCGCCGAGCGATCCGCGTGGCCGATCCGTCGGTGCAAAGCATGATCCTCGACACCTTCGGCCGGTGCCCGAGGACGTCCGCCTGCGCCTCGGTCCAGACACCTCCGCTCAGCCTCAAGCAGTCGCTCCTGCTGATCGGCGGCGACGTCGTCGAGAGCAAGGTGGCCAGCCTCAACGGCTATCTCGCCAGCGTCCTGAAGCTCGAACTCGAGCCCGAGGAGCTGGTCGAAAACCTGTACTTCCGGACCGTCTGTCGGCCGCCGACGGCGGAAGAGTCGTCGCGATGGACGGCCGAGCTGAAGCAGGCGACGTCGCTTCAGGAGGCGGCCGAAGACCTGTTCTGGGCGTTGCTCAACTCGCGTGAGTTCGCGTTCAATCACTGACACCCCATTCCCATTGATGCGTCCGGGAGGTTTTCCCATGTCGCGCACGTCTCCTCCGATCGTCTGCGCCGGTCCCTCCCGGAGATCGATCCTGAGGGCCGGAGTTCTCGGCTTCCTCGGCCTGGGAATGGACGACCTGTTACGGCTTCGCAGCCTGGGGGCGTCGCCGTCGCTGCCGCCGACCAAGGCCAGGAACTGCATCTTGATCTGGCTGGCCGGCGGCGCGTCGCACATCGACACGTTCGACCCCAAGCCGGACGCTCCGGCCGACGTCCGCGGCGAATTCAAGCCGATCGCGACCTCGGTCCCCGGCCTCCAGCTCAGCGAGGTCTTGCCGAATCTCGCGAAGATCATGGACCGCGCGACCCTGATCCGGAGCATGACCTCGCCCGAGGCCGACCACGATCGGGCCTCGCACCACCTGCTCACCGGCTACCGGCCGATGCCCGCGCAGGTGTTCCCCAGTTACGGCAGCGTGGTCTCGAAATGGCGTGAAGCCCATCGTGGGATGCTCCCGCCGTACGTGGCGATCCCCGATCCTCCGGCCTTCTCGTCGAGCGGCTACCTGACGCCGGCCTACGACCCGTTCGCGGTCTCTGGCGATCCCAACCAGGAGGGTTTCCGGGTCAGCAACCTGTCTCCCCCCGACCGCTTGACTCTCGAACGGCTGCTGCGGCGGCGGGCGATGGTCAAGAGCCTCGACGAGTTCGCCCGCGACGTTCCGCCGACCCCGTTGACCAACAGCCGCGACCAGTTCGCCGACCAGGCGTATTCCTTGATGACTTCGAGCGCCGCGCAGGCCGCGTTCCGGATCGCCGACGAGTCGCCGGCCGTCCGCGAGAAGTACGGCCGCAACCCGTTCGGCCAATCGTGCCTGCTCGCCCGGAGGCTGATCGAGGCCGGGGTCTCGTTCGTCACGGTCAATGACCGGGGCGCGGGGCCGCTGGGCTGGGACACTCATGCTCAGAACTTTCCGACGATCAAGAACACACTCGCGCCGCCGCTCGATCTGGGGCTTTCCGCGCTCATCTCCGACCTGGCCGACCGCCGGCTGCTCGACGAGACCTTGGTCGTCATGATGGGTGAGTTCGGCCGGACGCCCAAGATCAACCCGAACGCTGGCCGCGACCACCACGGCCGCGCTAACAGCGTGCTCCTGGCCGGGGCGGGGCTCCCCGGCGGCCTCGTCCTGGGGAAGACCGACGAGCGCGGCGACAACCCCGCCGAACGGCCGATCACCCCGGCGGACCTGGCCTCGGTCCTTTATCAGAAGCTCGGCATCAACCCCGAGCACACCTACGACTCGCCCGACGGCCGCCCGCTTCGCCTCGTCGACCGCGCCCAGCCCCCCAAGGAACTCCTCTGAGAATGAGAACGATCGCCCCTCTCTCTCGGCGAGACGGGAGGGGCGACCTCCAGGCGTCAAGCGGCCTTGGCGCAACACGCGCGACAGGCTTGCTCGCACGCGCGGCAGGCCTCGGCGCATTTCTTCATGACTTCGTCCTGGCCTTTCTCGCAGGCCGCAGCGCAGTCGCGGCAGGCGTCGGCGCAGGCCTGGTGCGCGTACATCGCCAGCGGACTGTGACGCGCCATCAGGGTCGCGGCCTGGACGCAGAACGACTGGCAGTCGTTCGTCATTTCGAGGGCTTTCGCGTGCATCTCGCGATTCTCGGAGCCCTCCTTCTTGAGCTGTTCAAGGCAGTGGTGGGCCGTCGCGTTGCAGACGAGGGCGCACTTGCCCATTTTCTCTAGGTGCTCGTGACGGGCCTGCTTCTCCTCGTCCGAGTCCCCCGGCGCCCCCTTGGCCGAGCCGCTCATCAGGAGGCCCGCCGCCCCGACGCCCAGCATGCCCAAAAGTTCACGACGTTCCATGAGTCTTCTCCTCAATGTGATGTCGAAGCTCAGATGGCCGCACGATCTCAACGCGCCGCACGCGGCGCGGCCGGTGTCTGGGTCTGTCTAGGAAGGTTCCTACCCAGCGGCATGCAAGGAACTGCCTGGGCTGGCGCGACGTCGCGCGGCTCTCGCCGCGGCGAAACCGAGGCGCCGGGGTTCTTTCCCGACTTCCCGACCGGCGGACGCGATCGTCCGCCTCGGTGGAAAGGCAAATGGAAGGCCAAGCGATTTCAGCCCCGGGGGCGGGCGGGTTCGCGGCCGTCGCTGAAGGAAGTCGTTGCTCCACCCGTCGGCGGGGTGTCATGATGGTGCGAGGAGACGCAGGCGTCTCCCCCGGTTCTTCTCCGACCCCCCTCCCGTCGCGCCTCGAGAGCCACCGTCATGCCGATTGAAGGATCTTCCCAAGTACGGAACTGGACAAGCCTTGTCGATTCAGCCGAGATCGACTGGAACGACGTCAAGACCTGCGCCGAGGGGCCGCAGGGGACGTTGCCGCTGACGGACGAGATGCTTCGGCAGTGGCCTTCCGGGGACCTCTTCGGCCTCAGTCAGAACGCCGGCATGGGCTGGGAGGCCGCCAATGTGGCTCGCGACCCGTATTTGATCCTGAGCACCCAGGGGGGGCTGCGAGCCCCCGACGGGTCGCCGATCGCCCTGGGGTATCACACCGGGCACTGGGAGATCGGGCTGCTGGTCAAGGAGGCCGCCGAGGAGCTGAAACGGCTCGACGCGGTCCCGTTCGCTGGGATGGTCTCCGACCCTTGCGACGGCCGGACGCAGGGGACGACGGGCATGATGGACAGCCTGCCGTACCGCAACGACGCCGCAATCGTCTTCCGCCGCCTGATCCGCTCGCTGCCGCTCCGGAAGGGCGTGCTGGGCGTCGCCACCTGCGATAAAGGCTTGCCGGCCATGATGATGGCGCTCGCCGGCGCGACCCAACTCCCGGCCGTCCTGGTCCCCGGCGGCGTGACCCTTCCCCCCCGCGACGGCGAGGACGCCGGCAAGATCCAGACCATCGGCGCGCGCTACGCGCACGGCGAACTGAGCCTCGAAGAGGCCGCATCGCTCGGCTGCCGCGCCTGCGCCAGCCCCGGCGGCGGCTGCCAGTTCCTCGGGACCGCCGCGACGGCCCAGGTGGTCGCCGAGGCACTCGGGATGACCCTCCCCCACGCCGCGCTCATCCCGTCGGGGCAGGCGATCTGGACCGACCTGGCCCGGCGGTCGGCCCGGGCGCTCGTGAACCTGGCGAAGAGCGGCCTAACGACCAAGTCGATCCTCACCGACGCCGCCATCCGCAACGCCATGATCGTCCACGCGGCGTTCGGCGGCTCGACGAACCTGTTGCTGCACATCCCGGCCGTCGCCCACGCCGCCGGCCTGCGACGGCCGGACGTCCACGACTGGCATGAGGTCAACGTCAAGGTCCCCCGGCTGGTCAGCGTCCTCCCCAACGGCCCCCATTACCACCCGACCGTCCGGGCCTACCTGGCGGGCGGCGTTCCCGAGGTCATGCTCCACCTTCGCGGCCTGAACCTGCTCGACGAGAACGTGACGACCGCGACGGGGGCGTCGCTGGGCCGGATGCTCGACTGGTGGGAATCCAGCGAGCGCCGCAAGCGGTCCCGCGAGCGGCTGTTCCAGGAGGACGGCGTCGATCCCGACGACGTGATCATGAGCCCCGAGCGGGCCGCCGAGAAGGGGCTCACCAGCACCGTGACCTTCCCGGGGGGCAACCTCGCGCCGCAAGGGTCGGTCATCAAGAGCACGGCCATCGACCCGTCGGTGGTCGACCCCGACGGCGTCTACCGCAAGACCGGCCCGGCCCGGGTCTTCACCCGCGAGCTGGACGCCATCGCGGCGATCAAGGGGCAGGGGCCCGACCCGATCAAGCCCGGCGACATCGTGGTCTTGATGGGACGCGGGCCCATGGGCGCGGGAATGGAAGAGATCTACCAGATCACGGCGGCCTTGCGGCACCTCTCGTTCGGCAAGCAGGTCGCCGTGTTGACCGACGCCCGGTTCTCCGGGGTTTCCACCGGGGCCTGCGTCGGCCACATCAGCCCGGAAGCCCTGGCCGGCGGGCCGATCGGCAAGCTTCGCGACGGCGACCTGATCCGGATCGTCGTCGACCGCCTGAAGCTCGAAGGCTCGATCGACCTGGTCGGAGCGGACGGCCTCGATGTGGGCGAGGCGGAAGGCTCGCGCATCCTCGACGGCCGCGCCACCCACCCGACGCTCTCGCCCGACCCCGACCTGCCCGACGACACCCGCCTCTGGGCGGCCCTCCAGGCCGTCGGCGGCGGCACATGGGGCGGCTGCGTCTACGACGTGGACGGTATCATCGAGGCGCTTCGGACCGGGTCGAATTAAGGCCATTCGATCGATCGAGTCAAACGGAAACACTTGGGGCGTAACGAGTTTCGCCACAGGGACCGTTCTCCCCCAAGTGTTTCCTTCACGAGTCGTCTCCAGCTGGCCTACCAGTCGATCTGGGCCGGGAAATACTCGGCGATGAGCTCCTGGTAGAACGGCTTGAGCTTGGCGACGTCGGGGGGGGCCTCGCCCTTGGAGTAGAGGTCGTAGGGGTTGAACTTGCGGACCCAGGCCAGTTTGCGCTGATCGTCCTCGCTCATCAGCTCGGCGTAGGCCCCCTCGCGGTGGGCCGGGTAGAACGAGTGGTAGCGGATCATCGCGAGCGCTTCGTCGGGGAGGTAGTCCTTCACGACGTGGTAGAGGTACTCGTCGTGGCCCCACGACATGTGGACCTTGTCGAGCCCGCAGTTGGGTTCGTAGACGCCCGTGGGGGTCTGGTACTCAGGATTCTTCGAGTCGGGATTGGCGTCAAAGTAGTCGTGGAAGACGATCTTGTCGGAGTAGCGGCAGCCGACGGGGAAGGTGTCGCCGACGACGGCCCACTGGGGCTCTCCCCAGAGGCAGAGGATCTTGCCGAGGTCGTGGATCAGGCCGGTCAGGATGAACCATCGGGGATGACCGTCGGCCCGGACAGCCTCGGCGGTCTGCATCAGGTGCTCGATCTGCGTCAGCTCGGTGTCCGGGTCGCTGTCGTCGACCAGGGTGTTGAGGAACTCCATCGCCTCCCAGATTCCCATCTTGCGCCGCGACTTGCCGAGGAACTCGTCCTCCTTGGCTCGGACGAACTCGAACGTCTGGTGCGTGTGGTTGAGGCGGTAGAACTCCCGAACGCCGGGCCGGACGTTGTCGCCGTAATCGCGGAACGCGTCGGCCTTCTCCGGTTCGGGGTAGCGTTCGAGCAGGAAGTCCTCCCACTCGTCCAGATCGGCCAGGGGGTTGGTCTCGGACGGCTTCCGAGGTTGTCCCGACATCGGTCAATACCCTCCAAGTAACTGAGGAAAGACTTTTTAGCAAAGAAGTTATGGCGATTCCAATGACGCGGGACCGGGCCGAGAAGCCGCGAACGCGTTCAGGGCCTGGATCAAGGATCGAGCCGGACGCCCCCCTGCGAGCGCCTGAAATCCGGACGCTGGTCGAAGTTTGGAGGCCCCGAGCGCCGATGATGCTGATAGTGAGTGTCGGATCGGTTGTACGAGCGGGGGCTAAGGCGTGTCGAGTCAAGGCAAATCGGTGACGGATTCCGGAAATTCCTCACAGCCCGAGTCGCCCGCGAACGATAACTAGACCACATAGACCGGTCGCGATGATAGTGATAAGTCGCCGGAACGATCGGTCGTCTCAAGTCCAAGCGATCCCGGCGCCAGTAAGTCGGTGAGGCAGGAGCGCCTCCCGGCGTGTTCGCGCACGTTCCCAAGGAGGGGATAAGACCATGTTCCGATCCGCGCGGCACCTGAGCCCGACAACCCCGCGCTGGGTTCGCGGCCTTATGACCGGTGCCTTCTTGACGGTACTCTGCACCACGAACTTCGGGTGCGGGCTGTCTTACGTCTTTCGCAATATCTCGCCGCTGCACCCCACCGGCTGGTCGTTCGCTTGGCCGATCTTCGCGTCGCAATCGCAGCGGCTCGAAGAAGACATCAAGCGAGAGGAACGCGATAAAATCCCGATCCTCGACCCGATCCCGACCGAGTTCGCCCCCGCGGCGTGCCTCGATCCGCCGAGCGAGGAAGAAGTCTGGAACAAGGTGCCCAAGTTCAAGCACGGTTCCCCCGTCTTCTACGAAACCCAGCGGAACAACGTCCGGTTCCTGATCGAGAAGATCGGCGAGAAGGTCGACCCCTGCAAGGTCTACCCGCTGGCCGGCCCTTGCCAGCTCGTGCATTGCCACTACAAGTGCACCGTTTACTATGACGAGCTGTACTGGGCCGACTACCCGATCCCGTTCAACCACGTCGACCACAAGGTCGAGGTCGTCTATATCGACAAGGACCACCTCCGCCGGTGCGCCGGACCGCCGGCCGTCGACGCTCCCCCGGCGCCGCTGCCGGTCAACCCGACCACCGGGGCCACGATGTCGCACTGACGTCGAACCAGCCTCGACTCTCGAACCCACGAACCGGCGACCCCAGCGCAAGCTCGGGCCGCCGGTTCGCTTTTCCGTCCCCTCCGCGTTTGGGTTCGTTCGCGCCGAAATTCCCTCGCCTCCTCGCCTTCGCCCGCCCGACGCGTTTGGGTTCGTTCGCGCCGGTGTCTCGCCCTCGCCACAATCAACGACCCGCGGGGGCCCAGTGCACCGAACCTCCCGAATTTGGGTTCGTTCGCGCCCGCGTTGCAAGCCGTCCTTGATCTTTATCCTTAGATGATGCAAGGCTTTAATCCACTCGATGGCGTTTGGGTTCGTTCGCGCCGAAATTCCCCCGCTCGTCACTCGGCGTTACCTCCTCGGTCAGTTCGACACCGGAAACCAAGAGCGGCGGATTGGGTTCGTCCGCTCGTTTTTGCGATCCAATTCGACCGTCGAAGCCAAGCCGTCGCCGAGCGAAATTGGCTTCGCTCGCACGGAAATCGGTCTGCGAGACATGCTTCGCCGCAGCGCGTTCCGAGGATCGGTGGAACTCAACCGTCGCGCGCATTCCGGTTCACCGACCGGCTGCTGCTCTGAAAATGCCCCGCGACGGCATTCCCCGATACGAACCATCATGACGCCGTGGCGACACAAAAAATGGGGGGCTTTTCGCCTGGCGTCGCGACCAGGTCCGGTAGGGGCGCCCCTTGTGGGTGCCCGGTTCGTTTCACGTCGACCGCTCACGCTCGGCGATAGGGCCCCCACAAGGGGCACCCCTACGGCAAACCACAGACCGGAATTTTCAGAGCAGTCGATTCACTCGCTGGCGCCTCGGGCTCGTAATCGGACTCGGCCGAACGTGCTCCCTGATTTTCATGAGGCCGGGTGTCCCGGCAGCGCCATGAGGGTTCGGCAATCTCCCTTCAGCCGACATGTCAAAGATCCGACGGGCACAATCATCCATCATAAGTATGGATCACGACGGCCAACGGCGAACACGAGCTCCACGCCACCGCCTGGCCGATTTTTCGTGTCGTGGCGATTAGACCGACAGGATGAAATCTACCGCCGAAGCGGAACCACCCGCCGACCTGTTCACCGGCCAATCCTTTCGGATAGAACATCGGGACGGCCAGTGCCTCATCGACTCGCTTGGCCCCGACCGCAAGAACGGCCATGGCGCGTTCGATCCGAGGCGGTGATGAAAGGCGGCCCCGACGACGTGGGCGCGCGAGGATGGGACGTGCCCTTGCGTCGTCGGCCGGCGGCCAGAGTGGAGAGTCTATCGATGTCGGGGCAGGGCGGCTGAAGCTTCACTCCGCCGCCGCCTCCCCAAAGAACGGGAAGATGCGGAGCAGGTCGCCTTTCGAGGGGCGTCGGCCGTACTCGCAGATTTCGAAGGCTTCGACGAGCTTGACGGCTTTGCTCCGATCGGGACCGAGGAACTCGATGAGTTTGGCCCGATAGGCATCGCTCCTGACGCTGTACCGCTGCTCGACGTGCTTCCTGAACCAGGCCTTGCGGGCTTCCTTGTCCTTGGGGACTTGATCCAGGTAGTGGTCGATCCAGGGGAGCCATTCGTAGAACTGCGATTCGATCGCGTCGAGCGCCGCGAATTTCTGGTCCATGACGGAATCGATCGGCACCACGACGTCGGGCGTGAACGGGTTGGGCTTCTGGAACGAGTCGTGGACGTAGAGGAAGACCGGGTTGTCGGCGAGCGCGGGGACGTCGGGGCAGAAGCTGGGGACGGTCACCATGTAGGCGGCGTCCTGGACCAGAACGCCCGTGTAGCGGTGGTCGGGGTGGTAGTCGTTCGGCCGCGGGGCGATCACGACGTCGGCCTTCCAGTCGCGGATCAACCGGGTGACGGAGCGGCGATTCTCCAGGGTGGGCATGAGCTCGCCGTCGTGGTTGTCGAGCACCTGGGTCTCGACGCCCAGGATCGCGGCCGACTTCTTGACCTCGGCGAGCCGGCGACGCGCCAGGAAGGCGCCGGCGATCTCGTGATGGCCGATGTCGCCGTTGGTCAAGCTGACGAACTTGACCGCGTAACCGGCCTTCGCCCAGCGAGCCGCCGTGCCGCCGGCGCCCAGCTCGCAGTCGTCCGGATGGGCGCCGAAGACGATCACGCGGTACGTCTTGGCGTCGGCGTTTGCGAATTCTCCGCCAAGGGCCGACGTTCCGGCCGCTCCTGAGTACATAATGAAAGAGAGGACGGCCGACGCGACGCACAGCCAGCGACGGCGGGGCAGGGGGTTCATCGATGGTGCTCCTTTCGCGGATCAGGTGGAATCGAACGACGATCGGACGCGCATTGCGGGCGTCCGCCGAGCGTCCCAGCGTACCATTCCCGGCCGACGCCTCGACGGGGGTAGCGGCGAAAGCTTGTCGCGCGCGAAAACCACCTCGTACAATCACACTCATGAACGCCAACCGCGCCGCACAGACTGGTTTGGGGACCATCGGAACGGCCGCCGTCGCCTTGGCCGCGGCCTGGCTCGTCGTGCAAGGCCCTTCGCGGGCCGCGGCCGACGAGCCGAAACGCGTCGAGCGACTGGAGCAGGAGGGCGGTCCGCCGCTGGAGGGACGCCTGCTGCTCGACCCACGCGCGGGATTTCGATTCCAGGCTTCAAGCGAGCCGGCGACGTCGAGCCGCCCCGTTGAGGCCGGGCGGGTGATCGACTTCGCCGACAGGGAGCCTTCGGCGTCGTCCATCCCGCCGTTGTTCCAGGCCCGGATCGGTGAATCGGCGCGGATCTCGGGGATGCTGCGGCGGGTGGCCGAGAACGGGCTGCAGATTTCGGTCCCCTGGCAGGCTCAGGCGATCGAACTGCGGCGGCCCGGCGTGCAATCGCTGGTGCAGCGGATCGGCGAGGCCCGCGTCCTCGTCGACTCGTTCGACAAACTCGACGGCGCGACGTGGGCGGTCGGCGGCACGCCCGAGATCGTCGCCGACGCGGGCCCCGCGCCGGCCGACCGGGCGCTGCGGTTGCCTCCGGGGGGGGCGTCGATCGAGCGCCGATTCGAGGAGGCGCTGGGCGCCGGGCGGATCGACCTGACGTTCCGCGACGACGGCAAGATTCATCCCGATCAGCAATGGACGCTCGTCCTGACGCTCCGCGAGCCGACCGGCCCGGCGAACATCCGGATCGTCCTGGGATGGTCCGAAGACAGTCTGGCGGTCGAGTCGCCGGCGGGCCCGGCGCTCGCCGTGCAGCGGCTGGCTCGGGCCGAGGGCTGGCGCCGGCTGGCCGTCCGGTTCGACGCCGACCGCACCGAGATCGCGGTCGACGGCAAGGAGCTGGCGCACGGCAAGGGGCCGCCGGGACCGCTCGAATCGATCCGCATCGCCTCGTCGGGCCCTCCGTCCGAGAACGCCGGGCCAGGGGGGATCATCGGCGAGATCCAGGTGGCCCGGTTCGCCCAGCCGCCGTCGAGCCTGGAGATCGACCCCACGCAGGACGAGGCCCGCCTGGTCGTCGGCGACCAGCTTTTCGGCGCGATCCGCCAGGGCGATTCGGACCGCGTCGAGATGACCGTCGACGACCGCCCGGTCGTGCTCGATTGGAGCGACCTGGCCGGCGTCTTCCTGCGACGCACTCCCGCCGAGGGCGCGCCCGTGCAAGGCGCGCTGGCCCGGGTGGAGTGGCGCGTGTCGGCCGGCGACCCCACGCGGGATTTCGACTTCGCCGAGGGGGCGGTGTCGGCTCTTTCGGATTCGACGCTGACCCTGGCCACGCCGTTCGCCGGCACGCTTCAGATTCCCCGCGATCGGCTGATTCGGCTCCGCGTTCTGGAGCCCGGCTGGCGACTTGTGATCGACCCCGCCTCCCATCACCTGGGCAACGAGATCGAACCCCGGCTCGATCCTCCGCTCCCCGAGGGAAGCGTACTGGAGCGGTCGTTCGAGCTGCCGAACGGGCTCGACGGGCCGAAATTCCTGGCGCTCGACGTGATCCTGGTCGTGGGCGAAACGCCGGGCCTGCCGTTTTCGGACTTCGTCCGGCGCGGCGAGTTGAAGACCTTCGTCGAGATCAACGGCGTCCGCTTCGATTATCTGAACCGCTTCGTCCACACGGCCAACGAGACGCCGGAGCGAATTCGAATCCCGATCCGCGCGGACCTTCTCAAGCCGGGCAAGAACCAGCTTCGGATCGTGCAGACGGGCCTTGCCAAACTCCCGACGGAGTACGACGACCTGGGAATCCTTGGCGTCGCCGTCGAGGTCGCCGACCCGAACGGCCGCCCCGGCGTCGAGGAACTCCCCAAAGAACCAGTCGCCGCGCCGACTCCCTGACGAATCGACGATGAATACTTATGAAGCTGCTCACCCGTAGTCTGGTTCGACACGCCCACGCGATCGCCCGCGAGGTCGGCGCGCGCGTGGTCCTGCTTCACGCCGACGTCGTCGAGGAAGACGCCGACCTCAACGCCCTGATCGAGGACGTCAACTTCCGGATCATCCTGGTCTCGCGGCGATGCGGGTTCAGGCCTCCCGACGACTACAAGGACACCTGTCACGTCGTCCAGCTTCCCGACATCGCCATGACCCGCGCGGGGCAGGTGAAGGTGGCCACCCTGGTCGCCGCCGCCGAGAGCCTCGTCCACGCCGGCGACCGCATTCTCTGCCTCACGGGCGTCGACCGGTCGGGCTCGCTCGACACGATCATGGTTCTCGACATGGGGACCGAGATCGAGATGTTCTCGGCGGGCGCGGCCGACCCGTTGCCCCCGGACGTCAGCCCGCCGGTCTTCGAGCGCGTCCTGAACGTCGCCAGCGAACTCGGCGTGGAAGGCCGCGAAGGGCGTCCCGTCGGCGCGCTGTTCGTGGTGGGAGACTGCGAGCGGGTGCTGGCTCAGAGCCATCAGCTCGTCTTCAACCCGTTCCACGGCTACCCCGAAGAGCAGCGGAACATCCTCGACCCTCGGCTCGAAGAGACGATCAAGGAGTATTCGGCGATCGACGGCGCGTACGTGATCCGAGGCGACGGCGTCGTTCTTTGCGCCGCGCGGTATCTCGCGCCGCGCGGCAAGCTCGAAGAACCGCTCTCCCAGGGCCTCGGCACCCGGCACGAGGCCGGCGCGACGATTACCGTGACCACCGAGGCGATCGCCGTCTGCGTCTCGCAGTCGACCGGCACCGTCTCGATCTTCAAGCGAGGCCGGCTGATCCTCGACATCCAGAAGCCCCGGGGCCGGAACCCCGACGGACTCTGAGAAATACAAGCCCGAAGCGCCAGCGAGTGCATCCCCCGCCGGCCATCCGTACCATGCACTCGCCGGCGCTTCGGGCTTGTATCAAGGGTTGCTTCAGTCCTTCCCCTGGCCCGCGGCCAGGCTCTTGCCCAGGGACCTCAGCAAGGTAATCAGCGCGAAGTGGCCGCGTCGAACGTCTTTGTCCCAGGTGAAATCTCTGATCAATCTCCAGAGACTCGGCCGTTCGGGTTGTTGCGTCATCAGCTTCAGGGCCGTCGGGACCGCCCGGGTGCAGGTTGCGAGCGCCTCGGGCTCGATCGCCCCCAACATGTTGATCATGACGATCAGGCTGCGGACGCCCCGGATCGATTCCGGAGAGTTGGCGGCCTCCACGAGGATCTCAAGGACCTTGTCTCTCGATCCCACCGCGCCACGCATCAGATCGAGGGCGCCGCGATCATGCAGACCTTGCAGCAGTTCCAAGGCGGACAGCAACGCCTCCGCGTGTTCCGCCGGAGCATTCTGGAGTCGAGACTGGAGTTCGGCCCGAGGGTCGCGAGGAGGCGAATTCAATAGAATCGGTTGAGCCATCGCGTTCACTCCTTGTTCGGTCCGAGTTGAATCTGAACCAAGGGGATTCCGGGAATGGAATAGTCCGGCCGACTCCATTTCCGTTCGACCTCGACGCCTTGCTGCGGCGTCGGGTTGCCGAAGCGAAAGTTCCCCCGAGGCATCGGGCTCTCGTCCAGCTCCGGCAGCACCCGCATTCGCACGGCGGCTTCCTTGTAGGCGGGGGTGTTCGTCACGGCGTCGGTGTGGCTCCCGATCAACCGATTCACGGGCGATTCCGTCGAGTTCATCGGCATATAAAGCTGCTTTCCGTGGACGCGATCCGTCACCAGGGCTCGCAGCCGCACATGCCCGTAGCGCGAGATCAATTCCACGCGCGTTCCGCTCTGAACGCCTCGCTCCTGGGCCAGCTCGGGAGAGACCTCGACGAACACGTCGGGGGTGTTCCGCCGGATTCCCTCGACGCGGTACGTCAGGTTCCCCTCATGGAAGTGTTCGAGCAGGCGGCCGTTGTTCAGGTGCAGGTCGTATTCCTCGTCGGGTTGATCGACCGGTTCGGTCCAGGACAGGGGAAACAGCCTGGCCTTGCCGTCGGGAAAGGCGAACTTCTCGGTGTAGAGCAGCGGTTGATCGCCGCCGTCGGCGGCGACGGGCCATTGCAGCGAATTGTAGCCTTCGAGTCGACCATAGGAGACGCCGGCGAAAAGCGGGGTCAGCGACGCGACTTCGTCCATGATCTCGGAAGGATGTTCATAACTCCAGTTCGCACCGAGGTGGTTCGCCACGTCGCGAATGATCCGCCAGTCGGGCCGGCTCCCCGGGAGGGGGTCGAACACCTGGTACAGCCGCTGAATCCGCCTCTCCGTGCTGGTGAAGGTCCCCTCCTTCTCCAGACTCGGAGCCGCGGGAAGCACGACGTCGGCGAAGCGGCACGTCTCGCTGAAGAAGATGTCCTGGACGACGAAGAATTCGAGCTTGGCGAAAGCGTCCTGGACGTAGTTGGTGTTGGCGTCGACCAGGCTCATTTCCTCGCCGAAAATGTAGAGCGCCTTGAGCCTGCCGTCTTGAATCGCGTCAACCATCTCATGGTTGTCGAGGCCCTTGGTGGTCGGCAGCTTGACGCCCCATCCGGCCTCGAACCGCGCCCGAACTTCGGGGTCGTCGACGTGCTGATAGCCCGGAAGATTGTTGGGCATGGCGCCGTGGTCGCTGGCCCCTTGCACGTTGTTGTGTCCGCGCAACGGATAAGCGCCTGTTCCCGGCCGCATATAATTGCCGGTGATGAGCAGCAGGTTCGAGATCGCCGTCGACGTATCGGAGCCCATCGAGTGCTGCGTCACACCCATCGCCCAGAGGATGCAGACGTCGGGCGCGTCCGCGATCATGTGAGCGACCTTCTTCAAGGTCTCCGCAGCCAGTCCGCAATACCGTTCGGCGGCTTCGAGCGTGAAGGGTTCGAGGCTCGCGCGGTAGGCCTCCAGCCCGTTGACCCACCGGTCGAGAAACGCCGTCTTCGCCAATCCCTGGTCGAGGAGGTAGCGGCTGATCGCGGACAGCCAGACGAGATCGGTGCCGGGACGGGGCCGGAGGAAGACGTCGGCCCGGCGCGCCATTTCATGCTCGCGGATGTCCGCGACGATGAGCTTCTGGCCGTGAAGCTTGTGGGCCCGCTTGACTCGGGTGGCGAGCACGGGGTGGCTCTCCGCCGTGTTGCTGCCGACGATCAGGACGAGGTCGGCCTTGGCGATATCGGTCATCGAACCCGAGTCGCCGCCGTAGCCGACGGTCCGGAACAAGCCCACCGTCGCGGGCGCCTGGCAGTATCGCGAGCAGTTGTCGATGTTGTTCGTGCCGACGACCGCGCGCGCCAGCTTCTGCATCAGATAGCTCTCCTCGTTCGTGCACTTGGACGAGGAGATGAAGGCCAGGGCGTCGGGACCGTCCTGGGCCTTGATCTCCGAGAGTCGGCGGGCGACCAATCCCAGGGCCTCATCCCAACTCGCCTCTCGGAAGGCGTCGCCCTCGCGGATGAGCGGCTTGGTCAGGCGATCCTGGCTGTTGACGAAGTCCCAGGCGAATTTTCCTTTGACGCACGTCGAGATTCCGTTGGTCGGTCCCTGTTCCGGCTCGACTTTCAGGATATGTCGATCTTTCGTCCAGACGTCGAAGCTGCAACCGACTCCGCAATACGTGCAGACGGTTTTCGTTCGGCGGACGCGCGACTCCCGCATCGCCGCCTCCGCCTCGGACGCTTTGAGGATCGCGCCGTAGCCCGCCTCGGGTTCGACGGCCTTCACCATCTCGATCATGCCGTCGAGCGTCGATTTCGGCAGATCCGTGAAAAAGCCGGCATGCCCGAGCATGGACTTTTCCATCAGGGCGTTGCACGGGCAGACCGTGACGCAGTGGCCGCAAGAGACGCAGCTCGACTCGCCGATCATCGAGCCGCCGTCCCACAAAACGCGGGGATGCGCGTCTTCCCATCGGATCGAGAGCGTTTCGTTCACTTGCACATCCTGGCATGCCTCGACGCACCGCCCGCAAAGGATGCACTGGTCGGGATCGTATCGATAAAAGGGATTCGTGTTGTCGACTTGAAAAGGTTTCGTCTTAAAAGGAATTTTCTGATGCTCGACAGCCAGCAGTTTCGTCGTGTTGTGGACGGTGCAATTGCCGTTATTATTATCACATACGGTGCAATAAAGCAGATGATTGCCGAGAATGCGGTCGAACGCCTCCCGCCGCGCAGCGGCCGCCGCGGGTGTAGTGGTTACGACTTCCATGCCCTCGCCGACCTCGACGGCGCAGGCCCTGACCAGCTTTCCGTCCACCTGGACCATGCAGGTGTCGCACGTCTGAATCGGTCCAAGCTGGGGGTGGTAACAGACGGAGGGGAGCTGGATTCCGGCCGAGAGGATGACGTCGATCAGACGGTCGCCGACGTTGGCGTTCCGGACTGATCCGTCGAGGGTCATCTTGCTCATGGTCGACCTCTCATAGCAATGGGCGTTCACGCTGCTTCGCGAGGGATTCTTCACTTGACGAGCGGGGGCCGCGGCCGAATTTCCAAGTGGCCATGGGATCGAGCGACCACGGAGGCGCTACGCCGGCTCCGCCTCATCAGCATCATCTGTTGTATTCTACGCGGCGGCGGCGATCATCTAAAGCGGTTTGCGTTTGGGCTGCACCCGTAGGGGTGCCCCTTGCAGGCTGGGCGCCCGATCGGCGACGGCGACTGCGGCGACCATCGCGATTCGGGCGCCCACAAGGGACGCCCCTACAGGGATACGGCGGCGGCGATCCTAAAGTGGTCTGCGTTTGGGCTGCACACGTAGGGGCGTCCCTTGTGGGCGCCGATCGGCGTCGGCGACTGCGGCGACCACCGCGATTCGGGCACCCACGAGGGACGCCCCTACAGGGATGCGGTCTTCCGGCCGCGCCGGGTGTGCGCAACTCGTAGGGGAATCGCTCCAGGATTCGATGACCCGAGCGGACATGCGGCAGTCGACAGGCATGGATACTTTAGCCAAACGCCGCCCGTCCCCCCAGGGGGGTCACTCGCTCCGGTCGAAAATCCGCTTTCCGTCGAGATAGGTGGACAAGACGCGCGTCGCGCGGATCTCGGCCTCGGGGCAGGCCAGCAGGTCGCGGTCGATGACGGTGAAGTCCGCCCGTTTGCCCGCTTCGAGCGACCCGATCTTGTCTTCCAGGAAGAGGAGCTTGGCGTTGTTGATGGTGTAGAGGCGGATCGCCTGCTCTCGGGTCAGGGCCTCCTCGGGGTGGAGCCGGCCCTCGTAGCCTTTTGCCCGCCGCGAGACGGCGACCCACATCCCCAGGAACGGGTTGTAGGGGTTGATCGACCGCAGCGAGCCGATCTTCTGCATGTGGTCCGATCCGCCCCCGACCACGACCCCCGCCGCGAAGAGGCTTCTCAGCGGCTGGAAAAAGCGCAGGCGGTCATTACCGAAATGGGCCGACAGCGTCGGCGTGTCGAGGTAGAGCCAGGCCGGCTGGACGTCCACCGCGACGCCCAGGCGCGAGGCCTTCTCGATCGCCTCGCGACTCATGAAATTCGAGTGGGTGATGCAGGGTCTGGTCGGCCCGACGGGGGTTTGCTTGTCGACCTCCTCATAAGCGTCGAGCAGCGCGTGCACGGCGCCGTCGCCGACGCTGTGGGCCGTGAACTGAAGGCCCGACTCGACGGCCGCGCGGACCATCGGCACAAGTCGCTCGCGCGGGATGAACAGCACGCCCTTATAGGTCGGGTCGTCGATCGAATAGATTTTGCTGACTCCCCACGGCTCGCGCATGAAGGCGCTGCCGGTGAGCATGCCGCCGTCGAGGTAGAGTTTGACGCCGACGATCCGGAGCATCGGCCCGCCCCGACGGAGCGGATGAGCGGCCACCCGGCGGATCTCCGCGAGGATCTCGTCGATGGGGCCGAGATTGGTCACTCCGTGCGAGACGCCCATGCGGATCGACAGCGCGCCGGCCTCGTGCAGTCGCCCATAGCGCTCGACCGCCTGAGCGTCGGCGTCGCGATCGATCACGGCGGTGATGCCCACCGAGTTATAGTCGGCGAAGAGTTCGACCAGGCGTTTATCCCGGTCCAATTCCGAGGGCGCGCGCTCCGACGGAGTCGCTTTCACATACCGGGTGAGGTTGCGGAGGATTCCCGTCGGCGCGCCGGTGGCGGGGTCGATCTCGACCTTTCCGGGGCCCTCCGGGCGGAAATCCTTATCGATCCCGCTGAGCTTCAGGGCCGCCGAATTGAGCGAGGCGTCCGGGCCCGTCGCGAACAGCACGGGGTTCGCGGGCGCGACCCGGTCGAGTTCCTCGCGCGTCGGGTAGCGCCGCTCTTTCAGCCGGGTGATGAACACCTGGCGGACGACGACCCACTTGTCGGGCCCCAGTGCGACGGCCCGCGCGCGAATGTAGTCCAGGACGTCTCCGATCGTCTCCATTTCGGGGATCGGGTGGTCGAACTCGGTCATGCTCGCATCGGTCGGGTGCGTGTGCGAGTCGATCAGCCCCGGAAGAACCATCCGGCCCCCGAGGTCGACCAGAACGGTTCCGGGCCCCTGGAGCTTGAGGACGTCGTCGTCGTCACCGACCCGCAGGAGCCGCCCCCCTTTGACGGCCAGGGCCTGTCGGACCGAGAAATCGCGGTCGACGGTGACGACCTTCCCATGGTGGAGGATGAGGTCGGCGACCTCGTCGCCCACGGCGTCGCGGCAGCCTCCGAACAGCGAGAGCAAACCGGCGATCCACCAAAGGGCGCGTGACATCGTCATGGCGGGGACTCATCGGGAGGGGCTGGGCGGGCGCGGACGGATACCGGCCCGCCCGCGTTCCCAAGATCGTCCAGACTCGGAGCATAACCGAGGGGATCGGCCCGGGATACAAGGCCGCACCGCGCGACGGCGAATCGCTCTATTTGCCCTTGTTGAGTTGATCGTAGTACGAGCGGATGTGCTTCTCGACGCTCTTGGGGATGCGCTGGTTCGAGAGCGCGTCGGCGGCCGAGCCGGTGGCGGCTTCGAGTTCCCCCTGGATGTCGATCTTGCTCTCGCCCTTGACGGTCTTGCTGGGGTCCGTGAAGCCCTGGAAGATCGCCTTCCCCTTGCGGATCTGCTGCTGGACCTTGGTGGTGTAGAGCGAGGTCTTGTCGGCCGCCTCGGCGCGATCGCCGGCGCCCCGGCCGCGACTGCCGCCGTTGTTGCTGTTGCCGCGTCGGTCGCTGCCGGGGCCCATGCCGCCCATGCTGTCGCCGAGCTGGTTCATGGCGTCCATGTTCATCCCATCCTTGGCGTCCATGACGTCGGCCATCGCGCCGTCGAGGGCTTCCATCTCCTCAAGCTGCTTGGCCATGTCGGCGACTTGCTTTTCGGACATCCCGAGCGCCTCGGCGGCCTTCTTCGCGTCGCCTTTCTCCAGGGCCTTCTGAGCCTCGCCGAGCTTGCCGGCGAGCTGCTCAAGCTGCTTGAGGTTCTTGGCCTGCTGCTTGAGCTTCTCCAACTCGCGCTCGTGCTGCTCCTTGCTCAGGCCGCCGTTCTTGAGGGCTTCGTCGAGTTGCTTCTTGCGCTGGTCCATATTGGCCAGGTCGTTGAGCTTCTTGGCCATCTCGCCAAGCTGTTCCTTGAGGGCTTTCTTCTCGTTGGGCGTCAGCTTGTCGGACTTCATCTTCTCCTGCAACTCTTTGATCTGCTCGGCGGCCTTCTTGAAGTCGCCCCGGGCGAGTTCCTTGGCGAGCTGGTCGGCGGGGCCTTTTTCGCCCATCTCCTTGAGCTGCTGAAGCTGCTTGCTCACCTGCTCGGGACTGCCGAGCTGTTTCTGGCGATCCTTGAGGGCGTCGCTGAGCTTGTTCATCTCGACCAGGAGCTTGTCCTTCTGAGACGGCGGGGCCTTGCCCAGCTCTTCCGACTTTTTCTCGATCTGGGCCAGCAGCTTCTCGGCCTCGGGGAACTTCTCCTTGTCGATCTTCTCGCGCTGGCTGGCGATCTTCTTGGTCAACGCCTCGGACTTCTTGGCGATCGCCGCGGGGTCGAGCTTCGCCGTCGTCCGGGCCTGGACCGTCGAAGTGACCCAGGAGGGGACGAATAGAATCGCCACTGCGAGCGCGGCCGGGATCGCCATGACCCACGCACGGCGCGGCAGCCTTGGCCCGAACGCCGAGGTCACGTCGACCTGCTCCAGCTTGCGGATCGCGTCGGCGATCAGCGCCCGGCCCACGGGCGATTCGCGGAGGTCGTCCGGCAGGGTCAACGCCGTGCTGATCCGCTCGTTGAGCTTGTACGCCCGGTCGACGGCCACCGCCGCGTCGAGCCGGCTCGGACCGCTGAAAACCGCGACGAGGGCCGCGATCACGAACCCCACCCCGGCCGCCACGGCGAACGGAACCCATTCCGCGCAGGGCAGAGGGCGGTTGAGGACCTTGAACACCCCGAGAACGACCGCCACGACCAGGAGCGCCCCGGTCCACGACCAGACCCCGGCGGTCACGAACCGCTGGAACCGCAACCGCCTGAAAACCCGAGCCACGGGCTTTTCCAGCTCTCGCAACGTGACCATGTCATCCCCCGGCGCTCTTGTAGAAAAAGACCTCGAAGACAAGCTCCGACGAACGTAGTACCGATCAGTCTACGCCGTCGCGAGCCTCAAATACAAGCCCGAAGCGCAAGCGAGTGAATTGTTTTGAAATGACGGCCGCCGCCGCGCGCGACGAGGTCCGGGAGATTCACTCGCTGGCGCTTCGGGCTCGTATTCGGAGGCCCCCCGGCGGGCGCGATCCCCATTTTGCATGAGGCCGGGGGGCGCCACGGCGTCATGATGGTTTGTAATCGATGGTCCAATAGAAATTCACGCTCGAACTTCCAGAAATCCAGATTGGGAGGCGGTCTTGGTGCAGTAATCTCTGGAAAGGGGTCGAGAACAGGGAGCAGTCCGCCATGATTCGGTCACAACAAACCTCGGTCGGCAGGGAGCTGGAGCGTCTGCTCCGCGACGGAATTCGGCCGGCGCTCAGCGATGCGCGGCTGCTCGACCGCTACCTCGTCGACCACGACGAGTCGGCCTTCGAGACCCTCGTCGAGCGGCACGGGCCCATGGTCGTGTCGCTCTGTCGCCGCTACCTTCGCGATCCGCGCGACGTCGAGGACGCCTTCCAGGCGACGTTCTTGATCCTCGTCCGCAAGGGATCGAGCCTGCGTGACGCGGCTTCGCTTTCAAGCTGGCTGTACGGCGTGGCTTATCGCGTCGCGGCGCGGGCGCGGGCTGACGTGATGAAGCGACGTGCCCGCGAGGGCGAGCCGGACGGCCTGCCGCAAGCCCTTGCACCGCTCGCGCAGCCGCCCGACGACTCGCTCGAAACCCTCGACGCCGAGCTGAGCCGGCTTCCGGAGAAGTACCGCGCGCCGCTGATTCTCTGTTACCTCGAAGGTCGGACGCACGAGCAGGCCGCCGCCGAGCTGGGCTGGCCGGTCGGCACGGTCCGCAGCCGGATGGCCAAAGCCCGCTCGATTCTGGAGACGCGATTGACCCGTCGCGGACTGGACGCCTCGGCCTGCCTGGCGGTTTTGCGGCCGGAATTCTTCCTCACCTCCACGGTCCTTCCCTCGCTGACGTCCATCTCCACCACGTGGCCGGCGACGGCCCTTGCTCAAGGAGTTCTCGCTGCGATGCTGATCTCTCAATTGAAATGGATCGGAGTCGGAACGACGGCCGTCGGCCTCCTCGCCGCGTCGGTCGGCATGGGCGCCCTGGCGGTCAACACGCCGGCCAGCCTCGAAGACGTTCCCAGCAGGCCCACTCAGGCGGCGAAGCCGACACCGGTACCGACGCCGTCTCCCCGGCCGATTCCTCGGCCTCAGCCTAGACCGAACGACGACGTGCAGGCCCGGCTCGCGGAGATGGAGCAGAAGATCGATCGGCTGATGGAGCTGCTTCACCGCATGGAAGAGCGTTCCTTGACCACCGCCGGCAGGCTCCCGGGTCCGTTCGAAGCTGAGCAGGACAGCCCCGAGCCGCCCCGCGCATTACATCCCCCGGCCCGGGCCCTGCCGCCCCCCGAACCCGCTTCTCCTCCCGGCGAGGCTCCCTCACGCCCTGATGCACCGCCAGGCATTCCCGAGGACGCGCCCCACCCGGACGCGCCGCCCCGTGCCGAGGCTCCCCCGGTCGAGGTCCCGGAGCCTCCCTCGCCCCCACTCCCCCCCGGCGAGCCGCCGGCCGAGTCGGCCCCGAGTCCTCTTAACACCACCTCGGAAACGCCGATCGCCGTGGCGTCGCCGCCCCGGACCGTTCCGCCCCCGGCCGCGGTCGACCCGCTCGCATCGACCGCGAGTCTGCCCGTCCTGCCGCCATCGCCGGCTCAACCCTCGCCGTACCCCGAGACGGCCCCATTACCTGCTAGCGTCGAGGTCCGACCATTCTCGCCAATGGCTCTGGCCGACACGAACACCGGGGGGATCGGGACGTCGAGAACGATGGTCGATCTCGTGCTTGCAAGACGCGAGCGCGGCGGCGTTCGTGAAATCGAGGCGCTTCTTCAGAACCTGCATAAGCGACAGCAGCGCAACGACGAGCTGAGGGCGCAACGCGTCATTTCCGAGGCCGATTCCATCGTTCCAACCGAACTCGCCCGAATCCTCGTGGCGCAGCTCAGAGAGCTCGAGGACGAGTTCGAGTTCGATGAGCAGTACATGAAGAATCTGGAACAATCGACCGCGGAAGGCAGGCTAGAGGTCGAGAAACTATTGAGGAGTATGAACGAGGTCGAGGGCGCGAGATCAAAGGGTAGAATCGAGGAAAAGATTCATCGACTGAATCAAGCCACGGATCGGCTGGAGAACGAACATCGTACGAGATCGCGCGAGTTCGAGATGAACAAGTCTCGACAAAAGAATGTCCGCCGACTGATCGAATGGGCCGAGGAGCATTTCAAGGAGCTTAAGATCTGAACGTTGAGGCACCTCAAGTTCGCCTAACCCGTCTGGGTTACCTTCATAGATTGCCATGAAAATAGTCGCGCGAGGGCATGCACTGGTTCGTCCCAAGGCTATTTTCATGGCAGCCCGAAGCGCCAGCGAGGGGATGGCCTCGGAGACTTGAAAACACTCCCTCGCTTGCGCTTCGGGCTCGTATTGAGAGGCCGTTCGCGGCACGACCCAGTTCCCATTCTCATGAGGTCGGGAACCCCAAGCTGGGGCATGACGATTCGCCGAGATCTTTCCAAAATCCAGATTGGGCGGCCGCCTTGGTGCAGTAACCTCGAAGTGGGGTCGAGCACGAGGAGCCGCCAGACATGATTCGGACGCGACAGACGACGATCGGAAGGGATCTGGAACGCCTGCTGCGAGACGGCGTCAGGCCGGCGCGAGGCGATGCGTACTTGCTCGACCGCTATCTCGGCGAGCGCGACGAGGCGGCTTTCGAGACGCTCGTCGAGCGGCACGGACCGATGGTGTTGTCGCTCTGCCGCCGCTACCTCCGCGATCCGCGCGACGTCGAGGACGCGTTTCAGGCGACGTTCTTGATCCTCGTCCGAAAAGGGCCCGGACTGCGCGACAAGTCGTCGCTTTCAAGCTGGCTGTATGGCGTGGCGTACCGCGTCGCGGTGCGGTCCCGGTCCAACCTGTTGAAGCGTCGGGCGCGCGAAGTCCAGACCGACGCGATTCTCCAGGCCCCCGCGCGGACCACGAATCCGCCCGACGACTCGGTGGAGACGCTCGACGCCGAGCTGAGCCGGCTGCCGGAGAAGTATCGTGCTCCGATGATTCTCTGTTATCTCGAAGGTCGGACGCACGAGCAGGCCGCCGCCGAGCTGGGCTGGCCGGTCGGCACAGTCCGCAGCCGCATGGCCAAAGCCCGCGCAATCCTCGCTCGCCGGCTCTCGCGACTCGGACTCGATGCACCTGCGAGCCTCGCGTTGTCGCGGCCGGATCTCCTTGTCGAAACGCTCTCCACCACGGTTCCTGCCTCACTCGTTCAAGCGACCTCGGAGGTCGCTGGCCGGTTCGTCGGCATCGCGGCGCGGGGCACCGGCGGGGCGGCTTCGGTCACGTCCATCTCCACCACATGGCCGGCGACGGCCCTTGCTCAAGGAGTTCTCACTGCGATGCTGATCTCCCAGTTGAAATGGATTGGACTCGGGACGACCGCCCTCGGCCTCCTCGCCGCGACGGCCGGCATGGGCGCCTGGGCGGTGACCCCGCCGTCCAAACTAGAAGGCGATCCCAACCCCGTCCAGGAATCGAAACCGGCCGAGGCGAAACCGGCGCCCGCACAGACGTTACCGGGTGCTCAGCCGCAGACGCGGCCCCAAGTTGTTGACGTGGAAGCGCGACTCGCTGAGATGGACCGCAAGATGGATCGGCTCATGGAGCGGTTTGAGCGGATGATGACTCCCGCCGCGCCTCAGTCGCCGGCCGCGGCCGCGCCGCCGGTCGAGCCGGCGGGCACCGAGGCCCCGCCGCCCGCCTCGCCCAGGCCTCGCGTCCGCGCTCGCGGAGCCGAGCCGTCCCCGGCGTTCCCTTTAAATCCCAGGTCCGACGATGAGAGAAGGAATCCGTCACCGACTTTCAAGGACCCAACCGACGGCGGACTCCGAGAGATCGAGGCTCGCCTGATGAACGCACTCAATCGCCATACTCTCACGAAGGCGCTTTTTGAGAGGGGGCAGCTTTCTCAGTTGGAGAATTTCGCCCCCCTGGAAGAATCCCGCGTGCTGATCGCTCGTCTCAAGGGAATAGAGGATCAACTGACGGGGGAACTGGAGTTCGTCGAGACGATCGAGTCGCCCAGCGTGGGAGCGGAGGTCCTGGAAGCGCAAAGCCGTCAGCAGGATGCGAGACTCGCTGTTGAACGATATCAAGCACTTGCCAAGCAACACTCCACCTTCAAGCCCGCGTTAGCCGATGCCGAAATGGGGCTGCGAGTCGCGTCTTTCGAGTTGTTCGTCAAGAAAAAGGAACTGGAAAGGTGCAAATTGCAGGAGGGCCTGCTCCGAACTCGCCTGAAGCAGGCCCAACGCATCCTGGACTGGGCCAAGAGCCACTTCAAGGAGCTTGGCAGCCTGGACGGTCCAGCTTTCGATCAGCCCGCTCCAGGGGTGCCGATCGTTGCTCCGCCGCCGCCCTCAGCCCGCTGATCCCGACTTGATCAGGCCGCTGATCGCCTTGAATTCGGGGCGGTCGGCGGTCTCGCACCATTCGAAGAGGACGGCTTCGGTGGTGGAGATGGTCGCGCCGGCGTTTTCGAGGCGGCGCAGCGCGAACTTCTGGTCGGAGCTGCTCCGGGAGGCGACGGCGTCGGCAGGGATCTGGACGCGGAAGCCGAGATCGAGCAGTTCCAGAGCCGTCTGGGCGACGCAGACGTGCGCCTCGATGCCCGCAAGGGTGATGTGGCGGATGTGGCGGCCGTAAAGCTGTTCGAGGATCTGGGGCACTGCGCAGCACTGGAACGCGAGCTTCGACGGTCGGTCCGGGATCAATTCGGCGATCGCCGGGATCGTGGCGCCGAGGCCCTTGGGGTACTGCTCGGTGGCTGACGCCGGGATGTTCAGCAGCTTCGCCCCGTGGATCAGCCGGACGGCGTTGGCCACGAGGCGTTCACGGTCGGGAATCGCCGCGATCAGCTTTTCCTGGACGTCGATCACCAGCAACGCGCCTCGGGGCGCGGTCAGTCGTTGGGTTGCGCGCATCGTTCTTTTCCTCCATTCGGGTCGGCCCGTTCCGGGCGGTTCGCCCTGCAAAATCTGGGCCGTCGTCTCCATCCGTCGTCCCTATTATAAGGGCTGCTCCTTGCCGGCGGGAGATCGGCGGACTACGATGTTTTTTGGAATGCCGTCGACCCGGACTTTCGCGGCTCCCCCTGCCTGTCGTGCTCGATCCGAATTCGTTTAGCCTGGACTGGGTTACCCACGTGGCCGAAAAGCCCCGAGTTCTTGTCATCGAGCGGGACGCGTCGAGGGGCAAGGCGATTCTCGAAACCCTCGGCGACGCGTTCGAGGTCACGACCGTCCAATCGATCTCCAAGGCGCTCTCGATGCTCCGCGACTCGCGGTTCGAGGGGGTTTACGTCGACTCGGCCCAGCTTTCGGCCGTACGATGGGTGGGGATGATCATCCAGGCCGAGGAGATCCTCGACGCGATCGCCGACGGCGTGGCGGTCGTCGACCCGGACCTGAGGATCATCTGGGCGAACCCCGAATTCTTGTCGCTGACCAGCGCCGAGACACAGGTCATCGGCAATCGGTTCTTCCAGGCGCTCGACGAGTCGGAGATCCTCGGCCCCGAGCCCTGTCCGTTCACGACGTCCGTCGCCTCGAAGTCGCCGTCGAGCACGCTGCTGAAGATCCGCAACAATCGGTATCTCCGCGTGACGGTCACGCCGGTGTTCGACGCTCAGCACGTGCTCACCCACCTGATCGCGCTCACCCGCGAGATCACCGACGAGACCCAGCAGCAGCTCAAGGTCAACGCCATCGCCAAGGCGGGCGACGAGCTTGCCGACCTCACGCCCGAGGAACTCTCGGAGATGGGGGTCGACGAGCGGACCGACCTGCTGAAGCTCAACATCGCGCGGCACATGAAGGACCTGATGGGTCTCGACTTCATGGAGATCCGCCTGCTCCACCGGGAGACCGGCAAGCTGATCCCGCTCTTGACCGAGGGGATGACCCCGCTCGCCGCCAACCGCGAGCTGTTGGCCCGCAAGCACGGGCAGGGGGTCACCGGCTTCGTGGCCGCCACCGGGCAGAGCTACCTCTGTCCCGACACGACCAAGGACCCGATCTACATCGAA
This sequence comes from Paludisphaera borealis, assembly GCF_001956985.1. Taxonomy (NCBI): domain Bacteria; kingdom Pseudomonadati; phylum Planctomycetota; class Planctomycetia; order Isosphaerales; family Isosphaeraceae; genus Paludisphaera; species Paludisphaera borealis. The sequence continues at coordinate 6,278,919 of NZ_CP019082.1, forward strand.
GGGGCCGAGGGCGCCCGCAGCTCGCTCACCGTGCCGCTGATCTACCACGGCAACGTGATCGGCACGCTGAACGTCGAGAGCCCGCAGGCCGACGCGTTCGACGACCGCGACCGCCAGTTCCTGGAGATCTACGGCCGCAATGTCGCCTCGGCCCTCAACACCCTCGAACTGCTCCAGGCCGAGAAGGCGAGCACCGCGAACGCCTCGGTGCAGGCGATCAGCCGCGAGGTCGCGATGCCGCTGGACGACATCATCACCGACGCCGCCACGATCCTCGACCGCTATGCCGGGCACGACGAAGACATCATCGCGCGGCTGCGTCACCTGCTGTACCGCGCCCGGGAGATCCGGGGCATCATCCACAAGGTCGGCACGAGCATCGCGCCGCCGCCGAGCCGGGTCGTCAAGGCCCCCGCGGCGAAGCTCGCCGGCGCGCGGATTCTGGTCGTCGACGCCGACGAGGCCATCCGCCGGTCGGCCCACCAGCTCCTGGGCATGCAAGGCGCCGACGTCGAGACCGCGCGCGACGCCCACGAGGCGCTCGCTCTGATGCGCCAGAACTCGTACTCCGCCGCCCTCGCCGACATCCGCCTGCCCGACCTCGACGGCTACGAGATCTTCCGCCGACTCCGCGAGACCCAGCCCGGCACCCCCGTCATCCTCATGACCGGCTTCGGCTACGACCCCACCCACTCGATCGTCAAGGCCCGCCAGGAAGGCTTGCAGACCGTACTGTACAAACCCTTCCGGTCCGACCGCCTGATGGAAGCCGTCGAGCAAGCCCTGCACATCAACACCGCCCAGCCCGGCCGGGACGGCGAGAAACCCAAGTCGCCCCATCCCGATCCCGTTCCGACGCCGGCCGAAGACCCCCCGCCGGCGAGCTGACGCTGCCGGGATTTCCGGCCTCATGAAAATGGGCTCGCGGTCGGCAGGGTCCGAGTACAAGCCCGAAGCGCCAGCGAGTGCGTTTCCAGTCGGCCATTCGAATCCATGCACTCGCCGGCGATTCGGGCTTGTACTTTTAGATATAGACGCGTTTGTTATAGATATACCACTCGATCAGGAGCACGGCCAGGCCGGCGGCGGCGAGGTATTTCCACCAGTCGAGTTTCGTGACGGGGAGCGTCTGGACGCCGGCCACGGGGCTGTAGCCGATCTTGATCTTGTACGACTCGACCTGGCCCTCCGGCGCTCCGGCGGGGACCAGCCCGCGCGGGGCGAGGTCGCTTTCGCGGAAGTCGAAGAGGTTCACCGCGAACGGCAGCAGACCGTCCTTCCCCCAGCGCGCCTGGTAGAAGCCGGTGGTCGCGGCCTCGTTGTACACGAACGTCCCCTGGGGGTTGCGCTCGACCGTCTCGGTCTTCGAGCCGTCGGCCGACGTGACCTGGATCGTCTTCTCGGCCGTCTCGGCGCGGAGGGCGATGGGCTTGCCGGGGCTCGTCGTCAGTTCGCCATCGCCGCCCCGGACGTTGCCCATCGCCTCGACGCCGTTGAACAGGAAGAGCGGGAAGCTGATGTACCGGAACCACGTCGTATTCGGGTTCGGCCCGTCGAGCAGCGGGAACGTCACCACGGTGTCGGTGAACCCCTCGCGCGGGACCGCGAAGGCGAGCGGGCCGAGGTTGCTCTCAATCAGCGTGGTCGCCCCGGAAGGGGGCTCGACGATGCGGGCCTTGGCGACGTAGACAAGCGCCAGGTCGCGGATGTACTGCATCAGGGGGTGACTGATGTTCCAGTCGAGGATCACCGGGTTCTCGACGTCCCTGGCCTTGTCGTACGCCGCGCCCGGCGGGAAGACGCCGAAATACAAGGCGTTGGCCTCGGGGGGCGTCTCAGGACGCCATCCGTCGTAAATCACGAGGTCGTAGCGTCCCCCTTTGATGTCCCGAGCGACCGCCTCCCCCTTGGCCTCGTCGGGCGTGACGACGAGCACGTCGGCCTGGTCGACGGCCGTGGGGGTGTTGAAGGCGTCGACCAAGTACCGGTCGCCGGCCGAGACCGCCAGCACCTGCGCCTTGCGGGCGTTGCCCACGACGGCGAAGGCTCGGTTGTCGACGGCCAGCGCGTCGTCGATCGGCAGCCGGACCTCGAATGCGGCGAGCTGGGTCTCGGGGATGTCGAACTTGAACGACTGGTCGGTCCGCGCGGGGATCTCAAGCGCGACGGCGTCGACCAGCGAGCCCTCATCGCCGGGCTTGTCGGTTTGATGGCGAAAGAGCTGAGCCTCGGTCTTCACCGGCTCGGGTCGAAAGTTATGAACCCGCCCGAAAAGCTGGTAGACGTCGGGCTTGTCGTCGCTCGTCCGGCCCTGAAGGGCGACGATCGCGACGTTGTCGGACGGGTTGCGGGCGTCGGCCGGGCTCGAACCTTCGCCGGGGCGGACGTAAGGCGGGGGAGGAGGACCGATCACGACGACCTCGGGTTCCAGGTTGCCGAGGCTGAAGCCCTCGACGTCCGGGAAGCCGCCGTCGGTGTAGATGAACAGCTTGGGCGTGATCTGGGCCGTCGCGACGACCCCCTCGCCGAACTGCTTCGACGGGTTCGCCAGGCCCGAGGCGACCTGAAGCGCCTCGCGCAGCGACGTCGACGACTGGGTCGGCTGAATCGCGTCGATCCGACTGAGCAGCAACCTCTTGTCACTCGTGTAGTTCGAGACCACCCGGGCCGAATCGGCGAACGAAACGACCATCGCCAGATCGTCGCCGCCCATGTTGCGGACGATCTTGCGCGCCTCCTCGCGGGCCTTCTCCAGCCGGCTCGGCGCCACGTCGGTCGCCGACATGCTGGCCGAATCGTCGATCATCAGGACGTACCGTTGCGCCTGGCCGCCGGTCCCCTTCATCCGGGGGCCGGCGAGCGCCAGCATCGCGAGGGCGATGATCAGCAGTTGAAGGAACAGCAGCAAGTTGCGTCGGAGCCGCTGAAACAGGCTGTTGACATGCAGGTCTTCGAGGCTTTTCCGCCAGAGCAGCGTACTGGCCACCTGCACCGGGCGTCGCCGGAGCTTGAGGAAGTAGAGCGCGACGATCCCGAGCGGGACGGCGGCGAGCGCGAGCCACCGCAGGGGCCCCAGCGGCGAACTGAACTCGAGCGACTTTACGAAGTCCCAAGGCATCGTCCGAGTCCTCCGGCGTTCGGGTCAGAGTTCGGGTCCGCGACCCGCGAGGTCCGACCGTTCGCCTTTCCGCCTCACGACCATCATGTACAACACGTAGGCGACGAGAAGTCCGCCGATCCCGTAAAACACGGCCGGACTGGTGATCCAGAAGCGATCCATGAGAAAAACCTCGAACGACGATCCGTCTTCGCTTACTTGACCAGGCCACGCTCGCGAAGGTAATTGAGGATCAGCTTGTCAAAAGGATATTGATTGGTCGTAAAAATGTACGTGATCCCGCGCCGGGTGCACCATTCCTTGAGCCCGCCGACGAAGGCGTTGAGATTGTCCTTATACCGCTTGAGCAACGGCGCGCTCATCGTGATCTCGGCGACGTCGTCGTCCTCGCAGTCGACCAGCCGGAGGTCGCCCACCAGCTCGGGCTCGACTTCCTCCTGGCTCAAAACATGGATGACGTAGACGTCCATGTTGCGGGCGAGGAGGTAGCGGAGGGCGTCTTCATAGCCGTTCTTGTCGAGGAAATCGGAGATCACCACGACGACTCCCTTGCCGCCGTGGCGGATGGCGAAGTCGCGGGCGGCCGACGTCAGGTTGCTCTCGCCGGTCGGCTGGAGCCGTTCGAGGTACTGTATCACCCGCCACATCTGCGAACGCCCGCGCACGCCGGGAATCCCCTGGTCGAGCTTGTTCGCGAACGTCTCCATGATGACACGGTCGTGATTGACTAGACCGACGAACGCCAGCGCCGCGGCCACCTGCTTGCCGTAGTGAAGTTTCGACGGCGTCCCGAAGCTCATCGACAGGCTGGTGTCGAGCAGCGTGTGGACTTGCAGGTCTTCCTCTTCGAGGAACAGCTTGAGGAACAGCCGGTCGAGCCGGGCGTAGACGTTCCAGTCGATATGCCTCAGGTCGTCGCCCGCCGAATACTGGCGATGCTCGGCGAACTCGACCGACGAGCCCCGCTTCTTGCTCTTGCGCTCACCCTTCATCCGCCCCGAGATGATCTTGCGGCTGACCAGCTCAAGCTGTTCGAGCTTGTGCATGAAGTCGGGGTCCAGCAACGGCGCGGAGCCCGACCGGGACGCCGGCGGGGCCGGGTCGGTCGAGGCGGTCGGAATCGGATGGGCGCCAGGCATGGGATAACTCGAATTCGTCTGTATCAGGTCCAGTAGTGGTCCGACACCCAGAAGAGGCCGTAAATGAACGCGACGGCCGCGCTCACGCCCAGAATCCAGGGGACCAGGGCGGCCAGGAAGATCGTCCACCGGGCTTTCAGGCCCAGCGGCGGGCAGCGGTGCAAATAGGCCAAGGCCGTGAACCAGCTTTCGAGGACCACCAGGGCCCCCGCGCCGGCCGCGACCAAGGCCAGCAGCGGCTCAGACCGCCAGGCGAAGACCGACACGGCGAGCAGCAGGCCGCACAGCGAGACCAGGCAGATCACGTCGTTCTTCGAAAAGATCAACGGTTCGGGCCTGGGACGCTTCCAGTCGATCTCGGGGACCGGCGGCGGATCGTAGATGTCGTGCATGATGAGCGAGCCTGTGATCGTCGAGCCTCCGTCAAGCCACGGCGGAGGCGCGTTCCTCGGATTTCTCGGAGACGGAATCGAGCACCTTCAACAGGACGTCGTCCGGATCGATCCCTTCGGCCTGGGCCTCGAAGTTGAGCAACACCCGGTGTCGCAACGACGGCAGATAAACGCGGCGAAGATCCTCGAACGAGACATTGTACCGTCCGTCGAGCAAAGCTCGCACCTTCGCCGCCAGAACCAGCGTCTGGACCCCGCGCGGGCTGCTCCCCCATCGCACGTACTGGTTCGTCGCCGCCGCGGCGAACGGGCCCTCGGGGTGGGTCGCCAGGGCAAGCCGGATCGCGTAGTCCTGGACGTGCGGCGCGATGATCACGTCGCGGACCAGATCCTGAAACCGGAGCATGGTTTCGCCGTCCATCACCTTCTCGGCTTTGGGACGCTCGCCCCGCGTCGTCCGGTCGAGAATCGTGCTCAGCTCGTCGCGCGTCGAGTAGCCGACGACCAGCTTGAACAGGAACCGGTCGAGCTGCGCCTCGGGGAGCGGGTACGTCCCTTCCTGCTCGATCGGGTTCTGCGTCGCCATCACGAAGAACGGTTCCTTGAGTCGGTGGATCGTCCCGCCCACCGTGACCGAGTGCTCCTGCATCGCTTCGAGCAGGGCCGACTGCGTTTTTGGGGTCGCCCGGTTGATCTCGTCGGCCAGGACGATCTGCGAGAAGATCGGCCCGCGCTGGAACTGGAACATCCGCTGGCCGTCGGGCGCCTCCATCACGATGTTGGTGCCGAGGATGTCGGCCGGCATCAGGTCGGGCGTGAACTGGATGCGGTTGAAGTCGAGCGACAGGGCGTCGGCCAGCGTACGGACAAGCAGCGTCTTACCGAGCCCCGGCACTCCTTCGAGCAAGGCGTGCCCGCCGACGAACAGACAGGTCAAGACGCCGTGGACGATCTCGTCATGACCCACGATCACCTTGGCGATCTCGGCCTTCACCTGATTGTAGCGGTTCCGAAACTCCTCGGTCCGCTCCTCCATCGTCGCAGACGGTTCTCCAGCCATCGCCGAGGTTCCTTTCGTGTCGTGTTCGCTTATCTTGAATCGTGAGTTGCTAAGAGCCCGCGCCGGGGTCGGGTTTGGGCTTATCTTTTTCCTTGGGCTTGTCCTTTTCGCGATCTTCCCAGACGCGCTGCTTGGCCTTGAGGAGGCGGTTGGTGTAACCGGCCTCATCGGCCTTGGCCGACTCGGGCGCGAGTCCGGCGCCGCCGGCTCCGGGGGCGGGCCGGGCCGGTTTCGAGCGGTCTTGCGGGGCGGTCCCTTCGAGCAACGGCTCGCCGATCGGGGCGGTCCGCGGTTCGTCGCCGGGAACGGCGGTCGGATCGAAGCGAGTGGCCGCGCGGGAGCGGTCGAGCTGCTCGCCGACCTCGGCCTTGCGCGACTTGAGCTGGTCCATGTAAGTGCTGGCCATCTGGGGCTCTTGGCCACGCAGGCTCCGCCAGCGGTTGGCCAGGTCGTGCCGGATGCGGTCGACGTCGAAGGCGATCCGCCGCACGGCGACGTCGCCCAGGAACAGGCAGCCCGCCAGCCAGAGCAACGTGGGCCAGAGCGCGGCGAAGGCTCGGGGATTGATCAGCCCGGGATCGCGCCGGAAGTGGTTGGCGCCGGCGACGGTCCGCCGCAGGTCGAGCTGGCCGTCGGGGGTGTATTGCCACGACGCTTCCTGTCCGTCGGTCAGACTGGCGGCGGTTTCGAGGGGGGCCGGATTCGACCGCAGCTCGCGGTACTCGTCGGAGTAAGGGACCGAGACGCCGCTGGAGATCACCCCCTGGTTGCCGTCGGCCCCGCGATACCCAAGGTTGACGAAATAGTTGCCGCGGGCGTCGGCGTTCTCGATGGTCGCCTCGTAGCGTCCGGGGGCCGACTGGGTCAGCTCAAGCGGAGCCGCCTTGAGGTCGGGGTCGACCACGTTCCCCTGGATGCGGAGGAAGTTCAAGAACTGGTCGTCCTTGTCGAGCGCGTCGACGACGACCTTGATGCGTCCCTCCTCGCGGCGGACGGTCATGGCGACGTTGCCCTGCTGGGCCGGTCGCATCGTCCACCGCACGACCTGCGACCAGAACGCGGCGTAGTTCTGCCAGTCGGGCCAGGCCTTGGCCCAACGCCGGCCGGCGTCGGACGTGAACGCGAGCGACCGCCCTAGGCCGTAGGTCCAGTGGGCCAGCACCGGGTTCACCTGGCCGGTGGGGAGCGGCGAGACGATCGGCATCTCGACCAGCTCGTTCTCCTTGAGGGTCGTCAGCACCAGGCCGGTGATCCCCGGCAAGTCGTCGGACAAGCCCATGACGGGCTCGGTGATCGGGCTTTGAAGCCGGGGCGCCCAGGGCTTCTCCTGCTCGAAGATCAGCGGTCGCGAGATCGTCCGCGCTTCCTTCTGATAGATGCGGGGCAGGGCGCTGGGGTTGGTGACGTTGTAGAATCGGCCCTTGGTTCGGCGAGCGAGGTTCTGCATCACCGACATGGCGCCCAGGTCGTTGCCGTGCGCCGCGGTGAGGACGGCCGTCACCGTGATCTTGCTCTGGGCGAGCTGGTTGATGACGCGCGGGGTCGGGGGCGTCGGGTCGCCGTCGCTGATGATCACGATGTGCTTGGTCATCGCGTCGCGGACCGCGTTCAGGCCGGTCATGGCCTTGACCAGCGACGGGTCGAAATCGGGCATGTCGCCAGGCGTCATCCGGTCGATCGCCCGGAGCATCGAGGGGCGGCCGCTTCCGATCGTTCGAAGCGAGAACAGCCACGCTTCTTCGCCTTCCCAGTGGAGCATGCCGGCGTAGTCGTAGCTCGAAAGCGCGTTGATCGCCGCCTTGGCCACGACCTTCTGCCAGAAGTTGCCTTCGGGGATCTCGCTGGCGTGCATGATCAGGACCATCGCCCCCAGGCCTTGAATCTTCAAGGCTTTGATCTGCATGTCGACCGGCAGCGCCTTCTCGACGGGGGTGTTCATCCAGCCCCCGGCGCCGAAGCTGTCGCGGCCTCCCAGCATGATGAGGCCGGCGCCCATGTCGTGGCAGTTGGAGGCCAGAAGCTGAGTCTGGCTCTCGGTGAACGCCTCCTTGGGGACGTTCGCCAGGATCACACAGTCGTAGGGTTGAAGCTGCGCGACGTCGGTCGGCAGTGGGTCGCCGCCGACCCCTCCCGTGCCATCGATCCGGGGAGCGGTGAGGGTCCTGACCTCGATCTCCTTCTCCCGGAGCGCCTTGACCAGTTCGACGTGCTCGCCGGCGGTCCCCTCGATCAAGAGCACCTGGGCCTTGCCCCGGGCGTGCGTGAACCCTTCGGCCACGTTGTTGATCGACCGGCGGTCGCCGCTGTCCTTGTCGGGGATGAACTCGGCGGTGAACGTGTAAAAATTGGGCTCGGTGATCAACTGCTTGAGCGTCAACACGTTGAGCCCACGCTGAAGCTCGATCGGCGAGGGCTTCTCGTTGCCGGCCGCCGGCGCGCGGTAGCCGTCGGCCTTCTGGAAGATCTGGAGCGTCCCCGAGGTCGGCTCGCTGGCCCGGATCACGACGTTGATGTTGACCGTCTCACCCTTCTTGACGTCGGGCGGAATCGACACCTTCTCGACCAGGACCTCGCGGTCGTAGTAGTAGCTGATCGGCAGGACGTCGACCTGCACGCCGAGCGACTTGGCGACGAGCACCTGTTCGAGCAGGTTGCCGCGATTCTCGTTGCCGTCGGAGAGGATCACGATCCGCCGCGCCGTGTCTTCGGGGAACGTCGCCAGGGCGAGCTTCAGGGCGGCGGCCAGGTCGGTGTTCTCGGCGTCGATGGTGCTCTCGACGCCCATCAAGTTCAGCTCGCTGGGCGCGGGAGGGATCTCGACGCGCGGGCTCTTGCCGAAGACGATCACCCCGGCCAGGTCGTCCTTCCGACGCTTCTTCGAGGCCTCGGTCACGTACGTGAGCGCCGCCTTCTGCTGGTCGCGCGGCACGCTCTGCGAGGCGTCGACCAGGAACATGGTCGTCAGCCGGTCCGAGCGGCGGACGGTCTGCATCTCGGCCAGGGCCAGCACGATCAGGGTGACGACCGCCGCGCGGAACACGATCGCCAGGGCGCGGCGGAACGAGCCCAGGCCCGACAGGCTGCCGTAGCTCATCCAGACCAGCGGGGGCAGGATAAGCGGGATCAAGATCAGCCACCAGGGCTGCCCGAACGTGATCGAGACGTTTCCCAGCATCCTCGTCAGACCCCTGAAGCCGCGTCAGAGTCGGAATCGTTGCACGCGGTGGTTGTTCGAGTCGACCACCGAAACTTCCCCTCGCGAATCGACGGCCAGGGCCCAGGGGTTGTACAGCTCCCCCGGTCCGCGCCCGGAACCTCCCCAGATCGCCAGCGGTTCGCCGTCGCGGGTGAACTTCTGGACGCGGCTGTTGCCGTACTCGCACACGTAAAGAATATTTCCCGGCCCCAGCGCCAGATCGTAAGGATAGCTCATCTCGCCGAGCTTCATCCCGCGCGTTCCCCACATCCGCAGCAGCCGGCCCTCGACGTCGAAAACCTGAATCCGGTGGTTGCAGCTATCGGCCACATAGATGTGATCGTTCTCGTCGATCGCCATCGCCCGGGGCCTAAGGAACTCGCCGGGCTCGTAGCCGTGGCCTCCCCACTGCCGCAGCCACTTCCCCTCGGGCGAGAACACCTGAATCCGGTCGTTCTCGCCGTATTCCGAAACGTAGAAATTGCCCGCCTTGTCAATCACCACGTCAGTCGGATAGCCGAACCGCCCCGGAGTCGTCCCCTGCACGCCGTCGCCGATCTGGAACAGCAGGTCGCCCGACGCCCCATAGACCAGAACCCGGTAAAAATGGGTGTCGGCCACCAGCAGCCGCCCCTCGCGATCGACCGTCAAGCCGCTCGGCCCGTCGACGTTGAAATCGGGCGTCCGCCAGCCTCGCAAAAAACCGCCGTCGCGGTCGAAGACCTGGATTCGATCGGTCAGGTCGGCGAGGTACAGATGATCGGCGCCGTCGAACGCCGCGACCCGAGGCTTGTGGATCCAGCCGTCCTTCGTCCCGTGAACCCCCCAGACCAGATCCGGCGTCGCCGACCCCCGGGCGCCGCAACCGGAAGCCGTCGCCAGCAGAATCACGCAGAGCGCCGAAGCCGCCCCGGCCTGTAAGCGAGCCGGAAGTGATTCACGCCGGTTCCACGTCACGCCCGATTTCCTTCCCCAACATCGGTCCGCCCCTGGGAGACGCCTTGCGCCCCCAGTAGAATCTACTGAGACCCGAGCCTCGGACGCAAGTCCTAGGTCCCGGCATTCTCAAAGAGTCGGTTCGATTCTCCCGGAAGCCCGATCGATGCCCGAATGGGTTTATTTGTGCCGGATCGACGAAGTCCCCGACGGCCGCGCGCGGACGATCGAAGTCGCCGGCGCGCGCGTGGCGGTGATCCGCGACGGCGACTCCATCGTCGTGATCTCCGACCTCTGCCCGCACGCCGGCGGCTCGCTCGGCTCGGGCTGGATCGAGGAGGGCGAGCTCCTCTGCCCGCTCCACCGTTGGCGGTTCCGCCTCCGCGACGGCCGCTGCACGACCCTCCGCGGTAACGACGTGCACCGGTATCCTTCGAGGATCGACGACCGGGCGGTTTGGGCGCGGGTTTGATCGGCCAGGTAGCCGCGCTGCATCACCACTCCGACTGAGCCGGGTGGACGTCGTCAACGCAATCTCGATTGCGGGACGAACCGCCGCGGCCCGCCTCCGGACGACTCCGCATCCAATCAACCGAACTACGACGAGACGCATCGCGAGACGATACATGTGCGGATGCAGACGCGATTGTTGAGGATCACGGAATCCTCATGTAAAAATAATAGTAAGTTTAGCCAAACTAGGTTGACAACCGCGCGGGCCGACACCACGATATCTACGGCTTAACAAAGCCACACGGGCCGGCCTCCCCCGATCGGGCTTCGCCATGACGGCGACAGCTCGACCGACGGTCCGTCGGCAGGCAGCCGATGGGACCGACGCGATGAAGCCTCGTACGGGTTCAAGTTCACCAAGGAAATCGGAGAATCGCTGTGCAGAGACGAATCATGTTCCTGGCGCTGGCCGCGAGTGTGATCGCCACGTTCGCGCTGGCCGCACCGACGCAGGCGTCGTACATCACCACCGTGACGATCGCGGACAACACCAGTTTGCCCGCGAACGGTCTGGACACGACCTGGTCGGGCGTGGGCGGCCCGATCACCGACGTGCAGCTCCTCACGCCCGCGGGCGTGACCGGCGTCATCGGCACCGACACCGTTCACCTGGCCTTCAACAATCCGTTGGTGGCTGGCGGCATCGTGACGTTCAGCTTCGTGTCGGCGACCGCGCCGATCAGCTTCGTATCGGGAACCTGGGCGATCACCCTGGCCGGCCGAGACGCGACGGTCGACGTCAACCCGAGCCTGGACGGCCTGCTGTTCAGCACGGTGCCGATCGCCGTGCCCGAACCGGAGTCGATGAGTCTGTTGATCGTGGGCTTGTCCGGTTTGCTGGGCCTTCGTAATTGGACCAAGCGCCGCGCGAAGGCCGCCCAGGCCTGATGCTTGACGCCTTCGTCCCGCCGACTGGAGAAATCGGCGCGACGACCGGACCGACCAGAACGTCCACGACGCGTCGCGGCGGTGGAACCGCCCCGACCGTCTTCATCTTCACATCCCTTCACATCGATCGCTTACAACCAGATCTTCATCCTGCCCCGCAGTGAATCGGGCAGGCGGCGGTCGACGATCCGCTGGATCTGGTCGGGGTGCAGTCTCGTGCTGAAGTGCGAGGCGATGATCACCTCGTTCTCGAACCGGTCGGCCCGCGCGATGAGGTCGTCGAGGTGGGTGTGGCCGAACTTGTGGATCACCGACGCGCGCTCGCCGGGCGCGACGAAGGTCATCTCCAGGATCAGGATCTGCGCGCGGTAGATCTCGGGGAAGTCGTCGAGGCCGGCGGGGGCGGTGTCGCCCATGTACGCGACCTTCGGAAGCCGGATCTCGGCCGAGACCTCGACGCCCGAGAGCCGGATGTCGCGAATCTGGTCGCCGGTCAGGTCGTGGTACTCGGGCTTGAGCTTCCTACGGCGCTCCCAGACCAGGAAGCCCATCGACGGGATCGTGTGCCGGGTCGGAAACGTCTGGACGACCAGCTCGCGCGAGAGCTGGATCTCGACGCCCGGTTCGATGCCGACCAGGTTGACGTTCATCCGACCCCGGTCGAGCCGCTGATAGGCGCGGAGCAACTGGTTCACGCCGTCGACCGCATCGGCCGGCAGGTAGATCGTCGGCGGCTCCATCTTCATCATCCGCCGGCGGGCGACCAGCACGGGGAGTGCGGCGATATGGTCGAGGTGCGTGTGCGAGACGAACCAGTTGGGCGTCGTCATGAACGACCAGGGCTGGGCCCCCAGATCGAAACCGATCTTCAGCTCGGGCACCCGCCAGTAGGTTTGCACGGCGGCTCGCGAATAGCCCTCGACCGTCAGGCCGTGGTGCACCATCGAGCGCACGGGCGCATTGTCCACGGGGTGGTCGAGCGACTCCACGTCCGAATCCGATTCGATTTCCACCGTCAACCCAGTTCTCCCAAAGCACGACACATGAATTCGAGGAAGGCGTTCTTCATCTACTATACTCAAGAAACCAACGGCCTGAATACCGAGGCTTTCGCCGTCGGGGCGGAGCCGGACGGGTAGGGGGGGAGAGTCGCCATGATCGGCCGCGTCCAGGTCTTCGGACCCGCCTATCTCGACCGCGTCCTGCGCGTCGACCGCCCCTTGCTCGATCCCGACGTCGGCCCCCCTCTTGACCAGAGCGTCGACGGCCGCCCGAGGTTCGGCGCGGGGGACCGGCTCGACATCATCGACCCGCTGGGCACGTCCCTTTCCATCGCCGTCCCCGACGACTGGCCGGGGCCGCTCGGCTTCGTCGATCTGGAACAACCGCTCGTCAAGACGCCTCAAGGCGTCCGCAAGCTGAGGGCGGTAAACTGGCGCGACGACCTGGGAGGCATGGGCGCGGGCTTCGCGGCGGCCCTCGGCGGCACGCTCGTCAGCGTGCTCGGCTCCGAAACCGACCCGACGAGCCGGGAAATCACGGCGCTTCTGGAAAGCCACGGCGTCTCGCATCGCTGCGTGAGAGTCGCCGATCAGCCGGCCGACTGGACGCTGTTGGTATCCAGCGGCGAACACGGCGACAAGCTGGCGATCGGTTTTCGAGGCTGCCACGCCGCCCTCGACGCCGACGCCTTGAAATCGACCCTCGCCGAGCCTTGCGACGTCCGCGTCGTCGCCGGCTTGCCCAACCGGCTGGCTTCCGTGGCGCTGCGGGCGCCCGGCGCGCGGTTCCGGCTGTTCGCTCCGGCCATGCGGAACATGGTCGATCGTGCGCCGCCGGTCTCCGAAATGGCCGGCGCGGTCGACGTCCTCTGTTGCAACCGCCGCGAGTGGGAGGCGCTCGACGATCGCGAGGAGGTCGCCGCCCGACTCTCGATCCTGGTCGTCACCGACGGCCCGTCGGGAAGCTCGGCGCGATACACCAACCCTCAAGGAGATTCGCGGACGATCCGCGAGCCGGCTTTCCCGCGCGCTAGACCCCCGCGTGACACCAACCGCGCCGGCGAGGCGTTCGCGGCCTGCCTCGTAGCCTCCTTGTGCGAACTCGGTTGGGACTCCGCATCCGGCGTGATCGACGACCGCACGATCGCGACGGCCATGCGTCGCGCAGCGGCGGCGTCGGCCCTGGTTCTCGATCGCACCGACTTCGGATTTCCGACGGAAGCCGAGATCGACGCCGCGACGGCCCGAGGATGCGTCGACTGAAGTCCTTCCTGGTGATTCGGCGTTGGACCTCCGGACGGTTTCGAGATAGGATCGAGACGTCATCGTCTCTTCCATCCATGGGTCGTCGTCAGGGGGAATCCCGATGCCGACAGATCGGCCGATGGGCCGCGGCCCGATGCGTTTGTGGCTGAAATCGACCCTCGGATCGGGCGTGCTGGAAACGCTCCGGCCGTCAGAGGCGACAGGCGGCGGCGACCCCGACTCGTTCGCCCGCGACCTCCTGGCGAAGCTCCGCGAGGCCGACGGCGGCTTCCGGCCCGACGATCCGTTGGCCCTCGCGTTTCGCGAGTTTCGCCGCTGGGTCGAGGCTGAGCGTCGGTCGAGGCGACTGGGTCTGCTCGGCCCTCCGCGCGCCCGGCAGCGGCTCCCGGAGACGATCCGGCCGCGGGACGACCGAGCGGCCGGGAAAGTCGCGACCGTCGGAAAGGCTTCGGCGGAAAAGCCGCTGACCGTCGTCAGCCGCTTGCTGACGCGCGTCCGGTCGGCCTTCGCGAGCCGCGCACGCGTGCGACCGGCCGACCTGGCGAACCCGCTCTGGGATCGCTGGCTCGACGGCTAAGCGGCGGGAGTGGATTCCTCGTCCAGATGCTCAGCTCCTCCGCTCTTGACCGTGCTGGCCTGTTTTCTCGTCGCGGGTTACAATCCAGGCTCGACGGCGAGGCTCGCCCGTGTCGCTTGCCAAGAGCGCCAGGCGTTTCGCAACGTACCGTCCCGAAGGATCGTCCCATGAGTCGCAGGAACCTGCTTTACGTCTTCGTCGGCCTGATCCTCGGCCTGATCGGGTCGACCCAGGTCCCTCTGCATGCGCAGAGGAATGTCATAAAAGTCACGGCAACCCCCATTCGCCAGCAAGACACGACCAAGGCGAGTCCGTCCCCTGACGTCGCCCCCCAGGGTGTCGAGATAGCGAGACCGGCCGCCGACGCCCCGAGTGAGATCGAGTCGAGGCCCGAGCCTCCGACAGCCACATCGAAGGTTTCGTTGCAAGAGGCGCTCCACCGGCCGTACACGTTTGTGTTCGGCAAGCCCACGACGCTCAGCGAGGTTTCGCGGCGACTGACCGCCGACCTCGGCGGGCCGGTGGTCCTCGATCTCGCCGCCCTCGAACGGCTCGAAATCAAGCCCGACGACACCGTCGAATTGGAGCTGAAAGGGGTCCGGCTCAAGACCGGTTTGAAGCTGCTCCTCGACCAGCAACAATTGACCTTCCGGATCATCCCCGAAGACAACCTCCTGATCCTCACCGACAAGGAAGGTGCGGACGACCCGCTCGACAAGGTGTGGACCGAACTGAGCCATCTCCATCGCGACGTCCACGAAATCCAGGACGTGGTCGAGGACCTTCGCGAGCTATCGGGCGCGCCGGGCGAGATGGACGCGGAAGGGGGCCCTCGTCTGCGAAAGCCCACGATCATTGAAGAGATGCCCGAGAATCCCGACGGCCCCCCCAAGATTGATGCCGTTCCGAAGCCCGAGTCGCAGCCCGATTCCAAGGATCTACGTCCCTCGACTCCGCCGAAACGGCCGCGCACCCGACTTTGACAGCCGTCTCCACGAGGTCTCACGACGTTATGCAGTCCAGCGCCGACCGCTCCCGCGACGAAGCCGCCCCGAGCGGTCGCAACTGGCTCGCCGAACCCCGGACCGGCGTGCTCGCCGTGCTCGGCCTGGTCGTCGTGGTCGGCGGCGGCCGGAGGCTTTTGCACGCGTTCGCAGCCCGCAAGTTGATCGCGCGGCTCGTCCAGCCCAATGTTCGGCCGGAGGAAGTCGAAGCCGCGGCCCGGTTCGGCCGCGCGGGCCTGCACGAGCTGTTCCGGCTCCAGGGCGAGGCGGCCTCGGTCGCCGTCCGCGAAGCCGCCGCCCGCGCGATCGCGATCCTCTGGAGCGAGGATGAGCTGATCGCCGAGGAAGAGCAGGCGCTGGTGCGCCGGGCCTTCCACGTGACCTGGGGAGCCCGCCGACGCTACCCGCGCGACCTGAACTGCGAGATCCCGATCCGGGTCCGCTACGGGCTGCCGTTCCTGTCGTCCGAAGGCCCCGGCCTGGCTCCCGAGAACCTGGAATGGTCGCACCGCATCAGCGGAGCGCGGCGGGCGGCGATCGAAGAAGAATCGTCACCGAACGCCGGCGAGGGAAACGTCGAGTTCTCGATCGTTCCGGCCGACTTCGAGACCGACGGCCCGCACCGGCTGGCGCTCCAGGCTCGGGTCCGCACCGTCGGACTGACCGACTCCTGGCAAATCGAACTCCCCCACGTTCCGTTCAGCTTCGAATTCGACCCCCGGCTGGCCGTCGACTCGCTCTTGGCCTCGCCCGACGCGGCTCGCGAAGCGGCGATGAGCCGTGCCGTCCGGCTGGAAGACGCCGCGACGGCCTCTGGATCGAGTCCCCGGTTCCTCCCGCTCGGCGGAGAATTGATGATCCGCAACCCGCCGCAACTGGTCGTATCGTCCCCCTTGCCTCACGACCTGGCCCACCGCGTCTGGATCGAGATCGAAGGGGTCGAATCGCGGATCTCCGGCGGCGTGCTGATCGCTCACGGCCGGTCGATTCGCGACGATTCGGCGACGACGGCGCAACCGCCGACGCGCCACGACCTGACCCCGGCGATGGGCCCGGCACTGCCCGAAGGCGTCATCGACCGCCCCGGCCGCCGCGCGATACGCGTGATACTGATCGCCGACCCGAACCTCGGCTGGACCGATCCCGAGGTCCGCTCCGTCTGGCCGGGCGAGATCCAGACGGATTGGGTCGCCGCCGAGGTCGTGCGGCGGTAGACCGATCAACCCTTGTGGCGGATGACCCGCCCGGGCCTGTCGCCAGTCGCCTTGCCGTTCTGGAAGACAGGGCGGCCGTTGACCAGCACGTGGACGATGCCTTCGCTGTAATGGAACGGTTCGAGATAGGTCGACTTGTCGACGACGGTCTTCGGGTCGAAGACCGTCACGTCGGCGAACATCCCAGCGCGGAGCAGGCCGCGGTCCTGGATGCCGAGCTTGGCCGCGTTCAAGGAGGACATCTTTCGAACGGCGTCCTCGACGGCCAGAAGCCGACGCTCCCGGACGTAGACCCCCAGGACGCGCGGGAACGTGCCGAAGCTGCGGGGATGCGGATGCCCTCGGCGGAGGCTCCCCTCGACGGCCAGCGCGAGGCCGTCGGAACCGATCGAGCACCACGGCTGCCGGAGCGCCAGGTTCATGTCCTCCTCGGTGTGGTGCGCGTAGATGGTGGACACCGAGCCCCCCTCCTCGATCAGGAAGTCGAGGAAGAGGTCGAGCGGATCCGCCTTGGCCTGATCCGGGCTCGACTTCGCCTTCGCCGCGAGGATGACGTCCATCGTCTTGCCCTCGAACGCGACGTTCTTCGGGGTCAGCCGGGCGCTGACGAGCATCCGCGACCAGTCGCCGCCGACGGCCTTGTAATGGTCGTACCAGCCGGGCAGGCCGTCGCGGATCTCGGCCTTGAGCCTGTCGCGCTGCGACGGGTCTTTCAGGCGGGCGAGCAGCGCTGTTTTGCCCCCTTCGTGAGCCCAGGGGGGGATGATGGTCACGAGGTCGTTGTTGCCGCGCGTGTAGGGGTAGATGTTCGCCTGGACGTTCACGCCCCGCCGCCGCGCGTCCTCGATCCGGGCGACGACCTGATCCATCTTCCCCCAGAAGGCCTGGTCGGCGATCTTCAGATGGAGGATGTCGACGGGCACGTCCCCCCGTTCGCCGATGGTGATCGCCTCGTCGATCGCGGCGAAGACGTCCGTCCCCTCGTTGCGCATGTGGCTCGAAAAGATCCCGCCGTGCCGCCGGACGACGTCCACGAGCGCGACGAGGTCGTCCGTCGTCACCTTGAGTTCCCTCGGCCCGGCGAGCATCGTCGAGAGGCCGAACGCTCCCTCGCTCATCGCGCCGTCGAGGAGGGTCTTCACCTCCTCCAGTTGCGCGGCGGTCGGCCGGTCCAAAGCGTCGCCGGTCACGCAGTCGAGGAGCGTCCCGAGGCCGACGTACGAGGCGACGTTCGGCGCGATCTTGCTCCGTTCGAGGGCGTCGAAATAACCGCCGAGGGTCGTCCACTCGAAGGTCTTGTCGCCGAACTTGACCCTTTTGGGGTGGAGCTTGCCCAGCGAAGGCCCCCCCGACGAATCCTCGCCGAGCACCTCGGTGGTCACGCCCTGGCTGACCTTGCTCGTCCCGGCGCCGTCTTCGAATAAAGTCATATCGGAGTGCGAGTGTATGTCGATGAAGCCCGGCGCGACGATCAGCCCACGGGCTTCGATCACGCGACGCGCGGGGGTGCCGGCCGGGATGCGGCCGACGGCCTCGATCCGGTCGCCCCGCACGGCGACGTCGCCCCGGTACGCGGGGTTCCCCGAGCCGTCGACGATCGTGCCGCCGCGGATCAGCAGGTCGAGCGGCTCGACCGCGGCCTCGGCCTTCGCAGCTTCAGGCCGCATCGCGACCGCCAGCGCGGCGACGGCCCAGCAGGTCGCGGGGGTCGAGATGAACTGGTGCTTGCCGTGCGGGTCGCCGTTGTCGAAGTACTCCTGGACCGGCTTCGCCCGCGTCTCCATCCGCCACGAACCGTCCGGCTGCTGGCTCTCCAGGAGGTAACGGACACCCCGTTCAAAGGCCGGAGAACTCGGACTCGCGCCCGACTCGCTCAGACGCACGAGGGCCTGGCCCGAGGCGTAGGCGTCGCTCGGCAATTTGTCGGCCGACGACCAGCCGCCGTCCTCGTTTTGCCTGGCGAGCACGCTTTCTCTCGCCCGCGTGATCGCGTCCGATCCGGCGCCCAGGAGGGTCAGTCCCCAGAGCTGCGAGCTGTAATCTTCCTGGACTGACCGAGGGGCGTTCTCGATCCAGCGCAGGGCGCTGGCCACGGCGGCGTCCGCCGGCGCCTTGTCCGGCCCCCGGGCGAAACTCTTCAGCCCGTACGCCGAGATCACCGTGCATGTCACCGCCGATTCTTCCATCGGCGGGCGCCCGCCGGTCGTCCATCGGCCGTCCTTGCCCTGCGTCTTGAGGAGGAACGACGTCATGGCGTCGGTGGTCTCGTCGGCTTCCAGACCGCCGATGTCGAGGGTCCAGAGGCCGTAACCAACCGTCATCGCGCCGCCGCCGACCCCCTTGCCCGCCTTCATCGCCGATCGCTTCTCGACGAACGATTCCAGGGTGAACTCGGCCTGGGCCTGGAGCAGCGTCTCATCGGCGCTGACGCCCGCATCATGGGCCTTGACCGTCGCCAACATCGGCAGCGTCTGGTGGTGGCAGGAGAAGCAGTCGCGATGCGTGGGGTAATTCGAGGCCGCTTTCTGGACCAGCGCCAGCCCCTTCGTCACCGCCTCCTTGACCCTGTCATGAGGCGGGCCCGCCGCCGATGCGGGGACGACCAGGGCGAATACGACGGTCAGCAAGGCCAATGAGAAGGCGAGTGTCTTGAGCATCATGACGTCCGCGCGGGGGTGTCGAGACGTTGGGTGGCACGGGGCAAGCCTACACCGACGCGAGGAGGCGGGAAAGAGAGCGGTAAGGGACCTGAAAACAGAAAGCTCGTCGGAGACGCCAGGACGCGTAGCGTGCGACTGAACCGTCATTCCCTCTGGAGTATCTGAAAATGGCCTCGCGAAGGCCTGCCCCGAATACAAGCTCGAAGCGCCAGCGAGTGGATGCCTCCAATGGCCCGACGGAGATTCACTCGCTGGCGCTTCGAGCTTGTATTCGGACCCGAGCCACCCCGAACCTCCCTTTTCATGGGGTGGGGCGACCTTTTTAAGGTCATGAGTGTTGCTTTGTGGAATCGGCCGCGACGAAACTCAAACCGGATCGTCAAGCCTTGCACAAACATTGTGAATATTTCTTCATTTAGCGATTGAAATCCGTCTCGGCGCTTGCTAGATTCTGCGCCATGGATGTCGCCAATATTCTGTGGATGAGAAGTATGTCGCAGTATTGGTGGAGGACTACCGGTGAGGTGGGCGACGACGAAGAGCCCAATTGCAGAGGCCTCCAGGTGGTCCTGAGCCTTGGCATAAACCCCGGTACGGCGGACCTCGACAAAGGCCGCTAGAAGCGTTTCTCGTCTCGGGCCTCGGGCGTAACGGGCGTGTTGCCAAAAAGCAACATTCGTCACGAACGTCGACGTCAGCGCGCCGACCGAACTTTTGGGAATCGGATTCCTGATTGCGCAGCGAGCCTGCGCGCATCACTTCACCCTGAGGATCACTTCAATGAAGAATGTTGATGGATTGACAGGGCGCCCGCAGCGCCACCGCTTCCTTGCCTGGGGCCTTTTGGCCCCTGTCGTCGCGGCCTCAATGCTCTGTAGCAACGCCCAGGCCTACAGTGGGTTGACGATCAACGCGACGTTCGACAGCTCGATCACCAGCCTGCCCGACGCGGTTGCGATCGAAGGCGCCATCAACTCCGCGATCAGTGTTCTTGAACACGACATCTCCAGTCCGATCACGGTTTCGATCCTTTTCCAGAACATGAACAGCGGATTGGGCGAGAGCACGTCTGGTGTTTACACCCTATCCTATTTTGATTACTACAATGCGTTGAAGGCTCACATGACCACGCCTGAGCAGCTCACCGCCCTCGCTTCGTTGGGCCAGGCTCCCACGTCCTCGTCCTCGCCCAACCCCGTCAATGGCAGCACGTCGATGGAGATTTCGGCGCCGCAAGGCAGGATGCTTGGATTCGACACTCCTGGCGTGGTCACGGGCCCGGGAGGCACATACGACACGATCATCGGATTGAATACGTCGATCACCAGCCCGCCACAGGGCCTCGCTGGGTACTACGGCCTTCAGGCCGTCGCGAACCACGAGCTGGACGAGGCTCTCGGCATCGGCGGCCTCGGCTCGTTCCTCGGGACCAGTCTCTCTGGCGTTGGATCGTTGGATCTCTACCGATATTCCGCGCCTGGCGTCCGCAGCTTCACGACCGATCAGAACGCGAACTCCTACTTTTCCCTCGATGGGGGCAAAACGGTCCTCTCCTACTTCAATCAAATAGCAGGGGCTGACTACGGAGATTGGGCAGGCGGTGCCAATCCCCAAGTACAAGACGCGTTCGGCACTCCCGGAACGAATCCGGCCTTGGGGGCGAATGAGCTCGCGTCATTCAGTGCGATTGGTTACAGCCTCTCGGCGCAAGCCGTGCCGGAGCCTTCGAGCTTCGCGATGCTGGGCACTGCAATTCTGTTCTTCTCGGGCCATTGCTGGTCGCGCTCCAAGCAACGCGCGAGGGTCGCGGCGTAACCCGGCTGCGTTGCATCGCGTCCGTCAGGGCGCAGGACGAGCCCACCTGGTTGATCTCCGATCGACTTCCGAGCTCGTCCCGCCCGTGATTCGACTCCGGCTTGGCCACGCTCTCGGAGGGGGGAAAGGGGTCAGGCCTGAATCACATTGAATTCAAGGAGCAAAACCTTGCCGCCCACCGAAAGGCGGGAAGCAAGCCGCCTCGCTCCAAATCCGACTCGAACGCTCGGGCGACTTTTGTTCTTGTGAATCCCCAGGATCACGCGGGAGGCTAATCACTCCGCGAGGCGGCGACGATCTGGGCGGCGACGCGGACGGCTTCGATCAGGCTGGAAGGGTCGGCGGTCCCTTGCCAGGCGATGTCGAACGCCGTGCCGTGAGCGACGCTCGTCCGCACGATCGGCAGGCCGAGGGTGACGTTCACCCCGCGCCGGAATCCGGCGGTCTTGAGCGCAATGTGCCCCTGATCGTGGTACATCGCGACCACGGCGTCGAACGCGCCCGAGAGGGCGTTGATGTAGAGCGTGTCGTTGGGAAGAGGCCCCGAGACGTCGAACCCCTCGGCCCGGGTCAAGTCGACGGCCGGCCGGATGATCGTGACTTCCTCGTCGCCGAACAGGCCGTTCTCGCCGGCGTGGGGGTTGAGCGATGAGACGGCGATCTTGGGCCGCCTGCCAGCCGTCAGTGGTCGAAGCGCCCGGTCGGCCAGCCGGATCTTGGCGGCGACCGAATCGACCGTGATCGCGTCGAAGACGTCGCGCAAGGCCATGTGCAGCGTGACGTGAACGACGCCCAGACCGGGCCGAATCGGCGCCCTGGCGGAATTCCGGTCGGCCGCGAGGTAAAGCATCATCGCGTGGTCGGGCGTCCCGCACCGGTCGGCGAGGATCTCGGTGTGCCCCGGGTGGCGGATTCCGGCCAGGTGGAGCGATTCCTTGTTCAACGGCAGGGTCGTGATCGCGTCGATTCGACCTTTCAGAGCCAGGTCGATCGCGTAATTCAGATAGTCGTGCGCCGCGCGGCCCGCGCGAGCGTCGACGCGCGCGGGGAGGACGTCCTCGACCCGCGCCGAGCCCGGAGGATCGAGGCAGGGGGCGGTGGTTGGGGACGACTCGGCGTCCTCGGGCCGGTCGATCTCCTGGACGCGGACGTCGAGGCCCGCCAGGTCGAAGGCGCGGCGAAGGACGGCGGCGCTGCCGATCACCAGCGGCCGGCAAAGCGCGTGCAGCGCCGGGTCGGTCCAGGCCCTGGCGATGACCTCGGGGCCGACGCCCGCAACGTCGCCCATCGTCAAGGCCACGGTCGGTCGCTCAGGGGGATGTATCGGCTTGTCGTTCGAAGGCGTGGTCATCCCTATGATTGTGAGATCAAGGCTTCGGCTTGTCCAGAAGAGTCGAGGCCGCGTGGGTCGGCTGTTCAGCGGCGCAAGCCCCGGTTAAGATGCGAAGCATGACCCGTTCTCGACCAGGATTGCGAGAACGCCGGCCTTGGCTCAGGTCCGTATGTTCTGGACGACCCTTGCGGTTGCGGAACCGACCGTTTCAGCCATTTCGACGATCACCTCGCGGGGGTACGCGCCGATGCTCAACCAGAAACTCAAAGACGCCGTCGTTTCTCGGATCTTGACGAAGGTCCGGACGCCCGCGCAGTACGTCGGCGGCGAGCTGAACAGCATCGCCAAGGATCACAGCACCGTTCAGGGAACGCTCTGCCTGGCGTTTCCCGACACGTATTCGATCGGGATGAGCCATCACGGGCTCCAGGTCCTTTACAGCCTGATGAACGATCTGGGCTGGGCGTGCGAGCGGGCGTTCACGCCGCTCCCCGACTTCGAGGCCGGCCTCCGCGAGCACGGTCTGCCGCTCTACGGCCTGGAGACGTTCACGCCGCTCAACCAGTTCGACGTCCTCGGCTTCACGCTCCAGTACGAGATCTCGTACTCGAACGTCCTGACGATGCTCGACCTCGGCGGGATTCCGCTCCACGCCGAGGATCGCGGCGACGACGACACCCTGGTCATCGCCGGGGGCCCGGGCGGCCAGAACCCCGAGCTGCTCGCGCCGTTCATCGACCTGTTCGTCATGGGAGACGGCGAGCCCAGCCTGCCGGTCGTCTGCGAACAATGGCGCGAGATGAAGGGCTCGGGCCTGTCGCGCGAGGAGAAGCTGGCGCGGATCGTCGGCTCGGTCAACTGGGCGTACGCGCCTCGGTTCTACGAGCCGATCTACGCCGAGGACGGCACGATCGTCGAGATCCGCCGGCTCCGCGACGACGTGCCGGCCGGCATCCGGCCGTGCGTGATCCAGGATCTGGACGGCACGCCGTTGCCTGTCAGGCCGGTCGTCCCGGTCGTCGAGACCGCGCATGACCGGATCGCCATCGAGATCATGCGCGGCTGCCCCTGGCAGTGCCGGTTCTGCCAGAGCACGGTCATCAAGCGCCCGCTCCGCTACCGCACCGTCGAGACGATCGTCGACGCGGCCCTCGAATCGTACCGCAACACCGGCTACGACGAGATCAGCCTGCTGTCGCTGTCGACCAGCGACTACCCCGACTTCGAGCGCCTGGTCACGCGGATGAGCGAGGTCTTCACGCCGCTGGGGGTCAAGATCTCGCTGCCGAGCCTGCGGATCACCGAGACGCTCAAGAAGATCCCGGCCTTGCTCCAGGAGGGGCGGCGGAGTGGCTTGACCCTCGCGCCCGAGGTCGCCCGCGACGACATGCGCGAGCAGATCCGCAAGCCGATCAACAACACCGACCTGTACGAAGGCTGCGCCGAGGCGTTTCGCCGAGGGTGGAAGAAGGTCAAGCTCTACTTCATGTGCGGGCTCCCCGGCGAGCGGCCGGCGGACCTGGACGGGATCATCGAGATGGCCGAGACCATCGCGCGGATCGGCAAGGACGTCACCGGCCGGCACGCCGAGGTGATCGCCAGCGTCTCCAACTTCATCCCCAAGCCGCACACCCCCTACCAGTGGAACGGCATCCAGTCCCGCGACTACCTCAAGTGGGCCCACAAGTACCTGCGGTCCCGGGTCCGGATTCGCACGGTCACGATCAAAGGACACGACATCGAGCGGAGCATGCTCGAAGGGATCATGACCCGAGGCGACCGCCGCGTCGCCGCCGCGCTCGAGGAAGCCTGGCGGCGCGGGGCCCGGCTCGACGCCTGGACCGAATACTTCGATCACAAGCTGTGGTGGAAGACGTTCGAGGATCTGGGCATCGACGTCGAGTGGTACAGCCACCGCGACCGGCCCACCGACGAGGTGCTCCCCTGGGACCACATCCATATCAAGTACGGCCGCGACTACCTGGTGAAGGAGCAGAACCGCTCCGTCGTCCAGCTTGAGGCCATGGCCGGGGCGGTGTGATCGACGAGAGTCATCCTGGAGCGTTCTCAATGGCCGCCGAACTGACGACTCGCCTGCTGACCGCCGAGCAGTTCCTGACTGCGGACCTCGGAGAAGGGACGTTCGAGCTGGTCCACGGGGAGGTTGTCCGCATGTCGCCGCCGAGTCCTGAACACGGCCTGATCTGCGGCAACATCGCCGGCATTCTCTGGGAATACGGCCGGCGTTCGGGATTCGGCTACACACTCTCGAACGACTCCGCCGTCCTCACGGAACGCAGTCCGGACACGGTTCGCGGCCCGGACGTCTGCTTCTACAGCCACGCCCGGTGGCCGCGATCGCAAGTTAGCAGAGCCTTGCCCCCCGTTGCGCCAGATCTCGTCGTCGAGGTGTCGTCCCCGGGCAATCGTCCGGGCGCGATGCTTCAAAAGATCGGCGAATACCTGAACGCCGGCGTGCTGATGGTCTGGGTGGTCTATCCAAAGAGCCGGACCGTCGCCGTGTACCGCACGTTCGACGCTCCTCCTGTCGTTCTGCAACTGGATCAGACGATCGAGAACCTCCCCGAGCTTCCCGGTTTTCGGTGCCTCGTTTCGGACGTCTTTCTTTGATCCCGGCCGCATCCTCCCTCTCGCCACGCTGGATACGAACGGTCCCCTGGATCGCCCTGCTCGCCGCGCTGGGGTGGAGCGCCGTGATCCGGGCGCCCCTGATCGTCAACGCCGACGTCCATCTCGACAGCGACCTGGCCGTCGACGGTCTCACGCTGAGCGAGGCGATTCAGGGGCACTGGCGGTGGCACTATCCGGGGACGCCCTACATGGGGACCGGCTCAGTGCTGCTGAGCTGGGTTCCCGCCAAGCTCTGGGGCGTCTCGCCCGCGACCCTCGTCAGCGGCGGGACGCTCGCATATCTGCTGCTGGTCGGCGGCGTCTTCGCGACGACCTGGAAGGGCTTCGGGCCGAGGGTCGCCGGCTGGAGCCTCGTGCCGCTGGCCTTCGCGTCGACGGGGACGATCTGGCTGACCGGCCGGATCACCGGCGGCCACATGCTCGCCGCCGCCTGGAGCGCCTGGGCGTGGTGGCTGCTGATGCATTTCGCGTCGAAACCGAGCCCGGCGCGGGGCTTCGCGCTCGGGGTCTTCTGCGGGCTCGGCGTCTACCTCGATTCGCTGTTCCTCATGACGCTGCTCGGCCTCGTTCCGAGCGGAATGGCCGCCGTGATCGTGACGCGCGGCGACGCCTGGCGCGCTTCGCGGGCGCTGGCGTGCGGCCTATGCCTCGTCGCCGGTTTCGCGATCGGCTACGCGCCGCGTCCGATCGGCCGGTGGATGGAACCGCACGACGCCTATAACGAGCAATTCGCGTGGAGCCTGGATTCAGCCGTCCTGACCGAGCACGCGCGGATCTTGTTCCTCGACTGCCTGCCGCGCCTGATCGCCGGCCACCGGCTTCCGGGACTGGAGGCCGACCCCGATCCGGCCTTGCTGGGCCAGGCGGCGCCTATCCAGAAGACGAGCGGACGAGCGTCATCGATCAGCCTCGTCGCGGCGTTATTGACGCCTCTTGCGGTTGGGCTTTTCGTCGCGTCGTTCGGATTTCTCGGCCGGCGGGCGGGGAAGTCCGCGATGGCGTTCGGGCTGTTGATCTCGACGGCGGCGATCCTGTCGGCCTTCGTCGTGAATCGCAACATCTTCAACTCCGACAATTATCGCTATCTCGTCTTGCTGCTGATCCCCTGGGCGTTGGGCTTCGGCCTGGCGGCCGAGGCGGTGGGGGGGTGGTCGAGACGCGGCTTGGCGGTCGTGATCGCGACGGCCGTTGCGATCGGCGGCTTGTTCACGCTCGACGCCGCGGCATGGTATCGTCGTCTGGGATGGATCGACGATCGATGGGCCGTCGTCCATCGTCCGCTCGACGATCCCGCGCTGCGGTGGCTGGGCGAGCATCCCGAGGTCGTCGACTTCGCGGCGGGCTACTGGGACGCCTACCGGCTGGCCTTCCTGAGTCGTCGGCCGCTGCGCGGGACGCCTCATCCGATCTACCCGAACCGGTTCCCCGAGTGGTCGAAGGACCTTCCCGGCGGCCGTTCCGAGACCCTGATCGCCCGCCCCACGGCCGAGGATCAGGCGTTTCTGCGGCGGGCGATCGGCGACGGGGGCCGGATTCTGTTCCGGGAGCGCGGGACGACGATCGCGAGCTGGCCGATCGCGAAGCAGCCCGATCGACCTTGAACCATTGAGATCCGCAATTCGCGAGGGCGTTTCGTGTCGCAGTTGGAACCGATGCCGGGTGTCGAAGACGAGTCGTCGTGGTTCCAACCGCCGGGCAGAGGGTGGGGAGACGTCGTCGCGCTCCTCGCCTGGACCGTCGCCGTCTGCTGGATCTTCTGGGACGCCGTCAGCCTGCGCGGGGCGTTCTTCTACTTCGACGTCACCGAGATCAATTATCCGTACCGCTACTTCTTCGCCGAGGAGTTGAAGGCGGGTCGGTTCTCGCGCTGGTGTCCGTGGCTCTACAACGGCCTGCCGCTGTTCAGCGAGAGCCAGGCGGGTTATCTCCACCCGCTCAAGTACCTGTTCTATCCCTGGATGGAGACCTGGAAGGCGTTCAACTTCGACACCGTGCTGTCGATCTGGCTGGCCGGCGCGGGGACGTACGGCTGGCTCCGGCGACACGTCGGACCGGCCGGCGCTCTGACCGGCGCGGCGCTCTTCGGCGTCGGCGGCTTCACCTGGGCCCATCTGGTCCACACGAGCATGATCAACGCCCTGGCCAGCGTGCCGTTCGCCGTCTGGGCGCTCGAATGGGCGTGGGCCTCGGGCGCCTGGCGCGGGGTGGTGCTGGGAGCCCTCGCGATCGCCTGCCAGGTCTTCGCCGGCCACTTGCAAGACGTCATCCTTTGCTCGGGGATTCTCGGCTCGTACGGGCTCTACCGCGCCGCGACCGCCGCCTCGAAGCCCGAGCGTCGCGCCGTGCTCGCCCGGACGTTCGGCCTGGTCGCGCTGGGGGTCGTGCTCGCGGCCGTCCAGTGGGTCCCTTCGAAGGAGCTGCTCGACCGCTCGCCGCGGGCCGGCGGGCTCTCGTACGACGAACTGACGTTCGGCTCGTGGAGTCCCGAGCTGCTCCCCACGCTGGCACTGCGTGAAGCCTACGGCACCCGCGCCCGCGACACCGACTGGATGGACGGCTTCTATCCGTACCACGAGATGGACACCTACCTCGGCTTGCTCGGCCTGGCGCTCGCCGTCGTCGGCGCGGCGGGTCCCGGCGCGAAGGATCGCTGGACCACCTTCTGGGCGCTGTTGGCGATCACCGGCGGCCTGTTGATGCTGGGTCGGTTCACCTTCCTGTTCGACTACGCCCACAAGATCCCGATCCTCGGCAGCTCGCGCGAGCCGGTGCGGTTTCATCTCTGGGTCGCGCTGGCGGTCGCCGCGCTGGCGGCGGTCGGAGTCGAGCGGTTGCAGCGGCCCGGCGTAGTGAGCCTTCGCGCGGCGATCGGCCTCGTCGTCGTGATCGTGGTCGTCTCGGCGCCGATCCTGTTCTTCGTCTATGAGCCGATCTGGAACGACCCCAAACGCTGGACGCTCCCATACCACCTTGCCCGTTACCGCTGGCTGGGCCGCGAGCTGCTCACCGGCGCGGCGCGGACGGGCGTCCTGGTCGCGCTCGGTCTCGGGCTGGCCTGGCGCGCGTCGAAGACGTCGCGCCCCAGGCCGCGGGCGAGGCTGGCCGCGTGCCTGCCGGTCCTGGTCCTGCTCGATCTCCTCGGGGCGCACAAGGACGACGCTCCGACGGTCGATCCCGCTTACTGGACGTCGCCGCCGGAGATCGTCAACCGGCTCAAGGCCGACCCCTCGTTCATCCGCGTCTTCGCGACCGGCGACAAGAGTTCGGGCGAGCCCGGCTTCGCGTCGGAGCCGATCGATTTCATGCGGGTCCGCGACACCCTCAACTGGAGCCTGCCGGCCGCCTGGGGCCTGGCGTCGTCCAAGGGGGAGACGCCGATGATCCCCCGGCGCATCCTCGATTACACCGACAACGCCATGTACAAGGCGGGCCGGTTCGATCTCGACAGCGTCAGCCACATCATCACGGGCCGGCTCCAGCGATCCAGCTTCGTCCCCAATACGCCCGTCGGCGACGCCTTCGTGCATGTGAACAAGAACGCGTTGCCCCGCGCGCGCCTGGCTGGCAAACCGTTCTACGCGGCCGACCGGCAGGACGCCGTCGCCGCGCTGACTCGACTGAACCGCGAACTGTACGCGCGGATCGTCGTCGAAGACCCCGCGCGACCGCTCAGCCCCGACGCCGAGGTCGCCGGCTCGGCGCGGATCACGACCGATCTGCCCGAGCACGTCGTGGTGTCAGTCGACGCCCAGACTCCAGCCTACCTGATCTTGGCCGACACCTTCGACCCAGGCTGGTCAGCGACCGTCGACGGCAACCCCGCGCCGATCGCCCCCGCCTACGTCGCGTTCCGGGCCGTTTATCTCGACAAGGGCGCGCACACCGTCGAGTTCCACTACCGCCCCGCCGGCTTCACGCTTGGGCTCACTCTCACCGCGATCGGAGCGCTGATCTCCGTCGGCCTGATCGTCGCGCCGCGACGGATCGGGGTCGGATCGCTCGATCACGTCCATCTCGCGACCGCCACACGCCTGAGGCGAATCTGGATCGCCGCCGTCGTCCTCATCATCGCGCTGTCGATCTTGAAAATCGGATCGACGGGGAACGTGGCGATCCAGAACCGGTGGGACCGCGCCTGGCACAAGTTCACCTGGGGCTCGGGCATCGAGGCGATGGTCGAGAGGCGGAAGTAGGAAGGTCCGCCGGCCGCCCGCCTCGCGTGGTCAATCAGAGCACGGCGGCTTCGAGAACGGCCTCTGAGGAGCTTCCTCCGACCGGCTCCTCGGCGGCGTTTCGGGTTTCGGGCATGG
Organism: Paludisphaera borealis; assembly: GCF_001956985.1. NCBI lineage: Bacteria > Pseudomonadati > Planctomycetota > Planctomycetia > Isosphaerales > Isosphaeraceae > Paludisphaera > Paludisphaera borealis. The sequence continues at coordinate 6,307,993 of NZ_CP019082.1, forward strand.
CCAGGGCGAAGAACAGACAGCCCAGCGCGGCGACGATCGCGAGCGCGATGAAACCGGCGTCGAAGCCCGCCTCCTTGACGATGAATCCGGCGATCAGGTTGCTCAGCCCCGCCCCGACGCCCGTGGCCGTCGCCAGCACACCTTGCGTGAAGTTGAATCGCCCCGTCCCCCGCGTGAGGTCCGCGACGACCAGGATCGAAACGACGCCGAAGATCCCCGCGCCGATGCCGTCGAGGAGCTGCACCGCAACCAGGTAGTAGGGGTTGACACTCAGGCAATACAAGAGTCCACGCACCGGCAGCACGGCGAAGCCGATCAGGAAGACCGGCCGACGCCCCCACGACTCGGCGTACCGGCTGGCCAGCACGGCGACCGGGATCATCACCACCTGCGCCGCGATGATACAGGCCGACATCAGGACGGCGGCCCCTTCCTTCAATCCGTCGGCCGACTTCTGGCCGACGAGCGGCAACATCGCCGCGTTGGCCAGGTGGAACAGGACGGCCGACGCGACGAATATCGGAATCCGCCGATCCTGGAACAGCGCGGCGACGCCGATCGGTTTGCAGTTCCGCCCGTCGTCGTCGCCGCCGCGAGCCAGCACGTGATCGATGTCCCGTTCGCGGATCAGAGCGACGGCGAAAATGGCGCACGCCGCCATTCCGGCCACGAGGAAGAACATCCCGCTATAACCGAACAGGTAAGCGAGCCCTCCCGCGAGCGCGGCGGCGACCACGTTGCCGAGGTGGTTGAACGCCTCGTTGCGACCGGTCCGGGCCGCCATCGCCACGCGCCCGACCACCCCCAGGGTCAGCGCGGCGATCGCCGGCGGCAGCAGGGCCCCGGCCGCCCCGATCGTCGCCTGCGCCATCACAACCACGGCGGGGATCGGCGCGAGGTAAAGCACGGCGCATCCGATCGCCACCACGGCCGCCGCCGCCGCCACCGCCCTCCGTTTCCAGCGGATGCGATCAATCAGCGCGCCGGCCGGCGTCTGCGCCAGCACGGTCCCGAGCTGCGACGCCGCCAGGGCGATTCCCACCCGCCCCGCGTCCCACTTGTGGGCGTCGCGGAGGTACGTCCCCAGAAACGGCCCCATGCCGTCGCGGACGTCGGCGAGGAAGAAATTCAGGCCGTCCAGAGCGCGCAGACTCGTCGGCGACGGCTCTTTCGACGCGAATTCCAGATGCACTGGCTGCGTGGTCTCCACGAACGGCTCCTCATCATGACAGCAGGAATGTCGAATCCTTATCCCACGGCCCCATCGCAAAACGCGGGCCGAGTGCAGCGCCGGCGATCGAACGGTGGACGAACCGAGAGGGAGACCGCACGGCGTGAGAGGCCGAAAACCCACGGTTTCCAGACTCCCGGGCCAACGCGGCCGCGTAGCTCGTCGAATCCGTTCAATTACAAGGGGGGAGGAGAATCGGCGACACGAACGCGACGCTCCCGTCGCCGCACCGCGGGAGGGGGGCGGAATCCCCCCGGGCCGGCGGGGGAAGTCCGCCCAAAGTCCGCGGATTCCCGAAGAAAGGGCGAGAGCGAGGCCGATAACAGGGGTTCGACGACTCGCCGTCATTTCCCGAACTTAAGGGTCGGGAAACCCCGGGGAAGGGATTGTATTCCGACGCGAGTTCGCCTATTGTGGTTCACTTGAAGTGTAGAGGAATTCACAAGAACGGCTCTCAACGAGAAGGCCGGAGGTTTGAGGCGACAGATGGCCATCACGAAGGAGAAGAAGCAGGAACTGATTGGGTCTTTCAGCCGCGGTGATCAGGACACCGGTTCGCCGGAGGTGCAAATCGCCCTCTTGACGGCCCGAATCAATGATCTCACCGGGCATTTCAAGACGCACAGCAAGGACCACGCCAGCCGCCGAGGGCTGCTGATGATGGTTTCCAAGCGTTCAGGTCTGCTCAAATATCTGCGGCTGCACGACAGGAAGAAATACCTCGAAGTGCTCAGCCGCCTGGGCATCCGCAAGTAGTCGGCGAACCGCTCTCCCCGACGACCGGTTCCATTCGGCCGTGCCACGACTTCAGAATTTCCAACGCGCTCGGCCCCAAAGCCGACCAGGAAATTCGGTCGTCCGGGACGAACATCCGCCGGCAGCTCCCTCGTGAGCGTGAGTATGAGTCGGTCGTAGGCGATCATTCTACTTCCTGGCTGAAAAGAGCGGCCGGTCCTTTCGAGGTCCGGCCCGCTTCTGCTTGGGGCTTTGCGTTTCGCCGCCGGCGTCGTCCGGCCGCGACCCCAACGCCTGGCCCTGGGCGAGAGCCATGAGAGTCGTCGGCGACGTCCATGCTTCGCGATCATCCCGACGCCACACGACTCCGAGTCTCATCCAGGTACATTCATGTCCAATACGCCTTTCTCCCGCAAGGTCGTCGAGCGAACCATCGGCGACCGGACGATCAGCATCGAAACGGGGCGGTTCGCCAAGCAGGCCTCCGGCGCCGTCGTCGTCCGTCTCGGCGACACCATGTCGCTCGTGACGAGTATGGCCGGCCCGGGCCGCGAAGGGCTCGACTTCTTCCCGCTCACGGTCGACTACCGTGAAAAAACCTACTCGGCCGGCAAGTTCCCCGGTGGTTTCATCAAGCGCGAAGGTCGGCCCACCACCAAGGAAATCCTCACCGCCCGGCTGATCGACCGGCCCATCCGGCCGCTCTTCCCCGAGTGGTACCGCGAAGAGGTCCAGATCCAGGCGGGTCCGATCTCGGCCGACCGCCAGAACGACCCCGACGTGCTCTCGATCATCGGGGCCTCGGCCGCCCTGATGCTCGCCAAGGCCCCGTTCCTGGGCCCGATCGGCGCCGTCCGCCTGGCACGGATCGAAGGCAAGCTGATCGCGTTCCCCACGGCCGACGAAATCGCCGCCAGCGACCTCGACCTGATCGTCGCCAGCACGGCGAAGGCCGTCGTCATGATCGAAGGGTTCGGCGAGGAGATCCCCGAGCCCGAGATGGCCGACGCCATCATCGAGGGGCACCGGATCAACCAGGAGTTGATCGCCCTCCAGTACGAGCTGCTCGAAGCGGCCGGCCACGACCGCCCCGACCAGAGGCCGACCCCTTCCGACCCGCTCCGCCAGCTTCTTCACGACCGCTTCGGCTCGCGGCTCCGCGAACTCAAGCAGATCGTCCTCAAGCAAGAGCGGAACTCGGCCGTCAAAGAGCTGCTCGAGTCAATCGTCAAGGAGCTGATCCCGGCCGACGGCGAGGCTCTGGCCCTGCCGCTGGCCGGCCCCGCCGGCTCTTCGCAGGCCCCCGTGGCGGTCACCCCCCTGCGGATCAAGACCGCCTTCCACGCGGTGGAAGAAAAGGTCGTCCGCAACTTGATCCTCGACGGCAAGCGGTCCGACGGCCGCGGCCCGAAGGATCTGCGGTCGATCAAGTGCGAGGTCGGCGTCCTGCCCCGGGCCCACGGCTCGGCCATCTTCCAGCGCGGCGAGACCCAGGCGCTGGTGACCACCGTACTCGGAACCGGCGCCGACGAGCAGCGCGTCGACGGCATCATGGACGAGTACAGCAAGAAGTTCATGCTCGACTACAACATGCCGCCGTTCGCCGTCGGCGAGATCCGCCCGATCCGCGGACCCGGCCGTCGCGAAATCGGCCACGGCGCCCTGGCCGAACGGTCGGTCGCCCCGATCCTCCCCGTCCCGGCCAAGTTCCCGTACACGATCCGGGTGATCTCCGACATCCTCGAATCGAACGGATCGAGTTCGATGGCCTCGGTCTGCGGCGCCACGCTCAGCCTGATGGACGCCGGCGTGCCGATCACCGACCCGGTCGGCGGCATCTCGATCGGCCTGGTTCAGGACGACGAGACCGGCCGATACGTCCTTCTGACCGACATCATCGGCGACGAAGACCACTTCGGCGACATGGACTTCAAGGTCGCCGGCACCCAGCGCGGCGTCACCGGAATCCAGCTCGACCTCAAGAACCAGGGGATCACCGAGGACATCATCCGTGAGACCCTCGAACAGGCCCACGAGGCCCGGCTCGAGATCTTGCGGGCCATGCTGCGATCGATCAAGCGGCCGCGCGAAGAGATCTCCACGAACGCCCCCCGGCTGATCCAGATCCAGGTCAACCCCGAGAAGATCGGCCTGATCATCGGCCCCGGCGGCAAGACGATCCGTCGCCTCCAGGACGAGACCGGCGCCAAGATCGACATCGACGACAGCGGCGTCGTGACGCTTTCGAGCCTCGAAGCCGCCGGTGCCGAAGCGGCCCGCGACAAGATCGTCGCCATGACCGAAGGCGTCCAGATCGGCCGGATCTACGAAGGCCGCGTGACCTCCATCAAGGAGTTCGGCGCGTTCGTCGAGATCCTCCCCGGCAAGGACGGCCTGGTCCACATCAGCGAGCTGTCCGACGGCTACGTCGGCAGCGTCACCGACATCTGCCATGTGGGCGACCCGATGCTGGTCAAGGCGATCGCCGTCGACGACCAGGACCGCGTCAAGCTTTCCCGCAAGGCGGCCCTCGCCGAGCGCGGCGAGCCCGACGAGTTCGCCTCGCGGACCCGTCCCGCGGGCGCTCCCGACCGTCCCCAGGGCGGACCCGGCGGCGGTCCCGGCGGACCTCCCCGGCGGCCTTCCGGCCCCGACGGCGGCCGCGGCGGCTACGGCGGTCCTCCCCGACGCTGAGATCCTTGAAATCCGGTCCATGCGAACAGCGCCGGGGCCTCGTCCCCGGCGCTTGCTCGCGACTTATCATCCCCTTGCGGCTCTGACCGTCTCCACGCCCCTGAACCGGCAATCGAGACCTATGGCCAATCCCGTCGCAGGCGCCGCCGTCAGCCCGTCCACCGCCGCATCGCCGGCCGTCGTCGGTGAAGCGGCCGCCGAACATGAGATCGCACGTCGACTGCGGGTCCAGAACGCCCAGATCTCGCAACTGGCCGGCGGCCTGGCGCACGAGATCCGCAACCCACTGTCGACCCTGTCGCTCAACCTCGACCTGCTGGCCGAGGATTTTCAGGGGGCCGAGTCCCCCCGAGACCGCCGCGCCGGCCAGCGGATCGACCGGCTCAAGCACGAGGTCCGCAGGCTTCACGACATCCTTGAGAACTTCCTCCGCTTCGCGCGGCTTCAGGATCTGAAGCCGTCCCCGACGAACCTCAACACGGTCGTCGAGGAGATGTGCGATTTTTACGAGCCGCAGGCCTCGACGCGCGGGGTAGTGGTCCGCACCCACTTCGCCCCCGACTTGCCACTCGTCCCCCTCGACGCCGACGTCTTCAAGCAAGCGGTCCTCAACCTGATGCTCAACGCCGAGCACGCGATGCCCGACGGCGGCGAGCTGATCCTGACCACCCGCCGCGACGGCCACTGGGTCGTGCTCGACGTGACCGACACCGGGATGGGCATGACCGACGACGTGCGGGCCAAGATCTTCGACCCGTTCTACTCGACCCGAAAAGGGGGGAGTGGACTCGGCCTGCCGACGACCCGCAACATCATCGAAGGACACGGCGGCTCGATCGAGGTGCTGAGCGTGCCGCACAAGGGGTCGCAATTCTCGATCCGCCTGCCGGCCCCGCCGAGGACGTCTTGACCGTCAAGACGCGCGTTCAACCTCATCCCGCCGATCTGGAGAGACCAGGCAGTCCGATGGACCAGCAGATTCGCGTCCTGGTGGTCGATGACGACGAACCCCACGCCGAGGCCGTGGCCGAAAGCCTTGCGCGCGTGGGCTACGAATGCGTCGTGGCGACCAGCGGCCGGGAAGGCCTGCGCCTGATCGAGGAGCAGACGTTCGAGATCATCATCACCGACCTGATCATGGGCGGGATCGGCGGTCTGGAAATCCTCTCCAAGGCCAAGCGCGAGCTGCCCGACGCCGAGGTCGTCATCCTCACCGGCCATGGCACGATCAAGACGGCCGTCACCGCCATGCAGGCTGGCGCGACGACCTATCTGACCAAGCCCCTCGACATCGGCGAACTTCGCACGGTGGTCGACAAGGCGTCGGAGCGGCAGCGGCTGGCCCGGTCGAACATCGAGCTTCAGAAGCAGCTCAACGAGAAGTTCGGCTTCGAGGGCGTGATCGGCAACTCGCCGGCCATGCATACGGTCGTCGCCCGCCTCCGCCAGATCGCGCCGACGTCGGCCTCGGTCCTCATCACCGGCGAGAGCGGCACCGGTAAGGAGCTGGTCGCCAAGGCCCTCCACAACAACAGCCCGCGCCGCTACAAGCCGTTCGTCACCCTCAACTGCGCCGCGCTCAGCGACAACATCCTCGAAAGCGAGCTGTTCGGCCACGTCAAGGGGGCGTTCACGGGGGCCGATCGCGAGCGCAAGGGGTGGTTCGAGCACGCCAACGGCGGCACCCTGTTCATGGACGAGGTCGGCGACATCCCGATCGGCACCCAGGTGAAGCTCCTCCGCGCCCTCGAAAGCGGCGAGATCGTCCGGGTCGGCACGAACGACCCCATCAACGTCAACGTCCGGCTGATCTCGGCCACCAACCGCGACCTCGGCAGCGCCATAGCCTCGGGCGCGTTCCGGCAAGACCTCTACCACCGCCTCAAGGTCGTGAGCGTCAAGCTTCCTCCGCTTCGCGAGCGCCGGGAGGACATCGATCTGCTGATCGACCACTTCCTCAAGGAGCACACGGCGTCCCACGCCAAGAAAATCACGTCGATCACCCCCGCCGCGCGGCGGATTCTCCGTCAGTACAGTTGGCCCGGCAACGTCCGCGAGTTGAAGAACGTCATCGAGAGCATGGTCGTCATCGACTACGACGGCGTCCTCGACCTCGACGACCTGACCGAAGACCTGCAAACCGGAGCGGCCTCGCTCCCCGGCGACCGTCACGACGGGGTCGACCACTTCATCGGTAAGTCGCTCGAAGAGATCGAGAAGCACTACATCACCGAGACCCTCAAGCTCACCGCCGGCAACCGCGAAGAAGCCGCCAAGCTCCTCGGCATCGGCGAGCGTACGCTCTATCGCAAGATCAAGGAATATTCCGCCTGAGACCTGGCGGGATCGGGTCGCGTTCCACGTCTCGGCGCGCCTACAAGACGTCGAATCGGCCACCCGAAGCCAGGATCTCCCGTTCCGTCGCCAGATTCGTCATCGCCGCCGCGTCGAGCGGCGCGTACGTCGAGGTCACGAAGACGGAGCCCCGTGCGAGGATCGGGTTCAGGAAGAGCTCAACGCGCCCTTTGCGGTAGGCTTGATCCCCGGAGGCGGGGGTGTACTCCCGCATCACCCCTTCCGCGTACTTCGAGTACTCCGGCCACGACGCGGCGAGGATCGACATGTCCACGTCGATGAACAGGTCGACGCTCGGATTGCCCGACATCCGATGCTCTCCGGTCGCCATGATCAGCTCGCAAGCCCTGTCGATGACCTGGGCGTCCTCGACCTCGGCGAGCAACGACGCCAATCGCTCCGCGCTGCGTTGCTCGTTGTCCGTACGTCCGGGGAGATAGACGACGTCGTGGAAGAATGCCGCGAGTCGGGCCGCGTCCGGGTCCTGAAATCGGGCCTCGAACCGCTCGATTGCATCGAGCATCGTCAGGATGTGACTGACGCCGTGATAGTGCCGATCCTCGCTGCTGTAGGCTTCGACAAGCTCCCGCCCGACGGCCGATCTGGGCTCGTCGCCAATCCCTAACTTCCGCGCAAGACCATCCCAAAGTGGGACGAACCGATCGCGGTCGACGTCAATAACCCATTGCGGCCCTCCATCGTATCGCAGCCCTTGGGACCGACTGCAGGATTGTAGCCGGCCTCTGCGAGGCCGGGACGCGCGCCTTGGGACCGAACCGGCCTCCTCTTGTGGAGTGTTGTAGCCGGCCTCTGTGAGGCCGGGACGCGCGCCTTGGGACCAAACTAGCCTCCTCTTGTGGAGTACGGGAGCTTGTCCCGCATGGGCCGCGTTGTTCAGCGCGGCGGCAAGCCGCCGCACTCCACAACCGCGCATGGAACCGACCTCACAGAGGCCGGCTACAGATCGGATCGCTTTCAACCCCACCTCAAATTTCGTGCCGAACACTCTTGCCGTCCGCCACGCTTTTCCATCGGCTTTCTTCACGGGTCGTCATCCGATGAGTCGCAATCGGTAGTAGATTCATAGTGGGAGGTTCTCTTCCCGCCCGCCGCGCTCTTTTCCAATCCGGTTGTCAGCCCACGCCGACCCGGTCGGCCGAACGGGACGAAGAGCCGCAACCTCCCCGCCTCGGCGACGCCGAAATCGGCGCGATCGAACCCAATCTCGCCTCCGACCGATCGGGTCGAAGCGAGCCGATGGTCAGCCTCGACAGAGCCGCTTTGGGGGACGATCGAACCCAATCCCCGGCCAACCGCCGAAGCTCGCCGGAGCTTGAATGGGGCCTCGTTTTCGGCCGATCGAAGCCAATCCACCAGCGTGCGAGTCGGTCGCCTATGGATCGTTAATCGATTATGGCCAAAAGCTTTCGGACGACTGGAGGCACCCGTTCCACGAGGTTGACTCGGTGAAACACGGGCCGAACGAACCCAACGGCGACGGACGCCGGTTCCAGCGGTTTTCGAGCAAACGAACCCAACGCCGTCCAGGGTGTTTCTGACCGATGGGGCGCGGTGTTCGGCGACGAACGAACCCAATCTCGGAGTCGTCGGTCGGGAGAAGGGCGAGGAATCGGAAACGCTGCTTTCTGTACGCAAGATCAGCAGGTAAAATAGAGGATGATGAAGGGCAGGGGCGTTAGCGGAGGTCGCCGGGATGGGCGTGATTCGGAAGTTGTCGCCGTCGGTCGTGAATCAGATCGCCGCGGGCGAGGTCGTCGAACGACCGGCGTCGGTGGTGAAGGAGTTGATGGAGAATGCGATCGACGCCAAGGCCAGGCGGGTCGAGGTCAGCGTTGAGCGCGGAGGGAAGGACCTGATCCGGATCGCCGACGACGGCGAGGGGATGGCGCCCGACGACCTGCTGCTGGCGTTTCAACCGCACGCGACGAGCAAGCTTTCGGAGGTCGACGACCTCCACAAGATCCGCACGCTCGGGTTCCGAGGTGAGGCGCTGGCGGCGATCGCCGAGATCTCCAAGCTCCGTTGCCAGACCCGGCGGGCCGACGCCGACGAAGGGTCGGAAATCCAGATCGAAGCCGGAATCGCTGGCCCCATCAAGAGTTGCGGCGGTCCACCGGGCACCGTGATGGAGGTCCGCAACCTGTTCTTCAACACCCCGGTGCGGCGGACGTTCCTGAAGTCGGACGGCACCGAGGCGGGGCACGTCGCCGAGACGTTCTCGCGGATCGCCCTGGCCCATCCGGAGGTCCACCTGACGTTCCGGTCGGGGGGGAAGATCGTCCACGACCTGCCGGCGGTGACCGGCATCCGCGACCGGATCGCCACGTTCTTCGGCCGAGAGCTGGCCGAGTCGCTCCTCTGGGTCGAGGGCCGGCTCGACGGGATCAGCCTTTGGGGGTACGTCGGCCACCCGTCGCAGAGCCGGTCGAGCACCAAGAACCAGTTCCTCTTCCTGGGAGGCCGGTACGTCCGCGATCGCTCCCTGAGCCATGCTCTCAACGAGGCCTATCGCGGCCTGCTCATGGTCGGCCGCAACCCGATCGCGTTCCTCAACCTCGAAATCCCCCCCGAGGAAGTCGACGTCAACGTCCACCCGACCAAGATCGAAGTCCGGTTCCGCGACCCCCAGCGGATCTACAGCCATCTGCTGTCGACGCTCCGGCAAACCTTCCTCGCCAGCGACCTCCACAGCCGGCTGCAAGCCGTCCCCGCCGAGCAGCCCGCCGAATCCGCTCCCCGCCCGGTCGCGCCCCCCCCTAATCCGTCGGTCGGATCGAGCGATTCGCCGTACGGCCTGGGCTCGGGGCCGACCGACCGCCAGGCGGTGGCGTCGTGGTTCGAGCCGACGAGCCGTCGGCCCGCCGGCGAGCCGCCGAAGTTCCCCGACGACATCGGCCAGATCCAGCCTCCCGAGTGGTCGCGGTCGCTCCCCGGCCGATTCGAGTTCGCCTCGGGCCCGACGTTCGACGAGTTCGCCGGGGCGAAGGCGGCCGATGTGGAGATCGACGAGGAAGACCGAGGGGCGGGGGGCCGCATGCCCGCCTCGGCCTCGCCCCCGGTCGAGCCAGCCCAGGCGATCGGCGCGGAGTTGAAGCTGAAGGGGGCGGGCTCGAAGGCGATCCAGGTTCACGACAGCTACCTGATCGCCGAGACCAACGAGGGGATGATGGTCATCGACCAGCACGCGCTTCACGAGCGGATTCTTTACGAGGAGCTTCGGAAGAAGGTGGCCGACGGCCGGGTCGAATCGCAGGGGCTGCTCGTCCCCGAGCCGGTGCCGATGGCCGCCGACGAGGCGGCGACGCTGCTGGAACACGCGGATTTGCTGGCTGAGCTGGGGATCGAGGTCGAGGGGTTCGGTCGCGACACGGTGCTTGTCCGAAGCACGCCGGTGATGCTCTCGCGGATGCAGCCCGACCGGCTGGTTCGCGACCTGGCCGAGCATCTTGCGACCCAGCCGTTGCCGCCGACCCGCGACGGGCTGGTCGCCGAGTTGTTGCACATGGTGGCCTGCAAGGCCGCGATCAAGGCGGGGCAACGGCTGACGCCCGAGGAGATCGACGCCCTGCTGGATCGCCGCGAGCTGGCCGCCGACGCCCACCACTGTCCGCACGGTCGGCCGACGGCCTTGATTTTCACCAAAAGCGAGCTGGAGAAGCAGTTCGGGCGAATTTGAAACATGTCGAGCGGGGAACCGGGCCGACCGCGAGGTCCCTCTTTCTCGATCTTCGCGGCTGGCGTAGAATCACTCATAGTGGGGTGCCGCCGCGAGTTTTTCGAGGGTTCGGGCGGGCGCGAGGCGAGGCGAAACGAGTTCTCCCAGAGCGGGGAGCGATCCGGCGATGATCTGTGTAACAATCGGTCGTGGACGACACACCTCGCTCGTCGAGGAATGGGAGGCCGCGGCCAAAGCCGGTGCCGAGCTCGTCGAGCTGCGCGTCGACTGCCTCCGCCGCGAGCCGGACCTGAAGCGAATCCTCAAGGACCGGCCGACGCCGATGGTCTTCACGATCCGTCGCGGCGCCGACGGCGGCATGTGGCGGGGCCAGGAAGAGAAGCGCCAGCAGTTGCTCCGCGAGGCGATCGCGCTGGGCGTCGACTACGTGGACCTTGAAAACGACATCGCCGACAAGATCCGCCGATTCGGCAAAACCAAGAGAATCGTCAGCCACCACAACCTCAAGAACACCCCGATCGACCTGGCCGACGTCGCCGAGCAGTGCGCGACCTGCGACCCGGACGTGGTCAAGATCGCCACGCTGGCCCACAACTTCGCCGACGCCGCCCGCGTCCTGAAGCTCGGCGCGACCTCCAAGCGTCCGACGATCGCCATCGCCATGGGCGAGGTCGGTACGTTCACGAGGATTCTGGGGGCCAAGTACGGCGCTCCGTTCACCTACGCGGGCTTCAACCCCGAGCGGGTCTTCGCCGCCGGGATGCTCAGTTTCCCGAGCCTCAAGAAGGACTACTTCTACGACCAGATCGACGCCCAGACCGAGGTCTACGGCGTCGTCGGCGACCCGATCGGCCACAGCCTGAGCCCGGCCATCCATAACGCGTCGTTCCGCCAACTCGGCCTGAACAAGGTCATGGCGCCGTTCCTGGTCCCGGCCGGGGAGCTTGAGACGTTCTACGAGGACCTGGAGTGGGTCGGAATCAAGGGGTGCAGCGTCACGATCCCCCACAAGGTGGACGTGATCCCGCTGCTCCAGCACAAGGAGAACTCGGTCGAGCGGACGGGCTCGTGCAACACCGTGGCGCTGAACGAGGACGGCAAGTGGACCGGTTACAACACCGACTACCGGGCCGCGATGGACTCGATCGAAGCCGTCATGGGCAAGAGCGAGGACCCCGAGGCGCCGAGCCCGCTGCTCGAGAAGCAAGTCCTGATCCTGGGCGCCGGCGGCGTGGCCCGGTCGATGGCCTTCGGCGTGGCGCGCCGGGGGGCGAACGTGACCATCACCAACCGCCACGACGAGCGGTCGACGAGCCTGGCGGAAGAGGTCGGCTGCCGCGCCGTGACCTGGTCGATGCGGGCGACGTCGATCGCCGACGTGGTCATCAACTGCACCCCCGTCGGCATGCACCCAAACGTCGACGACACCCCGTTGCCCCCCTCGGCGTTCCAGCGGTCGAGCCTGGTCGTCTTCGACACGATCTACCATCCCGAGAACACCATGATGCTCAAGCTGGCGCGCGAGCGCGGCTGCACGACGCTGACGGGAGTCGATATGTTTGTGCGTCAGGCCGCCCTTCAGTTCAAGATCTACACCGGCCAAGAGGCCCCCACCGACCTGATGAGGTCGGTCCTGAAGCGCAAGCTGGGGCCGCTCCGCGACGAATGAACGCCCTACTGAGCCGCCGCGAGGGTCTGGTGCTGGTGGGTTATCGAGGCACGGGCAAGTCGACCGTCGGGCGGCTGCTCGCCGAGCGGTCGGGCCGGCCGTTCGTGGACGCCGACTACGAGATCGAGGCCCGCGCCGGGCGGTCGATCCGGGCGATCTTCGAGGAGTCGGGCGAGCCGGCCTTCCGAGACTGGGAGGAGCGCGTGCTCCGCGAGGTCGCCGAGGCCCGGCCGGGCGCGGTCCTGGCTACGGGGGGCGGGGCGATCCTCCGGGAAGCCAACCGCCGGGTGCTGCGGTCGTTCGGCCGGGTCGTCTGGCTCCGGGCCGAGCCTCACATCCTGGTCCGCCGCCTCGAAGCCGACGCCCGGACCCGAAGCACCCGACCCGCCTTGACCTCGGGCGGGGTCCTCGACGAGATCGCCGACGTGCTGGCCGCCCGGACGCCGCTCTACGAGGAAGTCGCCCACGCCTCGGTCGAGACCGAGGGGAAGCCCGCCCACGAGATCGCCGACTGGATCCTCGAAGACTGGTCCCGCTGCTCCGAACCCCGTCCTCCGCAGGAACCGCATCCGTGTTCGTAACCTGGCCGATCTTGGTCTTTCTGGGGTTCGGCGTGTTCGTCGTCGGCAGCGTCGTCGGCAGCTTCCTGAACGTCTGCATCTACCGGATTCCCTGGCAAAAGAGCGTGATCTGGCCGAGTTCGCGATGCCCCCGCTGCCTCGGGACGATCGCCGCCAGCGACAACGTCCCGATCGTGGGATGGCTCGCCCTTCGCGGGGAATGCCGGACGTGCGGTCTGCCGATCTCGATGCGATACCCCCTCATCGAGGCCCTCGTCGGCCTGCTGTTCGTGGGGCTCTACGTAACGGACGTCCTCTGCGCCGTCAGGGGGGATTACGGCCAGATTCCGACGGCGTCGCTCGCAACGTTCGCCTACCACGCCCTGCTGACGGCCCTGCTCGTCGCCGCGACGTTCATCGACTACGACTTATACATCATCCCCGACCAGGTGACGGTGACCGGCATGGTGCTGGGCCTGCTGATCGGGACGATGTCGCCCGACATCCGGCCGCTTCCGGGGACGGCTTCCAGCTACGGAGGGGGATTCTGGGTCGGGTTCGTCGGCCTTCTGGTCGGGGCGGGTCTGACCGCCGGGGTCCGGACGTTCGCCTCGGCGCTGCTCCGGCGCGAAGCGATGGGTTTCGGCGATGTGACTCTGATGGCGATGATCGGTTCGTTCCTGGGGTGGCAAGCCGCCGTGCTGACCTTTTTCCTGGCCCCGTTCTTCGGCCTGGCCCACGCCCTCTTCAAGTTGACGACCTACCTGCAAAAGCGGCTGCGAGGCGGCCAATTATCGAGCGCCGATCGCGAAATCCCTTTTGGGCCTTACCTGAGCATGGCCGCCGTCGCCCTGTTGCTTTCCTGGAACTGGCTCTGGCCGTTCTGGGCGGGGGACCTCTTCGAGATGTACCGCACCGTCTTCTGGCTGCTGCTCGGCGTCAAGGTCGGGCCGCCCCGCTGATCGGATCGGCGGTCCTGGCTTCGAAAGTCAGGGCGACGAGAGTAGGCGTTCAGGCTAGAATCCGCATGATCGCCCCGCCGAGGCTTGGGGCGGGTCGGCGACCCGAACCGAGGAGGTTGAGGACATGGCCTATCAATATAAACGTCGGCGGCCTTCCATCATCCGCAACTTCTGGGTGTATCGCCGTCTGATCGGCTCGGCCGTCCTCCTGGGCCTGATGCTCTGGTTCATCTGGGCCAACGGCGCCCCCGTGACGGTCGCCTTGCCCTTCCGACTCGGCATGTTCGACAGCACCGTCGGGGTGATCATCCTGCTGAGCGCCCTGTGCGGGTCGCTGGTGACGATTCTGGTCATGACGGTCTTTTTCGCTCTCCGGAGAATCCGGGGGCCGCAAAACCCCTCGGACCCGCAGAACGCCAAGATCCTCGACGAAGATCGCCCTCCAGCGGACTATGCTTCGAAAACCGAGGAAGGGTTTCCGAATTCCGGATGGTGAAATGACCGAAGATAGGACTAGATGCCATCTCCGATCCCGATTCCGATCCGTTGAAAGGATGTCGTGGACCGCGCAACGCCGCTGAACGCTGATCTGGTGAACGTCGCGAGCCCCCGGCTCGCCGCGTGGTCGCGCGCCCTCGGCTCGCCGCGGGGGGCGTTCGGGCCGGCGCGGCTTGGCTTGCTTGCGTGCGTGGCCGCCCTCGTCTCGTCGGGCTGTTCGGGTCGCACGTCGTACATCACCGGCGGCCCGTCGACGGGTCAGCTCAAGACCAGCCTCAGCCATCTGGAGTACGAGAACGACCAGCTCAAGACGCAGGTCGCCCGGCTGAAGGAAGAGAACCGGACGATGGAGGATCGGCTCGTCCAGGAGCAGATGCACACCGGCACGCTCACAGCCAAGCTCGACGACGCCCGCAACGCCATGCGGGATCGCGGTTTGGACGTCGACGAGGTTCCCGCCCATCCCCGGACGCTGCCCGCGGGCCGAAAGACCTCTAAACCGAGGAAGCCCCCCACCGCGCAGATCTCCACCGTGGACGACGACGACGATCCGCCGCCGCTCAAGATTGACGACGACCCGCGGCCGCGTTCCAGCTCCAGCCGCGCAAAGCCGCGCCCCAAGCGGCCCGCCGACGACTCGGTCTCCCTGAACATCGATGATGAGAACGTGAACTGGCTGCCGGTCGCCAATGGTGCCGACGCCAAGGCCCCCGCGAAGCGCTGAGGCGTCGCCCTCGGCGCATGCGGCGAACCGCTCCTGGGCCAGAGCGTGTCGGAGTTGCCGGGCGAGAAATCGGATTGGTACGATTGGTCGCAGAGCAGCCGGATTTTGAACACCGAGGGGCGGAATGATCTTCATCATCGACTACGGGATGGGCAACCTGAGAAGCGTGCAGAAGGCGATCGAGGCCGTGGGCCATTCCGCCGAGATCACCACCGACCCGGACCGGGTGCGCCAGGCCTCGCATGTCGTCCTTCCCGGCGTGGGCGCGTTCGCCGACGCCATGACCGAACTGCGGCGCACCGGAATGGACGAGGCCTTCACCGAGGCCGTCCGAGCCGGCAAGCCCTGCCTGGGAGTCTGCCTCGGGCTTCAGCTCCTGTTCACCACGAGCTTCGAGGACGGCGAGTTCCGGGGGCTTGGGCTGATTCCCGGCCGGGTCGTCCGGCTCAGGTCTCAGCCGGGTCTGAAGATCCCTCACATGGGCTGGAACACGCTCAAGATCCGCCGGCCGATCCCGCTCCTGGAGGGCGTCGGTCCCGAAGCGTCGGTCTACTTCGTCCACTCCTATCACGCCATCGCCGACCGCCCCGACGACGTCGCCGCCGAGACCGACTACCCCGGACCGATCACCGCGGTGGTCAACCACGAGAACCTCACCGCCTGCCAGTTCCACCCGGAAAAGAGCCAGCAGATCGGCCTGACGATGTACGCCAACTTCGCCCGGCGCTGAGCCGCCGCGAAGGCTGCTCTCGACCCCGCCGGATCGATCGAATCCGACCGACTCGTATTTTCGGCACGACCGCAACTCCATGTCGTAAACAGGCCCGTCCGTAGGGCGGTTCGAGGCATGCGATAACCGATGACAGGTGTGCCGCTTCCACCGACAGGGGCAAGGAGGGAGCGGCGACCTACGCAGGGTCGATGGATCGACCAGCGATCGGCCGCATGTTCGTCGGAGGAGTGGAGTTATGATCAGCCGCCAGCGCGGCCGCCGCCTCCGTCCGGGGGTCGAGCCCCTTGACGACCGCAGTCTGCCGTCCGGCTTCACACCGTCGCAGATCGCCGCCGCGTACGGGCTTGGGCCGATCACGTTGACCTCGCCGTCGGGCCAGGCCGTGGCGGGAGACGGCTCGGGGCAGACGATCGCCATCATCGGCGCGTTCCACAATCCGAATCTCCCGGCCGATCTCGGGGTATTCAGCCGGACGTTCGGCCTGCCCGACCCCAAGCTCACCGTCGTCAACCTGGCGGGTTCGCAAACCAACGCGGCGTGGGCGTCCGAGTCGGCGCTGGACGCCGAGTGGGCGCACGCTCTGGCACCGGGCGCGTCGATCCTCATGGTCGAAGCGAAATCCGATACCCAGACCGACCTGATGGAGGCCGTGAACGTCGCCCGGAATACGCCGGGGGTCGTCGCGGTCTCAATGAGCTGGGGCCTGCCGGAATCGGCCAGCCAGAAGTCCCTGGATCACCTGTTCACGACCCCGGCCGGACACACCGGGATCACGTTCGTCGCGGCCAGCGGCGACGGCGGGGCCGGGAAAGGCGCGGTCTACCCGGCCAGCTCGCCGAACGTCCTGGGCGTGGGAGGAACCACGCTGACCCTCGACGCCTCGGGCGGGTATCAGTCGGAAGCGATCTGGGCCGACAGCGGCACCGGCGTCAGCCGGATCACCGCCGAGCCGAGCTATCAACGGTCGCTCCAGAAGACCGGCGGCAAGAGCGTCCCCGACGTCTCGTTCCTCAGCGATCCCGAGACCGGCGTCCAGGTCTACTCGACGCCTCCTGGCGCGACGACGGGCTCGTGGCAGGTCGTCGCCGGCACGAGCCTCGGCACGCCGGCGTGGGCGGCGATCGTCGCGATCGTCGCGCAGGGACGCGCCCTCGACGGCAAACCGGGCCTCGACGGCGGCTCGCAGACTTTGCCCTTGCTGTACGGCCTGCCAAGTTCCAGCTTCAACCAGGTCGCGTCGGGACGCGTCGGGAGCCTGGCGGCCGGCCTGGGGACGCCTCGGGGGGATGCGGTGATTCGCGGGCTGATCTCGATCGCCTCGGTGAGCACCGACCTGACATCGACGACGCAGACGCCGCAGACGCAGACGCAGACGCCTCCCGTCGCACCCGCCCGCCCCGTCCTCGCCGCGAAGGGCCCGAAGAAGGTCGTGATTGTTCGGCGCAAGGCGGCGAGCCAGCCGCGGCCCCATCTGGCGGCCGCGCGCTGGAGCCGGCTGATCGCCCAGACGACGGCTCGAAAAGCGGCGGCGGCCGCCTCGCGATAGCCTCGCTCGGTGCTTGCGACGACTTGCAGCGACGGCTACAGTGGGGGAATTGAATTCCTGTCCGTTGTTTCGGTGAAGATCCATGCAAGTTATCCCGGCCATCGATCTGCGGGGAGGCCTGTGCGTGCGTCTCCGCCAGGGTGATTACGATCGCGAGACCGTGTTCGGCGACGACCCCGCGGCAATGGCGGCCCGCTGGGAATCGGAAGGCGCGACCCGCATCCACCTGGTCGATCTCGACGGCGCGAAGGCCGGCAGTCCCGTCAACGTCGATTCCGTCCGCGCGATCATCCGCGCCGTGTCAGTCCCCTGTCAGCTCGGCGGCGGCGTCCGCGACGAGCGCACCATCGCCGCATGGCTCGACGCCGGCATCGAACGGGTGATCGTTGGCACGCAGGCGCTCCGCGATCCCGAATGGTTCCGGACCATGGCCGAGACCTTTCCCGGCCGCCTGATCCTGGGCCTCGACGCGCGCGACGGCCGGGTCGCGACCGACGGCTGGCTGGAGACGTCGAACGTCACGGCGCCGCTGCTGGCGGAGCAGTTCGACGACCTGCCGCTGGCGGCCATCATCTACACCGACATCGCGCGCGACGGCACGCTCGAAGGGCCGAATCTGGAGTCGACCGGCGCGCTTTGCCGGCACGTGAAGACGCCGGTCATCGCCTCGGGAGGCGTGGGCGGACTCGTCGACATCGAGCGCCTGGCGACGCTGCCGGTGGTCGGTTGCATCGTCGGCCGGGCTCTGTACGAGGGCAATTTCTCGCTGACGGAAGCCGTGGCGAGGGCGGGCGGCTCGCCTTCCCGTTCCTGATCAGTCCGTCCGGATCGTCGAGTCGTTCTTCTCATCTCGCTCCGCGGTTCCGCTCAAATCTCGATCTCCTTCGTCGCTTCCCCGTCTCCGAACCGGGAAAGGAGGACCTTCCGCGCTTGTTCGTGCCTTCGTGCGTACACATGAACCTCAATCACGAGGATAACATCCATGACCACGACGTATCATATTGCGGACATCCGGAACGTCGCCCTCGCTGGACATGGGGCGTCGGGGAAGACCAGCCTCGCCGACGCCCTTTTATTCGCCGCAGGCGCCACGCAGCGCAAAGGATCGGTCGACGACGGAACGAGCACGCTGGATTACGACGACGAAGAAAAACGCAGACATTTCACGATCGACTGCCACCTCGGCCACCTCGCCTGGAACGACAAGCAAGTCCACCTGATCGACTCCCCCGGCTACCCCGACTTCATCGGCAACGCCCTGAGCGCTCTGGCCGCCGTTGAGAACGTCGTGCTGGCGGTCTCGGGACCGGCCGGCATCGAGGTCAACACCCGGCGGCTGTTCAACGAGGCTCGGCGGCTGAGCCTCGGCCGATTCATCGCCATCACCAAGATGGACGCCGACAACGTCGACTACCGCTCCGACCTGGAAGCGATCCGCGAAACCTTCGGTAATTCGTGCGTGCCGTTCAACGTGCCGATCGGCCAGGGGGCGAGCTTCTCAGGCGTGATCGACGTCCTCCAGACCCACGACGACGACCCGGCCGACTGCCCCTTGGCCCCCAGCGAAGCCTACCAGATGCTCGTCGAGCAGATCGTCGAGACCGACGAAGACCTCATGACGCGCTATCTCGAAGGCGAATCGATCGACGTCGAAGAGCTGCGCAAGGCCGCGCACGACGCCATCGCCGCGGGCAAGCTGGTGCCGATCCTCTGCGTCTGCACTCGCAAGGATCTCGGCGTGAAGGAGCTGCTCGACCTGATCACGACCTGTGGCCTGAGCCCCAGCGACGTCCATCGGTTCGGTACGCGCGGCGACGACGGCGACGCCTCCGACGAGGAGATCCTCCCCGCCGAGGACGGCACCCTGGTGGCCCAGGTGTTCAAGACCTCCAACGACCAGTTCATGGGCAAGCTCAGCTTTCTGCGCATCCTCTCCGGCCGGATCACGCCCGACACCAACCTCGTCAACCTCCGCAGCGGCAAGACCGGCAAGGCGGGGCACGTCTACGTTCTGCAAGGCAAGGCCCAGGAAGAGGTCTCCGAAGCGATCGCCGGCGACATCGTGGCGATCGCCAAGTTCGACGACCTCCACGTTTCCGACACGGTCAGCAACGTCGGCGGCAACACGTCTGTCCGCCAGCTCAAGGTTTCGCCGATCAAGTTCCCCGCCCCCATGGTCCCCCGCGCCGTCGTGCCGAAGGCCCGCGAGGACGAGTCCAAGATCTCCGCGGGACTGGCCAAGATCGCCGACGAGGACCCGACCTTCACCATCCGTCGCGACGCCCAGACGCACGAGCTGGTGATCTCGGGGATGAGCGACCTGCACCTCGACGTCATCCAGCAGCGACTCAAGAACCGCTACAAATTGGAGATGACGACGCACATCCCGCACGTGCCCTACCTCGAAACGATCACGACGCCGGCCGAGGCCGACTACCGCCACAAGAAGCAGACCGGCGGTCGCGGCCAGTTCGCCGAGGTCCACCTCCGCGTCCGCCCGGTCGAGCGCGGCAAGGGCTTCACGTTCACCGACGCGGTCAAGGGGGGAACGATTCCCAACCAGTACATCCCGGCCGTCGAGAAGGGGGTCCGCGAACGGCTCGACCGGGGGGCGGTTTCGGGCAACCAGGTCGTCGACGTCGAGGTCGAGGTCTACTTCGGCAAGGACCACCCGGTCGACAGTTCGGAACAAGCCTTCAAGACGGCCGCCGACCACGCGTTCCGCCGGGCGTTCGAGAAGGCGAATCCCGTCTTGCTCGAACCGATCGTGTCGGTCGAGGTCACTGTTCCGTCGGCCCATTTCGGCGACATCTCGGCCGACATGTCGACCCGCCGGGGACACATCACCGGGATGGAAACCCTGTCCGCCGGCCAGCAGACCATCCAGGCGGTCGTCCCGCTGGCCGAAATGCTCTCGTACGCGTCCACCCTCAAGAGCATGACCTCGGGACACGGCTCGTACACCATGGAGATGCACGGCTACGAGGCCGTTCCGCCCAACATCCAGCAGCAAATCGTCGACCGCTATCAGCGAAGCCGCGCGGGCGTCGAGGAAGAATGAGCCGACACGACGGGCCGCATGGCAGCCAGCGCGGCCCGTCGTCCCTCCAGCTCAAATGCGGATTTGTCTTTTCAGCGCATCCACTTCGTCCTGATTCTCGGCGATGGACCAATCGTCCAGGAGCGCCAGATACCGGTATCGCACGGCTTGGAAGACGTGGAAGAAGCCGGACAGGTGGAGCTTACGGCAGTCTGAGCTGTCGCAGGAGCAAGACCATTCCCATTCGGTGTCGACGTCCCGACGCCGAGGCAATGCCGCGGCCGCAATGCGGACCGCGCCGGTCATGTCGAGTCCGCTGCTTTCTTCACGATGGTATCGGCTGGACCAAGGAGTCGTCCATCTTCCGACCGAAGCTCCAACCTGCGGACGGGCAGCCCCCCCTCGCGGTCAACCAGCACCGAGTGGGTCTCGCCAGGCTCGTAAAAGGACTCTTCGCCCCACTGCCTCAGTCCGACCACCACATGGAAGAGCCCGCGCCCTCGCGGCGTCAGAACGTACTCCTGGTACACGCTACCGTCGGACGCAGGCGCAAGCTCCAGGATTCCGTGGGCGGTCAACGCGCGCAAACGGGCTGTTAGAATGTTCTTCGCGACGCCCAAACTCTTCTGAAACTCGCCAAAACGGCGCAAGCCGTCGAATGCGTCGCGGATGATCAAGAGCGACCACCAATCGCCAATCGCGTCCAGAGACCTGGCGACGGGGCACTCCGCTCCTTCAAGACTCGTCCGCTTAACCATTTCGCCCTCCTATGAACGGCCAGGCCACACGTGACCGCCGTCACGACGCCATAGGGCCGCCGCCCGACTGCCCGACAATTCTGGTTGCATTATAAAACCAAATTCGCTAGAGTTCAAGCGGTTTCATTATGCAACCATTTTGCAGAGGAGAGCCGATGATGTCGGTCGAGAACGTTCAGAGGTTGACCACCGGCGGGGATGTCGGGGAGCCTGTGCAATCGGCGTGCGGGAGGAGCGACAGGGCTGAATCCGCCGCGGCTCCATCGGTGCCAGGTCCGTTGGTGTTTCTCTTTGCGATCGCCGCCGGGTTGAGCGTCGCCAACGTCTACTATGCGCATCAGTTGTTAGACGCCGTCGCGCGCGAATTCCGGATCAGTGATGGTTCCGTAGGGATCGTCGTGACCGCCGCACAGTCAGGATATGCGTTGGGATTGCTCTTGCTGACGCCGTTGGGTGATCTGCTGAACCGCCGCCGACTGATCATCGGTCAGTTGCTGGCGTCCGTGCTGGCGCTCGTCGCAGTGGCCTTCGCTCCGAATATCGGGGTGCTGCTGGCGGGTATGGCGACGGTCGGGTTTCTCGCCGTCGTGGTGCAGACGCTGGTTGCGTTCGCGGCGACCTTGGCTGCCAGCGAAGAGCGCGGACGCGTGGTCGGCTCGGTAACGAGCGGCGTGGTGCTCGGCATTCTGCTGGCGCGAGTCGTGGCCGGGTTTTTGGTGGATCTCGCCGGCTGGCGAGCGGTCTACCTCACTTCCGCGATCTTCACGTTGATCATGGCCGGTGCGCTGTTCCGGGTTCTGCCGGAACATGAACGCGTGGGCCTGTCGCCGTCGTATCCACGTCTGCTGCGTTCGGTGTTCGTCCTGTTCGTCGAGGAGCCGATTCTGCGCATCCGCGCCGGGATCGCGATGCTGATTTTCGCTGCGTTCAGCGCCTTCTGGACTTCCCTGGTGCTCCACCTCAGCGCGCCGCCGTTGTCACTCTCGCATACCACGACCGGGATGTTCGGCCTCGCGGGGGTGGCGGGAGCGCTCGCGGCGGGAAGGGCGGGTCGCCTTGCCGACCGTGGGTTGGCGAACTGGACGACCGGCGTCGGTCTGACCTTGTTGCTAGCGTCGTGGATGCTGATCGGCCTCACGCAACAGTGGATCTCCGCGCTGATCGTCGGCGTAATCCTCCTGGATCTGGCGATTCAGGCGGTGCACGTCACGAACCAGAGCCTGATCTTCACCGTCCGACCGGACGCGCGCAGTCGGCTCGTCGCCGGTTACATGGTCTTTTATTCCATCGGCAGCGGTCTGGGTTCGATCAGCTCGACCGCCGCGTATGCGTGGGCGGGCTGGACTGGCGTGTGCCTGCTCGGAGCGTTCTACAGCGCCCTCGCTCTCGCATTCTGGGCGCTCACCATGCGATGGGCACCTGGAGCGTCGACGTCGGACTCCAGCTCTCGCCTCATGCTCGGCGCTTGCCTTGAGGGGTGAAGGGCATGGGCCGGCGGAGGCAATACTCGTCCAAGCCTCCGTTGGGTGGAGCAAGTCAGAACCACGACATCAGGTGCTTTTCGAGGAACGGCGGCGGGGTGGACTTGAGAACGAGCAGGATGCCGATGACCGTCATGATAAACTGAAGGGCCGCCGCGATCCACGCGATGAGCTGGTTCGTCTTGCGGAAGTAATAGTTCCCGCGCGTCTCCTGTTCCCCGTTGATGATATGCTGACCGCGGCCGATGGTCGCCCCGCCGACCGCGAAATGCACCACGGCGCAGAGCAAGACGCTGAACAGCAGCATGCCGCATCCGAAATGCTGGTGCGGCAGTCCCTCGCCTTTCAGCTCTTGAAAGGCGATCGCGCCAAAGGCGACGAGAGTTCCCGTGTCCGAGCCTCGGATGATCTCCTCATTGCCGTAACGGAGCAGGTCGTAGCCCCAGTTGTCCGGCAGTTCTTGCTTATTGCGAGGAAAGCTATTCATGATGGAGCACGAACCGAACGAGGATCGGGAGGACGACGAAAAGTCTACGCGGCCCGCAGAACCACACCAGTCTATCACTTGCCTACGACGGCTGCCCGGCGGGCTTCGCTTTTTCGGGACTGAATCGGCCTGAGCGCTTCGTAAAGCTCGATCCCCGCTGATTGCGCAGGCTGACCGTCCAGGCGACCACCAGGATCATCACCCGCGTCGCCTTGCCACGCGCGCGCTTTGAACGCGACAGCGGCGAACCCAGCGCCTCGGGCCCGACCAGGCCGACGGCGGCGGCGAGTTCCGGCGACTTCGGTCCGGCGGTCGCAACCAGCGCCCTCAGATCGCCCGCGACTTCAACGCCCGCCCCGCGCGCCGCGGCGGCCACCTGGATCGGGGCCTTCCGACCCGAGAGCAAGATCGCCAGAATCTCCTCCAGGCTCCGACCGCCGTTCGCTCCGGTCTTGCCAGCCATCTTCGAGAACGACCCGTTCTTCCCGATTCCCTGCCCGAGAGCCCCGGGGAAATTGGGTATCAAGCCCTTCGGTGGAGGCGCGGACGACGTTCCTCGGCCCTTGGACGACGACGAACTGAGGAAATCGAGCGCCGTGATCAAGGAACTCGACAGCGGCTGGCTGACCGGCGGCGCGGCCTGATGCGCCGCCGGCGTGGGCGTCGCCACGATCGGCGGGGCGTTCACCAGCACGCTGAGCCGGGCCGAGGCCGACGCCCCCGCGAGGTCGACGACCGTGACGACGACCTGATAGGAGCCGGACCTCGCGAACGCGTGGGTGGCGAAGTAGTCGCGGAAGGTCAGCCCGCTTCCGAAGTCCGTCGAGGTCTGATCGCCCCAGTCGACCGATACGTGGAACCGATCGAGGAATCCCGGGTCGTGGAACGTCGCCAGCAGCAGGCCCGACTGATTGACGTCGATCGTGGCGGGGAACTGAACGTCGTCGAATATGGGCGCGACGTCTCCGACGTTCACGAGGAAGCTCGACGTTCCCCGCATGCCCAGCGCGTCGGTCACCTCGACCGTGGCCTGATAGACGCCGTGAACGCCGAACACACGCGTCACTGCGCCCAGGTCGCCGGGACGGTCGACGGTAAATGCCTGCTCGTCGGCGCCGTCGCTCCAGGTGACGTGGACCGTCCAGGGCGAATCGGCGCCGGGATCGGTGAAGCGACCCAGCGCCAGCGTCGCCTGACTCCCCTCAAGGGCCACCTGATCGCCGGGCGACGTCACGGTGGGCGCGACGTTCGCGACGTCGACCCCGAACGTGGCCTGATTGAACAAGCCGCCGCTGTCGGCGACCTGAATCGAGACCGCGTACCGACCCGGAACGGCGTAAGTATGCGTCAGGTTTCCCAGCGAGCCTTGCCGGCTCGTCTGGTAGACCTGGGATTCGGCAACGTCTCCCCAGTTCACGACGAACGTCCAGGGGGTGTCTTGCCCGGGGTCGGTGAAGCTCCCCAATGCGAAGCTCGCGGTGGTCCCCTCGACGGCCTTCTGATCGCCGGGCGACGTCACGGTCGGGGCGATGTTCGCCACATCGACGAGGAACAAAACCGAGTCGGCCAGGCCGTTCGCGGCGGTCACGCGGACGTTGACCGTGAACACCCCCGCGCGGGGAAAGGCGTGGCCGAGCGAATTCAGAAGGCCAGGCTG
This sequence comes from Paludisphaera borealis, assembly GCF_001956985.1. NCBI lineage: Bacteria > Pseudomonadati > Planctomycetota > Planctomycetia > Isosphaerales > Isosphaeraceae > Paludisphaera > Paludisphaera borealis. Next base: position 6,332,820 of record NZ_CP019082.1, read on the forward strand.
CGAGGTCGTGAACGTCTGCGCGGCCGAGTCGTCGCCCCAATCGACCTGAACCGTCCAGGACGCGTTCCGGCTCGCATCGCTGAAACTCCCCAGAGCGATCGGAGTGGATTGGCCCTCGACGGCCTTCTGATCGCCGGGCGACGCCAGCGTCGGGGCCACGCTCTGCGCGACGACCTGGAACCAGGCCGCGCCACTCAGTCCCAGGCCGTTCAGGTCGACGACCGACACGGCGACGGAATACGTCCCGGCCTGAGCGTAGAGGTGGGAGAGCGAGCCGAGATCGCCCGTCTGATCGACGCTGAAGGTCTGGATCGCCGAGCCGTCGCCCCAGCTCACGTGAACCAGCCAGGGGTCGTCCCGCCCGGGGTCGGTGAAGGCGCCAAGCCGTAAGTCGGCGGCGACGCCCTCGACGGCCGTTTGATCGCCGGGCGACGTCACGGTGGGCGCGACGTTCGCAACGGCGGTCGTGAAGGACGCATCGGCCGACAGACCGACAGCGTCGGTGACATGGACGCCGACCGCGTACGCGCCGGGCCTGACGTAAAGATGATCGAGCGTTCCGAGGTCGCCGGCATGCGCGACGTTGAAGGTTTGCGGCGACGAGCCGTCGCCCCAATCGACCACGACGGTCCACGGCGAGTCGCGGCCCGGGTCGGTGAAACTCCCCAGATCGAGACGGGCGGTCGCACCCTCGACGGCCGTTTGATCGCCGGGCGACGTCACGGTGGGCGCGACGTTGCGAACCACGATCACGGCCTGCGCGTCGGCCCGGGCGCCTTCGGGATTGTAGACCCGGATCGGCACCACGTAGGTCCCCGGATGGCCGAAGCTTAGCGACGCAGCGCCGGTGGTGTTCGAGATCGGAAACGTACCGTCGTTGTTGGGATCGAACTGGTAGGTCAGGTTCTGACCCGACGCGGGATGGTGGAGGTTGAAGGCCGTCACCACGATCGTCGCGGCCGCGCCTTCGTTAATGGGCGAGCCGACCTTCACGTCCGTGATGATCGGCGGGTTGATCGCCAGGATCGGGATGCGGCTCGCGTTTTGAAGGTCGCGCGAGAGGCCGCCCACGAAGTCGACCGAGCTTTCAGATCGGGCCGTCGACTGCAATCCGTAGATGACGCGTCCCGTCCGCTCGATCGATGCGTAAATCTGCGACAGCAGTCCGCCGTCGGTCGAGTAGAAGAACCCGGTGTCGAGCGAATCCGAACGGAAGCCGCCGGACGTGTTCATCGACAGGCCGGACTGGCCGTCAGGGCTGGTCTGCTGGGTGGTCACGCTGCTGAAGTCGCCCATCGACGCGCCGTTGACGAGCAGCACGTCCTGGTTCCGGCCCGCGTCGCCAGGCCCCGTCCCGCCACTGTTCATCGTCACGCGGACGGAGATCGCGGAGAGGCCGCCGCCCAGGGTGTCCAGGACCGACGGTGTGAACCCGGATCTGGTGCCGAGGAGCACCGGTGTTCCCGAACCGAACACTCCGCTGAACAGCTCCCCAGGGCCGAGCTGGGCCTCGATCCGGCCGCCGGACGCGCCGAACAGGTCGATCACGATGCCGCCGACCGGCGTGATCGGACTCAGAAGCGGGCCGGGCGAGGTGGGCGAGAGCATCGAGAACGAGGTCGGCACCGCCCGCTCTTCGAGCAGGTCCAGCTCCGGCGAGACGCCACGCCGCGGTCGTCGCCAGCCGTCTCGAACCGCGTCGCGCCCGTGCCGCCGCCGCCGAACGCGCCGCTCGAACGGCCATGAGGATGGGCGCGAAGAGTGTACTGTCGCAAGGAGCATGAGGATGCCGAGCCTGCGGCCTGGGGTTCGGTGAACGGTCTGGTGAGGACTTCACGACGAGCGAACGATTCGAGTCTGGGCGAAGCGCCGATCCCAATCACGTATTCGCGCGGCGCGAAAACGAAAGGGGCGGCTTGACGGCACGCCAAGTCGGCTTCGTCCAGGCCGGGGTCGTGACAGTCAGGGGAGCGTCGTCTCTCGTCGAGGAAGTCACCCCCGAATAATGCTCCACGGGATGCGAACCGTAAAGGGTCGGCCGGACGGATTGTGGAAAAACCACGAGACGGGGAGGGGATTGGGAGGTTTTGCGGGGCGAGCCCCGCGTCGACGATCAGGCCCGCCTTCGCTCGAAGGTCGGGCCCGGTGGTCGTCGCGACCGGCTCACCAGAATCCGCCGAAGCCGCCGACGCCGAAGCCGTAGCCGAAGGCGGGTCGGGCGTAGTTGTCGATATGCCCCTGGATGGAGTTGCCGCGCTGGATGCCGATCTGCTCGGCGGCGAGCTGTTCCGAGCGGTCCGGCGCGCCGCCCCCCTGATCGAACCTGGCGGTGCGGACCGGGTCGTTCTCGACCTGAAAGCGGTCGCCGGCCGGATAGTATTCCGCATAACGACCGGCGCCGCTCGGGTTGCGGAAGCCGGCGGTCTCGTCGCCGTGATAGTAGCCGGGATACGGATAGGGGTAGTGCTGGACCACGCTTCTTCTGTGCTGCTGGTAGTGGGCCTGCGGCCTCACGTACGAAGGATACACGTTCGGATTCTTGGTCGTCCCCGTCGAAGCGAGCGGCGACTCGCCGGCGATCGGCGGCGGCGGGGGAGGGGCGGTCTGGCCGAAGGCCGCCGGCGCGGCCCAGAGGGCCGCCGCGACCGCCACGGCGGGAAGCCATCGGATTCGGAGACGTGCGAGCGTCATGGAAGGTCGTTCCCTGGTGGTCTCGGATTCAAAGGCGATCGTGAACGGTCGCGAGTGCCAATTCAAGTTTAGTCGATCGCCGCGTCGAGCGACGAGCGACTTCGAGATTTTCCAGGAACGAGTCGGAACGAATCGACGTTTCGGCGTCAGGCCGTGTCGTAAGAGAGGTTGGGGGCCAGCCACCGCTCAATCGTGGAGAGGGGCTCGCCTTTCCGAGCGGCGTACTCTTGCACCTGGTCGCGCTGGATGAAGTCGACGGCGAAGTAGCGGGCCTGGGGATGCGCGAAATAGAGCCCGCTGACCGAGGCGCCCGGCTGCATCGCGAACGACTCGGTGAGCTGGATGCCGGTCGCTTCCTCGGCGTCGAGCAAGGTCCAGAGCGTGGACTTCTCGGTGTGATCGGGGCACGACGGATAGCCCGCGGCCGGGCGGATGCCCCGGTACTTCTCGGCGATGAGGTCGTCGGGAGAGAGCTGTTCGTCGAGGCCGTAGCCCCAGTCGCGGCGGACCCGCACATGGAGCGCCTCGGCGAAAGACTCGGCGAGCCGGTCAGCCAGGGCCTCGGCCATGATCGCGTTGTAGTCGTCGAGTTCGTCCTTGAACCCCTTGACCAGCGCCTGGCTGCCGATGCCGCTGGTCACCGCGAACCCTCCGATATAGTCGGCCTTGCCCGAATCAAGCGGCGCGACGAAGTCGGCAAGGCAGCGGAATTCGTTCTGCCCCTGGCGTTCCCACTGCTGGCGGAGGAAGTGGAGCCGGCTTCGCTCCTGGGTCCGGGTGTCGTCGGTGAAGATCACCACGTCGTCGCCGTCGGCGTTGGCGGGGAAGAACCCGTAGACGCCGTGCGCGGTCAGCAACTTCTCGCGGATGATCTGGTCGAGCAAGGCCCTCGCCTTCTCATACAGCTCGCGGGCCGTCTCGCCGACCACCGGGTCCTGGAGGATCGCCGGATACTTCCCCTTCAACTCCCAGGCCATGAAGAACGGCGACCAGTCGACGTACGGCACCAGCTCTTCCAACGGAAAGTCGCGGAGCACGCGCGTGCCGAGGAACGACGGCTTGGCGATCGGCGACTCCGACCAGTCGATTCGCGGACTCCGCCGTCGCGCGTCTTCGAGAGAGATCAGGTTCCGCTGGCGACGGGCCGCGAACGCGACACGCTCCTTCTCCTGCATCGTCCGGTTCTGAAGGTCGAAATCGGGTTTCGTCTCGGGCCGGTTGAGGCGGTCGACGACGCCGACGCATCGTGATGCGTCCTTCACGTGGATCACCGTCTCGCTGTACTGGGGCGCGATCTTGACGGCCGTGTGCTTGACGCTGGTCGTCGCCCCACCGATCAGGAGCGGAAGCTTGAACCCCTCGCGCTCCATCTCCTTGGCGACGTGGACCATCTCGTCGAGCGAGGGGGTGATCAGGCCCGACAGGCCGATGAAGTCGACTTCGTGCTCGCGGGCCTTCTTGAGGATGTCCTCGCAAGGGATCATGACGCCGAGGTCGATCACCTCGTAATCGTTGCAGGCGAGGACGACGCCGACGATGTTCTTGCCGATGTCGTGGACGTCCCCTTTGACCGTGGCCATGAGGATCTTGCCCCGGGCCTTGCGGGCGTTGGGATCGGACTCGCCGGCGGCGGCGGCCCTGGCTTTCTCGGCCTCCATCAGCGGGGTCAGATGGGCGACGGCCTTCTTCATCACCCGGGCGCTCTTGACCACCTGGGGCAGGAACATCTTGCCCGCGCCGAACAGGTCGCCGACAACGTTCATCCCATCCATCAGCGGGCCTTCGATGATCGACAGCGGCTTGGGGAATTCGAGCAGCGCCTCGTCGACGTCGGTCTCGACGTAGTCGACCGTGCCGGTCACCAGCGCGTGCTTGAGCCGTTCGGCGACGCTTGCGTCGCGCCAGGCCATGTCTCGGCCGCCGTCCTTCTTGCCGGCCGACTTGACGCTTTCGGCGAACTCGGTCAGCCGGTCGGCCGCGTCGGGGCGGCGGTTGAGCAGCACGTCCTCGACGTGCACGAGCAGATCCTTGGGGATCTCTTCGTAGACTTCGAGCTGGCCGGCGTTGACGATGCCCATATCGAGCCCGGCTCGGATGGCGTGGTAGAGGAACGCGGCGTTCATCGCCTCGCGGACGAGGTCGTTGCCGCGATACGAGAACGAGACGTTGCTCACGCCGCCGGAGGTCTTCGACCTCGGGAACAGCCGCTTCAACTCGCGGACGGCCTCGATGAACTCGACCGCGTAGTTGTTGTGCTCCTCGATGCCGGTGCCGACCGTCAGGATGTTGACGTCGAAGATGATGTCCTCGGGCTGGAAGCCCGCCGTCTCGGTCAGCAGTTTGTAGGCCCGCTTGCAGATCTCGACCTTGCGGTCGCACTCGACGGCCTGGCCGGTCTCGTCGAACGCCATGACGACGACGGCCGCCCCGTAGCGGCGGACGAGCTTGGCCTGTTCGAGGAACTTCGCCTCGCCCTCCTTGAGGCTGATCGAGTTGACGATCGACTTGCCCTGGACGCACTTGAGGCCCGCCTCGATCACACTCCACTTGGAGCTGTCGATCATGATCGGCGCCTTAGCGACGTTGGGATCGGCCGAGATCAGGTTCAAAAAGCGTGTCATCGCCTGCTCGCCGTCGATCATGCCCTCGTCCATGTTGACGTCGACGATGTTCGCGCCGCCGTCGACCTGGTCGCGCGCCACGCTCACTGCGGCCTCGTAGTCGCCGCTGCGAATGAGCCGGGCGAACCGCTTCGAGCCGGTGATGTTGGTCCGCTCGCCGACCATGGTGAAGTTCGTCTCGGGGCGGAGGACCAGAGGGTCCATCCCGCTGTACGTCGAGTACCCCGGCAGATCAGGAATCTTCCGCGGCGGGACTCCCTGGACCTGCTCGGCGATGGCTGCGATCCACTCGGGCGTGGTTCCGCAGCAGCCCCCCACGAGGTTCAGCCAGCCGTTGCGGGCGAACTCGCCGAGGACCTTCGCGGTATGGGCCTTGTCGCCCTGAAAGCCGCCGAAGCCGTCGGGCATGCCGGCGTTGGGGTAGCAGCTCACCCGCGTCCGGCAGAGGCTCGAAAGCGCCTCGACCGACGACCGCATCTGATCGACGCCGACCGCGCAGTTCAAGCCCACGCTCAAGGCGTCGAAGTGCGACACCGAGTAGTAGAAAGAGTCGACCGGCTGGGCCGAGAGGGTGCGGTGGTTGTCGAAGATCGTCCCCGAGATCATCACCGGGAGCCGCCGGCCGATCTCCTCGAAGTAGGAATCGATGGCGAACAGGCACGACTTCAGTACGAGCGTGTCGAACGACGTCTCGGGCAACAGGAGGTCGACTCCCGCCTCGACAAGCGCCGCGATCTGGACCTTGTAGTTGGCGACCATCTCGTCGAACGTCACGTCGCGCCGGCCGGGGTCCTCGACGTCGATGCCCATCGACAGTTGCTTCTTCGTCGGCCCGATGCTGCCGGCGACGAACCGGGGCTTGTCCGGATTGCGCCGGGTGTAGTCGTCGGCGGCCTTGCGAGCGATCTCGACGGCCCGCACGTTCAGCTCGCGAACATGCTCGTCGAGCCCGAACTCCTCCAGCGACAGCGGGTTGTTGTTGAACGTGTCGGTCTCGATGATGTCGGCGCCCGCTTCGAGGTAGGCGCGATGGATGTCCTCGATCATCTGGGGCTGGGACAAGACGAGGATTTCCGTGCAGTTCTTCAGCCTGATGGGATGATTCGCGAACCGGCTGCCCCGATAATCCTCTTCCGTGGGTTGATACGAGTAGATCACCGAGCCCATCGCACCGTCGAGAACGAGAATCCGTTCCGCCAGGATTTCCTCAAGGCGAGACGATGCGGTGCCAATACCTTTGTTCACGATCATGCGTCCATTTAATGGGATGTGCGACCAGCTCTCAGGTCGCGCGACACGACGTAACAGGCCAAGCGGCGAGGCGGCGGGTTCTGACCGGGAGCGGCGTCGTGGTTGAATTATCTGTGCGGATGCGCACGGATGTCAAGCGAACTTGGTCCGACAGCCGTCGTGGAACAGCAAGCGTCGCCGAGATCCCACAAGGGGCTTGAACTCGCCGGTCGCGCCGCGAACGATACCAGGAACGGCTCACGACGTCGTCACGACCGCGAAGGTCTCTTATGCCCACGTTCGACCCGGATCTCGACATCCCTCGCGCCAGCGCCCAGAACCCGTACGGCGAGAGCGTCGCCGAGTACCAGAGAGTGCTCGCCAACCCGCTGCCGGCCGTCGTGGGACTGGTTGGAGCCTGGGCGGTTCTTTGCTATTCCCTGCGAGTCCGGAACCTGCCGCTGTTCCTGATCGCGTTGATCCTGACGGCCCTCTGCCCGTTCTTGATCCAGTACCACTGCCTTGACTGCGGCCGCACGGACTTCGCCTTCCGCTCGCGTCGGCACGCCTGCGCCGAGACGCTCAGGCGGTGGCGGCTGGGAGAGCCCGCCACGCGCAAGCCTCCCCGGCTGCGAACCCAGGTCAAGGCGTGGATCTGGTCGCTTTTCGTCGCGGTATTGATCTATGCCATTCTCGCCGGCGGCGGCCGTTGACCCGTTCACCGCCTCGTTGCGATCGCCCGCCGCGCCCGCTAACCTCGTACTCGTGACGACCCGCATCGGCGGTCGATTTCGACGGTACGCTTTTGGGAGCTCTCCCCACCCATGAAGACTCGACATTTTGCGGCGATGGCCTTCTCGGCCGGCCTCCTGTTCACGGGCGCCGATGAGGCGCGGGCCAAGGACACCCCGACCCTGGGGAAGATCGAACGACTCGACCCGAAACTCGACGCGATCGTCCCGACCGACGGCCGCATCGAGCGCGTCGCCGAGGGCTTCGACTGGTCGGAAGGAACAGTCTGGGACGCCGTCGGCTCGCAGCTGCTGTTCTCCGACGTGCCGCTGAACGTCGTCCACAGATGGACGAAGGGACAGGGAACCGGCGTCCTCCTCAAGCCGAGCGGGTACACCGGATCGAAGCCGCGCGGCGGCGAACCCGGATCGAACGGCCTGACGTTCGACCACAAGGGGCGGCTCGTCCTCTGCCAGCACGGCGACCGCCGAATCGCACGGTTGGTGTCCGATGGAAGCTTCGCCACTCTGGCCGATCGCTACGACGGCAAGCGGTTCAACAGCCCCAATGATGGCGTTTTCAAATCGAACGGCGACTACTATTTCACCGACCCCCCGTACGGCCTGCTCAAGCTGAACGACGACCCGGCCAAGGAGATCCCGTTCAACGGCGTCTACCGGGTGACCCCCGACGGCTCGGTCACGCTCCTGACCAAGGAGCTGACGTTCCCCAACGGAATCGCGTTCTCGCCCGATGAGAAGACGCTGTACGTCGCCAATTCCGATCCCAAGCGGGCGGTCTGGACGGCCTATCCGGTCAAGGAAGACGGCACGATCGGCGAGGGCCGCGTGTTCGCCGACGTGACCTCGAAGGTCGGCAAGGAAAACCCTGGATTGCCTGACGGAATGAAGGTCGACGTGAACGGCAACGTCTTCGCGACCGGTCCCGGCGGCGTCTTCATCTTCTCATCCGACGGCACGCACCTGGGGACGCTCAACTCCGGCGAGGCCACCGGCAACTGTGCGTTCGGCGAGGATGGGTCGGTGCTGTACATCGCGTCCGACATGTACATCGGCCGGGTGCAGCTCAAGACCAAAGGGCTGATCCCCGGCGTCCGCAAGCCTTGACGATCGTTTATCCGAGAGGATGCCCACGATGAGCGACGAGAAGGTCTACAAGGACGACGAGATCGCCGCCAGGACGGCCGAGCTTGGTCTGGACGCCTGGTACATGGAGGATGGCTGGCTGCGCCGGAAGGTGAGCACCGACGGCTGGCAGACGACGCTTCAGGTCGTGAACCTCGTGGGCTTCCTCTGCGAGGCGGCGTATCATCACGCCGACCTGTCGGTGACCTGGGGCAAGGTCTGGATCAAGTTCAAGACCCACTCGGCCGGCGGGATCACCGACAAGGATTTCGCCCTGGCCCGCAAGATCGAAGACAGCGTCTTCTGGCGGCCCGAGGCCGGCGGCCCGCTGGAAGGCACGCCCAACAAATTCGTCATCAACAAGAAGTGAGAAGTAACGACGCGCGTTCAACGCCGACGGCTCAGACGAGATCCCGGCCCAGTTCGAGGACTTCCTCGGCGTCCAGGATCGTGTCGTTGGCGTTGAACAGCGCTTTCACGGCCTTCTTGTGGATCTTCATCTTGAGCCCGCCGACGCCCAGCGCGCCCCAGGCGCGGGCGCCGTGGCGCTCGACGTTCTTGTCGGTCGCCTCGATTCCCTCGACGCCCAGCGGCGGGACGGCGTTGAGATCGACGACCACGCGAAGGTCCGATCGGCCCTGCCAGAGCGCGGCGGAGAGCACCTGCGCCCCCTCGGGACCGGCGGCTACGACGACCGACGCCTTCGCGATCGTGGCGTTGAGTTGCGCCGGGTCGCCGCCCGTGAACGCCTCGAAGCGTCCGCCCGTCGTATTTCGAAGCCGCTCGGCGAGGGATTGCGCGCGGCCGAGATCGCGCGAGCCGATCGACACGGAAGCCCCGAGCCGGCTCAAGAGCCGAGCCACCCGCTGGCCGACCGGGCCGGTCGCGGGGAGCACGACGGCGTGCGCGCCGTCGAGCGAGCCTCCCACGCTCGTGAGCGCGGCGAGCGCCGCGGCGGCGGCCGTGGTGTTCGCGCCGTTGGCGTCGAACAGGACCGAGACCCGGAACGGGCCGAAGAACGTCTCCTTGATCGTCTCCAGGACGGCTTCCCCGGCGGCGACGTTCGACCCGCCGACGAACAGGGCCGTCTGGCGCAGGTCGGCCGGGCCTCGGGTGAACAGCGCGCCGTAGACCAGGTCGCGGACGTTGTCGGGCGTCACGCTCGCGTGCCGGAACAGGTGGTCGACCCCCGCGTCGACGGCGACCACGCCGTCGAAGACGCTGGGCTGGGCGTCGGTGTCAAGCTGAACCAGGATGGTCGGTTTCGAGTTGGACATGGCGCGACCCCATAACATAAGCGGAAGGGGGTTCATGTGCGGGTGATTGCGAACCGGGCTCCGGCGCGACCTTGGCCGCGCCGAAGCCCGTCGAATTCCATCGATCAAGTTCGGTTCGTCACTTGGCGAACGGGTGCTCGACCGAATCCTTCTTGGCGGTGATCTCGCTGATCGGCGGCTCGTTCTTCATCGCGCGCTGGATGGAGAGCTTGGTCGCCTCGTAGTTGTACTTGAGGATCTTGGCGTTGTCTTCGGCGGCGGGGTGGATGAACACGCCGCAGACGATGACGAGGTCTTCGGCGGCGTCGGCCGGGATCACGCCCTCGGCGACGCTGTCTGCGACCGCCTTGGCGACGGCGGCCTGAGCCGGGCCGAACATCTGCACGGCCTGCTTCATCCCCTTGATCGTCACCTTGGTGACCATCACGGTCGCCGGCTTGGCGACTAGGTTGGGCGTGAGCACCGCCAGCAGGTTCGTGTGCCCGGCCGACTGGTTGGCCAGCGCGTTGGCGAAAGCGAGCCCGACCGGGCCGTCCTTCTTGCCGATCAAGAGGTCGATGTGGGCGATTTCGTTGCCCTCGCCGACGAGCGCTTCGCCGACGTTCATCAGAATATTCGTGGCCATGCTTCCCTATCTCCCTGTGAGACGCGCATCGACTTTCGCGGGAAAGTCGACGGCGTCGAGCCTCGCGCCGTCGCCGCGCGCCACCTCCGGCGCACGACCAAGACACGCATGATAGACGGCCGAGCCTCTCGGGGCAACCCCGTGAAACGACCTCCGGATCGCGGGGAAGGAGATTGTTTCAACGCGAGGAAACTGGTTCAATACTTGTCAAGCAGGCGGGGGACTAACCAGTCGAGGAGTGTTTCTCGCGCGTTCCCGAGCCTGCGTCCGCCGACCTTTTTCCGACGGAGTTGAACGATGCGCAAACTCTTGACGCTCGTAGCCTGCGGCGTTCTGTTCGCGGGCGTGAGCGCCCTCCACGCTGACGACAAGGGCAAGAAGGTCACCATTGAAGGTGAAGGCCTCTGCGCCAAGTGCGCCCTCAAAGAGGCCAAGGAGTGCCAGAACGCCGTCATCGTCACCAAGGACGGCAAGAAGACGACCTACTACCTTGAGAAGAACGAGTTCTTCAAGGACGCCCACCAGGGCCTGGGCATTTGCCAAGCCAAGAAGGACTCGCCGGTCAAGGTGAAGGTCACCGGGACCGTGGTTGAGAAGGAAGGCAAGAAGCTTCTCACCCCGACCGAGAAGATCACCAAGAACGACGACTGACCGATTCCCCACAGAATCGCTCTTGAGCCATGCCAGGACCCTCGTCTCGCTCCTCCGACCGAGACGGGGTTTTTTCATGCCTACGACCGCGGACGTCTTGATCGTCGGTGCCAGCACCCGAGCCGCGGCCTTCTCCGCCGCCCGCGCCGGACTGCGTCCGCGCTGCCTCGACCAGTACGCCGACGCCGACCTTACGGACCTCTGTCCGACGTCGCGCTTCGACCCCCTTGAAGACGAAGCTCGCCTCGACCAGATGGCGGCGGCTCACGACTGCCCCTCCTGGTTCTACACCGGACCGCTTGAAAACCATCCCGGGCTGATTGAACGGCTGAAACCCGCCGGCCCACTTCTCGGCAATGGTCCGGAGACGCTCCGCGCGATTCGCGACCCCTGGCGGGTGGCCGCATCACTGGCTCGCAACGGCCTGGCCGGGCCGTCGCTGGCGCGCGTCTCGGAACGACCGCCCGCGCCCGGACGCTGGCTCCTCAAGCCGTTGGCCTCGGCCGGCGGCCGGTCGATCTTCCGGGCCGAAGAGTCGGCCGCCCGCGCTGACGCATCATTCTATTATCAAGAGTTCGTCGACGGCCCGACGCTCTCCGCGCTGTACGTCGCGGCGGAGGGACGCGCGCGATTACTCGGTGTCGCCCGGCAGTTTCAAGGAGCGCCGGAGGCTCCGTTCCTGTATCGCGGCGGGATCGGTCCGTGGCCCGTCTCGAATGCGACCACCACGCGGCTTCGCCTGCTCGGTGAGGTGCTGGCGGCCGAGTTCGCGCTCATCGGGCTGTTCGGCGTCGATTTCATTCTGAACGACGACGAGCCCTGGCCGATCGAGGTCAACCCGCGCTACACCGCGTCGGTCGAGATCCTCGAACTCGCCATGGGCCGCGCGCTGCTCCGCGATCACGTCCTCGCGTGCGCCGAGGGGCGATTGCCCGAAGCTTTCGAGTCTTCCGCTTCGCGAATCGTCGGCAAGCGCATCCTTTATGCAAGACAAAGGCTCGTCACGCCGCCGATCGCCGTACCGGGCCGATCGGCCGACCTGTTCGCCGTTCCTTCGATCGCTGACGTTCCCTGGCCGGGAACCACGATCGACACGCTCGAACCGATCATGACCGTCTTCGCCACGGCGACGACCGCCGAGATCTGCGCGGCACGGCTTGACCAGATCGAGGCCGAATGGATGGAACGGCTCGAACGAGCCGGCGAGCGACGATGATCAGGGCGTTTCGGGCAGCGATCGCGGGAGGTCGGAATCGTCGCCGAGCGAGGGCGTCCAGGTTTCCTTGACGCTCACACCGCTCGTCGCCAGCTCGATCATCCGGCCGGCGAGGTGAATGATCCGCCGCGCCGCCTGATCGCGGGGAACGCCCCGGGCGTGGATGTTCGAGATCAAATTCCGGCGCGAGTCGTCGTGTCCGTTCCGCGGCCGATAAGCCAGGTAGGCCGAAAGGCTTTCGGCCGTCGCCAGGCCGGGCCGCTCGCCGATCAAGAGGACGACGACGGCCGGATCGAGTATTTCGCCGACGTCGTTGAGCACGCCGACCCGACAGCGACGGACGAAGAACGGCCGCCCCAGACTCCAGCCGGCGCGGGTCGCGAGATCGCCGAGCCGAGGAAGCAGCCCCGGCGCCTGGGCGACGATCGCCCGGGCGGAGAGGCCGTCGCCAAGCACGATCTGAAGATCAACGCCCGACGGACACCGGCCCGCGACTTCGTCACGTGCCGAAACGCAGAGGGATCGGCCGAGGTCGGGCCGCAGCAGGTATTCGTCTTTACTGGTCGCAAGGGTCGAGACTTCGAACAGTCCCCAACGATCGATGAAGTCACGGCCGAGGTCGGCTTCGAGGTCGATCTCGTCGCGGACGGCGTCGCGGGCCGCCGCGTGGTCGGCCCGAAGTTCGAGCCACGTCCGCGTCGTGTACGACCCGCCGACGCGGCCGGTCAAGATCCGCGCCGGAGTCCGTGCCTGGACCTGTTCGAGAAAGCGGGAGGCGTCGGTTTCGATCTTCGGTTCGAGGTCGTCCATCGCGGTCGGCTCCTGGAGACTTCAGGACGTCGCGTTCGCCGGAATTTCGATCCGGGGGGCCTCGGCGTGGGTCCGCAGCGAGACGGGCGGCCCGGGGAAGCGATTGCGTTCGCCAGCGAACCACACGACGGCCAGGATCGCCGCCATGCCGCCGACCACCCAGAGCGAACGCTCGTTGGGCTGCTGCATGCCGATCACGATCAAGCCGCCGCAGCCGGCGGCGCTCAGCCAGGCGAGCGGGCGATACCAGCGGCCGAGCCGCCATGGCCCCATCACCGTCCACGTTCGCCCGTAGGCGAGCGCTCCGAGCACGCTCGGCAAGACGTAGGAGAGGTAGAGCAGGATCGTGCAGACGGCCGTGATCGTCGAGTAGACCGGAGTGTAGACCGTGAACAAGACGGCGGCCGACGACACCAGCCAGATCGCGACGGCCGGCGACCGTCGTTTCGGGCAGACCCAGCGGACGGCCGTCGAGAACGGCAGGCCGCCGTCGCGGGCGAAGGCGAAAGCCATCCGAGAGGCCGAAGTCACCGTGGCCAGGCCGCAAAGGTATTGCGATACGACGATCCCGGCCGACAGACCGAGAGCGAGCCAGCCCGGCAGCGCGGATCGCAGAATCCAGAGGAACGCCCCTTCGCCCTGATTCGCGGCCTCGACGACGCTCGGGGCCGCGAGCACGACGGCCGACAGCAACGCCCAGCCGGCGATTCCCGAGATCAAAACCGACCGCACGATGCCGCGCGGCACCATCTCGGTCGCGCCGACGGTCTCCTCGGAGGCGTGGGCCGAGGCGTCGAAACCGGTGATCGTATAAGCCGGCAAGAGTGCGCCGAGCGCGAACAGCATGGCCATCTGATCGGTGCGCGGCCAGACGCCGCCCCCCGCCTCGCCGCTGAAGTTCTGGAACGTGATCAGCCGCGCGAATTCCAGGCCGGGCGCGAACCAGAGCAGGCAGCCGACGAGCACCGCCGAGACCAGGAGAATCCAGTAGCCGCTGAAGTCGGTGAGCTTCGCCGTTACGCCGATGCCCAGGTGATTGATCGCCGCTTGCGAGCCCGTGATCCCGATCACGACGAGCGACTGAACCAGGTGCTCGCCCCAGGAATCGGCGTCGCCGTGGCCGACCCCGAGGGCCGTCGCGGCGAATCGGTAGGTGCCGACGTTGATGGCGGCGAGCACCGTCACGAGGCCCGCCAGGTTGAACCAGGCCGTCGCCCATCCCCAGCCGCGACCGCCGAGGATCGCCGCCCAATGGTAGAGACCGCCGGCCGTCGGGAAAGCCGACGCGAGCTGACCCATCGTCGCGGCGACCGCCATCGAAAAGAGCGCGACCAGCGGCCAGCCCAGGCCGATCGACGCCCCCCCGACGCTGGAAAGGCCGAGGTGGAACGAACTCACCCCGCCGGCCAAAATGCAGATGATCGAGAACGAGATCGCGAAGTTCGAGAACCCGCTCAGCCGACGGGAAAGCTCTTGCTTGTAACCGAGCCCTCGCAAGACCCGAGCGTCGTCGATCGCGGTCTGGCTGGATTCATCGTTCTCGGTCGCGTCAGGCACGTTCCCTATCCCCTCAACACGGTTTCCAACTGCCGCAAGACCCGGTCGCGCGCCTCGGCCCACTCGACCGCCCGGGCCGCTCCAAATCCCCGCGCGGTGAGCCACGCTTCGAACTCGGGCGCCGGGCGAAGGCTCAACAGCGAGCGAACGGCGACCGCGTCGTGATAGCTCGTCGACTGATAGTTGAGCATGACGTCGTCGGAGCAGGGAACCCCCATGAAGAAATTGCAGCCGGCCGCCGCCAGTAGGAGTTGGAGGTTGTCGGCCGAATTCTGGTCGGCCGCCGCATGGTTCGTATAGCAGACGTCGACCCCCATCGGCAGCCCCAGCAGCTTGCCCACAAAGTGATCCTCAAGCCCCGCGCGGATGATCTGCCGCTCGTCGAACAAGTATTCGGGCCCGATGAAGCCGACGACGCTGTTGACCAGGAACGGGTCGAAAGCGCGCGCCACGCCGTGCGCCCGGGCCTCCAGCGTCAACTGATCCACCCCGTGGTGAGCGGCGGCCGAAAGCGCGCTCCCCTGGCCGGTCTCGAAATACATCGCCTGTCGGCCGACCCACACGACGTCGCGGCGGTCGTGGCTTTCGAGCACGCGCTCACGCCCTTCGCGGAGCAGCGTGAGGTCGACGCCAAAGCTGCGATTCGCCGACTCGGTCCCGGCGACCGACTGAAACAGCAGGTCGACCGGCGCGCCTCGCTCCAGGCAGGCGAGCTGAGTCGTGATGTGCGCCAGGCAACACGCCTGGGTCGGAATCGCGAAGGCGTCGATCAGACGATCGAGCCCGCGCAGGATGTTCTCGACCACATCGACCGACTCGGTCGCCGGGTTGACGCCGATCACCGCGTCGCCACATCCGTAGGTAAGTCCGTCGGCCGCCGAGAGCAGGATACCCCCGAGGTCGTCGCTGGGGTGATTCGGCTGGACCCGAATTCCCAGCACCCCGCGCACGCCCATCGTATTGCGACACCGGGTGACGACCCGGATCTTGGCGGCGGCGACCACGAGGTCCTTGTTGCTCATCAGCTTGGCGACGGCCGCCGCAATCTCCGGCGTGATCCCCTGGCGGACGGCCGCAAGCTGCTCGCCGGTCGTCGCGTCGTCGAGAATCCATTCGCGGAACGCGCCGACGGTCAGGCCGCGCAACGGGCGGAAAGCCGCGGCGTCGAGTTGGTCGAGGATCAGCCGGCTGACCTCGTCGTGGTCGGGATCGATGACCGGGTTGTCGACGATTTCGCCCAACGTCAGCTCGGACAGGACGATCTTGGCCGCGACCCGCTCGCGCTCGGTCCGGGCGGCGACGCCCGCGAGCTGGTCGCCCGACTTCTCCTCGTTGGCCTTGGCCAACACCTCGACCAGGCCGGCGAAGGTGAATCGTTCTCCGCGGATCGTCGTGGCAAGGTTCACGCGTCGGGACTCCGAAAGCGACTCGACTCGCGGTGGTCAGAGCGTTTTCAGATACGCGATCAGATCCGACAGCTCTTGCTCGGTGAGCGCGCCGCCCCCGGTGATCTCGGCGCTGTGGGGGCCGGTGAGGGCGTCGCGGAGCGTCGGCGACCGGGCGTCGTGGAGATAGGGATACTTGTCGTAAACGCCCCGGAGCGACGGGGGGTTGTATCCTTCATAAGCGTCGTCTGGTTCTTCGAGACCCGTCGAGTGGATTTTGCCGTCGGTCAACTCGGGACCGCCGTGGCAGGTGTTGCAGGCGGCCTTGGCCGATCGGTAGACGGCCTTGCCACGCTCGACTTTGGCCGAAGCGATTCCGTCGGCGGCCCGGTACGGGTTCTTGGGATACTCAAGAGTTTCGAGATACGCCACGACCGCGCGCGTCTCGTCATGCGTCGGCTTCGGGCCTTGCATGCTCTTGGTGAACGACTCGACGCAGGCTTCTTCAAGGCTCGTCTGCCAGCCGTGCCACGTCCAGGGGGCCGTCTTCGCCACGCCTCTCAGAGTGGGCGACTTTTTGCGGCTTCGCTCATGGACGTTCCGCAAATCCTGCCTGCCATCGTTGAGCGTGTCGTAGTGAAGGCCGTTGGTGTGGCCGTCGCTGTGGCAGGTGTTGCAACTGTACCACTGGTTGAACGACCGCGCGGCGTCGTGGAAGAGGATCTCCCCCTGGCGCGCCAGCGACACCGTCTCCGGGGCCCCCAGGGCGATGGTCTCGACCAGGCGGGCCGATTCGGCATCGACGACCTGGACGGAATCGGCCAGGTAGTTGGCGACGTAGAGCGTCTTGCCGTCGGGAGCGAAAGCCAGCTCGGTCGGCCGGCCGCCGAGCGTCACGCGACGGAACCGACCGTCGCCGTTGAGAAGTTCCTGGGGAATCAGGTCGCGCGAGCCGTCGATGCGCCACGGCAGTCGGCGGCGATCGGTCCGGAAGAGCATGACTTCATGTGATCCGCCGAGACCGACGGCCAGCAGCTTGCCGTCGGGACTGATCGCGACGCCGTGGGCGTCGGCCGCGGCCTTGCCCTGGGCGTCGAGAGAGATCGTCGCGAACGGCTCGGCTTCCTTGAGGTCGACGCGCGTCAGCCGCTGGCCGAGCACCCAGCCGAGGTCGATGTTGTTCTTCGTGACCGCGAATCCGCGAGCCCTCATGTTGGCGAGGTAGGCGAACCGGCCGTCGGGCGCGACGGCGACCTGCCGCAGGTTGTCGCCCTCGACGGAGACCGTCTTCTTGACCGTGAAGCTCGCCGCGTCGATCACCGTGACGTTCTGCGACCGCGCGTTGTCGACCACCAGCAGCGACTCGTCCGGCGACAGGGCCAGACTGCGCGGCTCTTTGCCCACGGCGAGCCGGCCGGTGACGGCGAGCTTGTCGAGATCCACCCGCGCGACCTCGTCGGCCACGCCGACCGCCACGAAGGCGGTCTTGCCGTCGCGGCTGAGGGCCACCCCCCTGGGCTCGGGTCCGACTTCGAGCCGGCCCACCACGCGAAGTTTGTCGTTCTGAATTTCGAGGACGGCCAGGTCGTAGCCGTACCAGTGCGCGACGGCCCCGCGGCGGCCGTCGGCCGAGATCGCCACGCCGGCGGGACGGTCTCCCGTGGCGATCTCGTCGAGCACCTTGGCCGACCCGGCGTCGACCAGGCTGACCGTGCCGGCCGTCTGGTTGGCGGTGAGCAGCCGACGGCCGTCAGCGGAAAGGGCCAGGGCGACCGGCGAGCGGTGGACTTCCGCCTGGACCTTGGCCCTCGAGTCGGGCGATTCCGGCCCGCCGGCGCTTGACCGACGGCCGCCGATCGCCAGCGTCGCGACCACCGCGACGATTCCCAATGCCAGACTGATCCAGGTCGAACGGCCGTGGTCTTTCATCGAGAAGGCTCCAGCCCAGCCCGCCGCGAACGGGGGGAGGGGTTTACATCCGGTCGACGACGTCGATTCCCAGCAGGCTCAGACCAAACTTCAAGGTCTCGGCGGTAAGGTCGCAGAGGGCCAGGCGGCTGTCGCGCCGCTCGGCCGACTCGGCCTTCAGGACCGGGCATTCCTCGAAAAACGTGCTGAACGCGTTGGCCAGATCGAAGAGGTAATCGGTGACGATGTTCGGCTTCAGCTCGTTGGCCGCCAGCTCCAGGATTTCCGGCAGCCGCAGAACGCGCACGGCCAGGCCCCGCTCGGCGGCGTGCGAGAGCAAAATCACCGGCTTGCGCTGGCGGACGTCCTCGGGGCGGATCTCTCCGCGCCGGAAGATGCTCTGGATTCGGGCGTAGGCGTACTGGAGATAGGTCGCCGTGTTGCCGTTCATGGCGAGCATCTTCTGCCAGTCGAACACGTAGTCGCTGATCCGGTTCTGCGACAGGTCGGCGTACTTGACCGCCCCCAGGCCGACGACCTCGGCGACCCGGGCGCGCTCCTCCGGCGCGAGGTCGGGGCTGTTGCCGTCGACCACCTTGCGCGCTTCGGCGACCGCCTCTTCGAGCAGCGATTCCAGGCCGACGACGTCGCCCTGCCGGGTCTTGAACGGACGCCGGTCAGCACCCAGGATCGTGCCGAACGCCACGTGTTCGAGGTCGACCTTGTCGTACCCCCACGTCTTGGCGACGGCGAACAGTTGCTTGAAGTGGTCGCCCTGGCGATGGTCGACGACGTAGAGGATCTGGTCGGGGTTCCAGGTCTTCACGCGGTACTGGATGGTCGCCAGGTCGGTCGTGCCGTAGTTGGACGCGCCGTCGCTCTTGCGAATGATGAACGGGGCCTTCTTGCGGTCGACGAAGACGACGACGGCGCCCTCGCTTTCCTCGGCGATTCCGCGCTGGGTGAGATCCTCGACGACGTTCGCGAGCATGGGGTCGTAGAAGCTCTCGCCCAACTCGACGTCGAACCGCACGCCGAGGCGCTCGTAGATCGCCTCAAGCGCCTTGAGGCAGTGGGGCATGAACCGCTGCCAGAGTTCGCGGTTCTCGGGGTCGCCGGCGTGGAGCTTGGCGGTCTCGGCCCGCGCGGCGTCCTCGACGCCTTTCTCGCCAGCCTTGATGCGGTCCTGGGCCAGGCGATAGAGCCGAGCCAGTTCGGTGACGGGATCGGCTTCGTACGCCGCGTCGTCGCGGGCGTTCTTCCAGCCCCAGAGGATCATGCCGAACTGCGATCCCCAGTCGCCCAGGTGGTTGTCGCGGACGACGCGATGGCCAAGCGCCTCGAAGATCCGCGCCAGGCTGTCGCCGATGACCGTCGAGCGGAGGTGGCCGACGTGCATCGGCTTGGCGACGTTCGGCGACGAGAAGTCGACGACGACCGTCCGCTGCGTCTTGGGGGCGGACAGGCCGTGGGCGTCGTCGCCGAGCAGGCCGGCGAGCGCTTCGGAGAGCCATTCGACGTGGAGCCGGACGTTGAGAAACCCGGGACCGGCGATCTCGGGCTTGGCCGCCAGCGGCTCGAGGTCGACGACCTCGCGGACCGCCGAGGCCAGTTCGCGCGGATTCTTGCCCAGGGTCTTGCCGAGCGCCATGCAGCCGTTGGCCTGGTAATCGCCGAACTTGGCATCAGCCGACGCGCGGACGGCCCCCATGAAGGCCTGGCGATCGCCGCCTTCGGGAGTGGCGTTTCCAAAGGCGGACCTTAACTTGTCGAGGACGTTCATGAAACAGCTTCCGCGGGAAATCGCCGGGGGGGGGCGAGACGGTCAGTCAGAGGATTTTTCGGGGGTTTCGGCGGTGGATTCGGCGGGAGTGGACGCATCCGTCGTCGTCATCGTCGGCGGAGGCGGCAGTTCGCCGGCTGGCGCGCCCGGTTCGTCGCGCCAACTCAACTGCGGCGCGTCTCCCCAGATCTCTTCAAGAGCGTAATACGTGCGGCCGTCTCCCGAAAAGATATGGACGACGAAGTCGCCGTAGTCGATCAAGATCCATCGCCCTTCCTCCGAGCCCTCCATGCCGAGCTTGAGCTCGCCGATCTTCTTCATCTCGGCGTCAATCTCGCTGGCGATGGCATTGGCTTGTCGCCGCGAGTTGGCGGTGGCGATGACGAAGAAGTCGAGCAGGGGGGTGACGCCGCGAAGGTCCAGCAGCAGGATGTCCTTGGCGCGGTTGTCGTCGGTGATCTTCGCGGCCAGCCGCGCATGAGCGAACGCACGGGTCAGTCGGTCGGGGTTGCGACGGTCGACTGCCCGCGAGACGACATCGTCCTGGGCCGTCTTGATCGACCGCGTGGCGCGGATCGCCTTGGTGCGAGCCGTCGGCGACGAAGGCTCCGGAGTAGGAGTCGCCGGGTTTTCTTGCTCTGGCATTCCGTCTTCCTGAAGAAGGTCGAATCTCCGTCGTCTGCCGACCGGAGACCCGCGATTGGCGGCGATACCGCCGCCCGCAATAGTTAAAAGTTCAAGAGCGTCATCCGTCAGACACCCGCAAGCGAGTCAGGTTCCATCCTCACCTTCCTAGTGTAACCGAACGCCCCCCCTCTCGACCACCTATGCGCTGTGCGCACATGTTCGGGTCGCACGTCGCCAACAACCGTCCCGAGGCGGCTTTCCGTCATCACTCTTACGCTCCAACCTTGCATTGGACCGAGTCGCGTGTTACAGATTTGTTAAACCAGTGCGGAATAGATGGTCGACACTAGACTTCAAAAGGAGGATGTCGATGCTGACCCTCGGTGGACAGGCGCACGGCAGCTTCTGCGACGGGATGCGCCGGCGCGACTTTTTGAAGCTTGGCGGGTTGGCACTCGGCGGGCTTTCGCTGCCGCAATTGCTGCGGGCGGAGTCGCAGGCCGGCGTGGGCAAGTCGCACAAGGCGATCATCATGGTCTTCCTGGCCGGCGGGCCGCCGCACCAGGACATGTTCGACCTCAAGCCGGACGCCCCTTCGGGGATTCGCGGCGACTTCAAGCCGATCGCGACCAACGTGCCCGGGTTCGACATCTGCGAGCACATGCCGCGCATGGCCAAGATGATGGACAAATTCGCCGTGATCCGGTCGCTGGTCGGGTCGGGGCCGGACCATTCGGCGGGTCAGTGCCTTACCGGGTACACCGACCTCGTCAGCAGGGTTCAGGGGGGCAGGCCGAGCCTGGGATCGATCGTCGCGAAGCTCGAAGGGCCGATCCATTCCGACATCCCGCCGTTCGTGGGGCTTTCCCCGCGCGTCGGGCATCCGCCCTGGGCCAATCCCGGCGACCCGGGGTATCTGGGACTCGCCTACGCGCCGTTCGCTCCGTTTCGAGCGGAAGGTAGCGACGGCAAGACGGGTGACAACCCGGACTCGGTGGGCCTGAAGCTCGACGAGAGCGTCATCATTCCCGACCGTCTGGCGGGCCGTCGCTCCTTGCTCGGGCAGCTCGACCAATTCCGTCGCGGGCTCGAACAGTCGCCGGCGATTCAAGGGGCGGACTCGTTCACGACGCGGGCCTTCGACATCCTCGGCTCGCGCAAGGTCTTCGAAGCGCTCGATCTTTCGAAGGAAGACCCACGGCTCCGCGCCCGTTACGGGATCGGCGACATGAAGCAGGAGTTCGACGGACCTCCGTGCTGCATGGACCATTTCTTGATGGCTCGACGGCTCGTCGAAGCCGGGGTGCGGGTCGTGACCCTCGCCTTCGGCCGCTGGGACACCCACAGCGACAACTTCAGCACCAACGCCGAGCGCATTCCGAAGCTCGACATGGGTCTATCGGCCCTCGTCGAAGACCTCCACAACCGTGGGATGGACAAGGACGTCTCGGTCGTCGTCTGGGGCGAGTTCGGCAGGACTCCGCAGATCAACGCCCAGGCCGGCCGCGACCACTGGCCGCCGGTCAACTTCGTGGCGCTCGCGGGCGGCGGGATGCGAACCGGCCAGGTGATCGGCTCGACCGACAAGCACGCGGCTTTCGCCAAAGACCGGCCCATCACCTACCCAAGCGTCTTCTCGACCCTCTACCACAACCTCGGCATCGAGCCGAGCACCGCCGTGCCCGACCGCGGCGGCCGCCCCATGTTTCTGCTCGACGACCGCGAGCCGATCCAAGAACTCATCTGAGGCAGAAGGTCCTGTTGGTCGCGACGCGACCAACGAACAAGCGCGAAAACGGCGAGCCAGGGTTCACACCCTCGCTCGCCGTTTTCGTTTTCAAACTTACGGCCGAGCTTGCCGCCGGCAAAAACGAAACGCCTGGCCGACCCGACTTGCGGGCGACCAGGCGTTGGTCGTCTCTCAAATACCCCCACGGGGACTCGAACCCCGGTCGCTTGGCTGAGAACCAAGAATCCTAGGCCGCTAGACGATGGGGGCGACTGAGTTAGTATCTTAATCCATAGCTTCACCTAGTCAAGTCTCTGGACCAAATACTTGGCTTGAAAGTCGTCGCCGACGGCTCGGTGCAACGAATTCCGCCTTGATACCGAGGGGAAACGTTCTAGGCTGGCTTCGACGATTGCGATACGATCGCGACGACGTACGCGGTTCAGCCCAGGCCAGCCCAGAAGAGCGCCGATGCCGACCATCTCCGCCAACGGACGCAACCTGTACTACGAAGAAGTCGGAAGCGACGGCGAGCCACTCGTCTTCCTGAGCGGGCTCGGCGGCGACCACAGGGCGTTCAGCATCGCCCAGCGGCACTTCGGCAAGAGCTATCGGACTTTGGGCGTCGACGCCCGCGACGCGGGACGGAGCGATCGGGCCGACGCTCCTTACACGACGGCCGACATGGCCGACGACGTCGCCGGCTTGCTGGACGCGGTCGGAGTCGATTCCGCCCACATCGTCGGCCAGTCGCTCGGCGGCCTGGTCGCCCAGGAGCTGGCGATCCGCCACCCGCGCCGGGTCAAGAGCCTGGTTCTGGCCTCATCCCACGCCGGGTCGAACGACTGGCGGAAGGCGGTCATCGAGTCGTGGATCCAGCTTCGCGAGGCGGTCGACGCCGGCCGGTTCACCCGCGCGACGCTCCCCTGGCTGGTCGCTCCTCCATTCTACGCTCACAAAGAGCAGATCGACGGCCTGGTCCGGTTCGCGGAGGGCAACGCCTGGCCGCAAGATCCGGCCGCCTTCACGCGACAGGCTCGCGCGGCGATGTCTCACGATGCGCGCGACCGCCTCGGGGGGGTGGACGCGCCCTGCCTGGTGCTGGTCGGCGCGCTCGACCTGGTGAATCCGCCGCGCGTGGCCGAAGATCTGGCGAACCGGTTGCCGAACGCCCGGATGATCGTCTTGCCCAACGTCGGCCACATGCCGCATATCGAGAACAAGCTCGATTTCCGAGAAGCGCTGGAACGGTTTCTGCTTTCCCTTTCGTGAGGCGTCGGATCGGCCGGATCGCCTGGCCCGCCGTCCTTTGAATGAACTCCCGCCCCATGTCCGCGCGAGGTCGAGAATGCGATATCCGAGGTCCAGCGGCGTCCTCCTGCACCCGAGCTCGCTGCCGGGGATGTTCGGCATCGGCGATCTTGGTCCGGAGGCCCACAAGTTCGTGGACTTTCTGGCCGAGGCGGGCCAGCGATGGTGGCAGCTTCTGCCGCTGGGGCCGACGGGCGCGGGCAACTCGCCCTACCAGTCGCACTCGTCGTTCGCAGGCAACTCATTGCTCATCAGTCCCGAAGCGATGGTCGCGCGCGGTTGGCTCAAGCCGACCGACCTTCCCGACGATCCCGAGCCCGCAACGGATGAGGTCGACTACCTCAAGGTCATCGAACTCAAGAACGGGCTGATCGGCAAGGCGTTCGCGCGGTTCTCGCCGAGCGATGCGGGGTTCCAGAAATTCGTCGCCGAGCAGGACCACTGGCTGCACGATTTCGCCCTGTTCATGGCGATCAAGGAGCTTCGCCAGGGCCTGCCCTGGTTCGCCTGGGAGCCGGAGCTGGTCTCGCGGCAACCCGAGGCGCTGGCCGCGTTCAGCGAATCGGCGGCCGAGGCGATCCGGTTCCATCAGTTCGTGCAGTATGTCTTCTACACGCAATGGAAAGACCTGCGCACCGCTTGCATGAGACGCCACGTGAAGATGATCGGCGACATCCCGATCTTCGTGGCTCACGACAGCGCCGACGTGTGGGCTCGGCCGGACTTGTTCTATCTCGACAAGGAAGGCAAGCCGACGGTCGTCGCCGGCGTGCCGCCCGATTACTTCAGCGAGACCGGCCAGCTCTGGGGCAACCCGCTCTACCGCTGGGACGCGCACGCCGAGGAAGGCTACGCCTGGTGGATTCACCGGCTGAATGCGTTGCTCAACCAGGTCGACCTGATCCGGATCGACCACTTCCGGGGCTTCGCTGCCTATTGGGAAGTGCCCGGTGGATCGGAGACGGCGATCCACGGCCGGTGGGCCCCCGGCCCCGGCGCTGCACTCTTCCACGCCCTCCAGGAGAAGTTCCCCGAACTTCCGTTCATCGCCGAAGATCTCGGGTTGATCACGCCCGACGTCGAGACCCTCCGCGATGAGTTCCACCTCCCGGGCATGCGCGTGCTTCAGTTCGGCTTCGCCGCCGATCCGGACTGCGAGAAGCACCTGCCGCACCGGTACGAGACCAACTGCGTCGCGTATACCGGCACCCACGACAACGACACCAGCATCGGCTGGCTCACCAGCGCGCACGTCGAATCGACCCAGTCGATCGAGGAGATCGAGGAAGAGCGCGGATTCGCGCTTCGGTACGCGGGAACCCACGGCCGGGAGTTCAACTGGGACATGATCCGCCTGGCATTTTCCTCCGTGGCGGAGATCGCGGTGATCCCGATGCAGGATGTCTTGGGCCTCGACAGCCGCGCGCGGATGAACGTGCCCGGCAAGAGCGAGGGGAACTGGGGATGGCGAATCACGCCCGGCGAGCTGACCACCCGGGTCACGAACCGGCTGGCCGACCTCACCGCGCTCTACGGCCGCTGGAACGGCGTGCTCCCCGCGGCCCACGACCTTCACCGCCGCCCGGCGCGCAGCCTCCACTCGGGCGTGACACCCGAATCGACGCACACCGACGAGTCCGGTTCCAAAGCCGGGCTCGCCGGACCAGCCGGGTCGGCGTCCGTCGGAGCGTCCCCCCGGGCATGATCGACCGGCAGGGACGACGGCGGACGGCGTCCCTCAGATCGCCCCGTGGATGTACGACATGAGATGCTTGTTCTCGGTCGTGACCTTGTCGAACATGACCTTGATGACGTCGCCGACCGAGATGACGCCGACAAGCTTCAAATCCTCGAGAACCGGCACCTTGGCGATATGACGTTCGCTCATCAGCCCCATGACCTCGTTGACGTCGTCGAAGATGTCGCACGTCACCGGATCACACGTCATGCACTCAGCGATATGAACGCGTCCGAATCCCTCGCCCTTATGGTGAAAAAGCCGGAGGACGTCGCGCTCCGAGAAGATGCCGACGAGACGGTTATCATGATCGACGACCGGAAGCGATCCGATGTTGTTTTGCACCAGCTTGGCGATCGCTTCGTTGACCGAAGCTTCGGAATCAATCGCCACCACTCGCCGTCCCTTCGCATCGAGAACATCGCGAACAAGCATGGTGACTCGCTCCTCGGATGGAATTAGGGCGCAGCCGATCGACACGAATTTGTGAGTAGGCGACGCCCTGGACCCTGGGAAGGATGTGATCTGATGCCGTATCGTGCCACCTTCAACTATAGGTTGCAAACGATTTCTTGAAGATGAAGAAATTTGAATTTCGCGTTGCGGCGACTCGGCAAGGGCTCCACTCCGGGACCGTCGCGCTGAACCGAACGAACGCTCCGAACTCCGGGTCTCATGCATTTGTGCAAATCCATATCCGACATAACATCCATTGAATCGTCAACGCGCGATTCGCCGGCCGCCATGACCTGGCCGCTAGGGTTGGTGCTGACGTTGGGACTGGTGATTCGCGGGCTCCATCTGGGCCAGCCGATCGTCGAAAACTACGTCGGCCGACAGATTCCGACGGCCATGGTCGCCAGGAATCTGGACAGAGGGTCGGGCTTCTTGCGACCTCAGCTCGACACCGCGCCCTTTCCCAATTTCTTCGTCGTCGAGCCGCCGATTTACCAGGGGCTGGTGGTCGGGCTTCGGAGCCTCTCAGGCTGGCCGCTCGAAGTCTGTGGACGGCTGATCTCGGATCTGGCGACGACCCTCGGCGCGTGGGGCGTTTTCATCCTCGTCGACCGTCGCGCGGGGCGCACTTCGGCGGTTGCGGCGGCGGCGGCGTTCTCGATGCTTCCCATCACGATCCGCTACGGCCGTGCGTTTCAGCCCGACGCCCTCATGCTCGGCGCGTGCACGGCGGGCCTGGCCTGCTGGGATCGGGCAACGTCCGGAAACCGCCGCTGGCTGGCGCTCGGCTGGCTGCTCCTGGCGACCGGCCTGGCCGCCAAGGTGATCGCCGCGTTCCTCCTGCCCGTCGCCCTGCTCGCGGTCTTCCGCAATCGAAACTGGCGGGTCGTCGCGCTCGTCCTGTCGATGCTCGTTCCGGCCTTGCTCTGGTATCTCTGGGCCGATCATCTCGTGGGCGGCTCAACGGGGTCGAAAGCCTCGGCCGACAACCGGGCGATCTGGATGCGTTTGGTCGGTTTGAGTGCATTGGCGAACGGCGAGACGTGGTCGCATATCGTCCGGTTCTTGGCCATCCGCGCGTTCACGCCGGCGGGCCTGGTCGTCGCGGTGTGGGGACTTTGGCCGCGATCCGATTGCGGGAGAACCGGCTTGATCTGGTGGAGCTGGGCGGCTTTCGCCCTGGCGACGATGGCGATGGTCGCGCAGAAACTACATCACGAATACTACTGGCTGTGCCTCGCGCCGGTGGTCGCGGCCGGCCTGGGCTGCGCGTGGTCGCGGATCGCAACGCGCGGCGATCGGCTCGCCTGGGGGTCGGCCCTTGTCTTCGGCGTTCTCTGCGTCGGATTTTCGGCGTCGACGTGGCGGACTCCGGAGGAGTGGAAGTCTCTCGATCGAGCTGGCGAGGCCGCCGCGGCGTCGACCCCGCCGGGCGACTGGATCGTCGCGCCCGAACCGCTTCTCTATCAGGCGAATCGCCGGGGGTGCCGGCTCGAATTCACGCCGCGCGCCGCCGAACGAGCCGCCGCCGAGTGGGGGACCGGCGCGAAAGTCGGCGATCCACTCGATCTGATCGAATTCTATCGGACCCAGGGGGCGCGATGGGTCGCCGACGTCGGGGCCGTCGCTGGCGACGCGCGCCGAATGGCCTTGCACGAAGGAATCCGGCGGCGTTACAAGATCTGGATGGACCGACCGGACTTCCTCCTCGCCGAACTCATCTCTCCAGAGCCTCGCGGACATGCCGACTGAAAATCGCTCCGTCACGATCCCCGATTTCGCCGCCTGGAAAACCGAGGGACGCAAGATCTCGGTCCTCACGGCCTACGAGTTCTCGATCGCCAGGCTGCTTGACGACGCCGGCATCGACTGCCTGCTCGTCGGCGACTCGATGGGCACCGCCGTCCAGGGCCACGACACGACCCTGGGCGTCACCCTCGACCAGATCGTCTACCACGCCGAGATGGTCGCACGCGCGGCGAAGCGTGCCTTGGTTGTTGCGGACCTGCCGTTTCTCTCGTACCAGGTGTCGCGTCGCCAGGCGATCCGATCGGGGGGGCGGATGCTCAAGGAGACCCGGTGCCAGGCCGTGAAACTCGAAGGCGGCACCCGCATGGCCGCCACGATCCGGTCGCTCGTCGATGCGGAGATCCCCGTGATGGGCCACGTCGGGCTGACGCCCCAGTCGGTCCGTAGATTCGGCGGCTACAAGGTCCAGCGCCAGGCGGACGCGATCCGGGCCGACGCGCAGGCCGTCGCCGATTCGGGAGCCTTCGCGATCGTTCTGGAATGCGTTCCCGCCGAGCTGGCGGCGACCATCACGGCCGAAATCCCGATCCCCACCATCGGCATCGGCGCGGGAGCTGCATGCGATGGACAGGTGCTCGTCCTCCACGACATGCTCGGCCTACTCGACGATTTCCGGCCCCGGTTTGCGCGCCGCTACGCCGAACTCGGCGATGTGATCCGCAACGCCGCGGCTCGCTACATCAAGGACGTGGAATCGGGCGACTTCCCCACCGAGGGCGAGAGCTTTCGTTGAGTTTCGGATCGGTTCGACGCCTACAATTCCAGGATGGCTCTCCGGTTCCGACTCCTCAACGCTTCGGGAGCATCGCCATGAGCACTCCGACCCTGATCGAATTAACATCCAAGAAGTGCGTGCCGTGCGAGGGCGACGTTCCTCCGCTCTCGCCGGACGAAGCCAAGGCCCTCCTCGAAGCCGTCGCCGACTGGTCGTTGAGCCACGACGGCCAGCGCATTCGCCGCGAGTGGATCGCCAAGAACTTCATGGCGGGGATCGACTTCTTCGAGAAGGTCGCCGCCCTGGCCGAGAGCGAAGGCCATCACCCCGATCTCCACCTCGAAGGCTACCGCAACGTGGCGATCGAGCTCTGGACCCACGCCGCCGGCGGCCTCACCGAGAACGATTTCATCCTCGCGGCCAAGATCAACGAGATCCCGATCCAGCTCAAGCGGCATTAAGACGGGTGAACAGATTCCGCCATCCTGGCGTCCACATCAATTCATCGAACACGCCGAACGGATCGGCGCGTCGTTTGCTGATGTTCCTGGTGTTGGAACGAGGCGTCCGCGTGGCGTTCGACTCGACGTCGTGAGACGCACGTTGAGCATCTTGCAACCAGGACACCGTCATGCAATCACGTCAGAATTACACTGTCATCGGCGTTTTCGAGAACGAAGCCGACGCCGATCGCGCCGTCGCAGAACTGTACAGAGACGGCTTCCGGGACGATCAGATCGGGGTCGCTCGAAAGCACGTCGAGGCCGTCGTGGGCGAGACGATCGAAGGGGGGACCGAGGCCGGCCCCGGGGCTGTCACGGGCGCGGTCGCCGGCTTGGGCCTGGGCGCCCTGGCGGGGCTCGGGGTGCTTTCCGGCGTCATCCCCGTGATCGGTCCGGCCATCGCCGGGGGGACGCTCGGCGTCATCCTCTCCAACGCCGCGGCCGGCGCGGGAATCGCCGGGCTGATCGGCGCGCTGGTGGGGGCGGGCGTCCCCGAGCACGAGGCCCGCTACTATCATGACGAGTTCGCGGCCGGCCGAACGATCGTCACGGTCAATACGATGGACAAGTCCAACGAGGCCAAGGAGATCCTCCGGCGCAACAGGGCATATGACATGAGCAGCCGAGCCACTCCAGTCGACGAGCCGAAGCGCGTCGATGTGGCCGTTCATCGCGACGACGTGGGGGGAAAGTCGGAGAAAGCCTCCACGCGTCTGGATACGGACGACTTCGAGGATGATTTCAGTTGATCCGGCCAAGCGAGCCGACCGCGCCCGGAAGGAGGCGTCGGCTTGCACTCATCACAGCCCGAGCAGGCCCGCGAGTCGACGGAACAGACCGGGTCGCGGAGGCGGGGCGGCAGACCGGGAAGAGTCGAGAGGTCGATCCTGAAGGCGGATGAGCGGTTCGTGACCGGGTTCAAATGCGCCCGGCTTCTGAACGACGCTCTGGGGCGGACCGGCTTCAAGATGAGCGATCAACGTCAAGGCGTCCGTCCCCTTGGCGGCGAGGATCTTCGACAACGGATCGGGATGGACGGCGTCCCGCCCGTGCTGGAGATGGTCGACGAGGATCGCCGACCCGGACCGAGAGTCCCCGAGCAGCAGGTCGACCCACGCCCACGACTCGCGGTAATCGCGAGGGGTCATCTGATGGATGTCCGCCAGCGACTCCAGGCGCGTCATGCTCGGGCTCCAGCCTGACTGCCGATCGTCGGCGATCCGCGTCAGCCGCGCGTTCCGGTCCGCCAGATCGTTCGGACCCGCCTCGAAGTATTCGGCCAGGCCCTCGTCGAGCCAGAGCGGAATGTCCCCGAACCGTCCGCGCAAGAGAGCGTGAGTCGCCTCGTGGCGAAGGTCTTCCTCCAGTTTCGGCCCCAGGTACGTATAGACGACGCGCTGGTTTCCCTGCGCCATGAAAAACGCCCGGCGCGGCGGCAGTTCGGGGAAGTAGAACCGCAGGAGGTGGAGGAACGCGTTGCGGTCGTCGAGGACGTACACTTCTATGGGTTCAGCGATGGGGTCCTCGCGGCAGTCGAGCTTGGCCGCCAGGTCGTCCTTGAGGTCGCCGAGCGCGAGGACCGCGGGCGAATCGGCTTCGACGGGGCTGTTCGAGTAAATGACGAACGGGCCCGTCTTGACCTGATGCTGGGTCGGCAGCAGGCTCGAACCGCGCTTGCCGGTCGTGGCGCAGCCGGCCGACAAGAGGCCGGCCAGCAGAGCCGCCCAGAGGGCCGCGCGGGCCGATGCGTCTCGAAGAGTCGTGCTGGACCTGTTCAAGACCGATCCCTCCATGAATCAGGACAGCGGTCGACCGCGACGATGATTTCGGGCCTGCTTGGTCCGAGTCGCCTTGTCGATCGCACGCCACAGGTCTTTCCACCCGCTCGACGGGGCGAGCCCTCGCGGTAAGTAAGCGCGGAGAAAGCGAAGCGATTCGGTGCGAGTCCGACCGGGGGCGTCGGACAGGCTGACGCTGAGCCTCGCCAGGTTCTGCACGCGGCGATTCATCGGCACGGGGTTCTGGAGCCGGACGCCCACCAGGTCGATGAGGCTGAGAAATCCATCGCGCACGCTGCGGTCGTGGCAGATCAGGATGTTCGAGGCCTTCAAATCGCGATGCGACAGCGACCGTTCGTGAAGCGATCGGACGAGCGACGCCAGCGCCAGGGTGGTTCGACGCACTTCCGAATGCAAGGTCGCCGGATCGAGCTGCGGGAGCACCTCGAGCACATGATCCAGCAGGGTCGTCGCATGCTCCTGCTTGATCGTGATCTGGTAGGTTTCGTGAGGCAGCATGCCCTCGAAAGGCGAGAACCAAGGCTTGCGACGGCGCGAAACGAACGCCAGGTTTTGAGGGGTCGGGATGCCCCGGCTGGCGAGATGCTGCCCGGCCTGCCACGATCGCCAGGCTCGCGACGGTCGGAAGACGGCTAGGACCGGATCGATCCACTTCTTGCGATTGAACCGCTTGTAGATGACGGGCGTCGGCACGCCGTTGACGCGCATCGTCGTCTCGGCCAGCCGGGTCGTCCGCGAGTCCTTGATGAGCCGCGCGTTCGGACTGTCGAAAGGCGCGTCCGGGTCGGTCAGCAAGGGCTCGATGTCGGCCGGATCGAGGTCGCGCGAGGCGACGCACCAGGCGTTCGGAGACTGATAGACCTGAAAATACTTATTCGTCGACCGACAGCGCTTGCCCCACCGCCGCCAGAGCCGTTCGGCCCACCGTCGGGTCGATTCCTCGACTCCCTTGGCGAAGCTCCGAACCGGCGGGTGCGCGTCGTTGCGAAAGGCCAGGTACGCCTTGAGGAACCGGTGCCGGTCGGCCCGGCTGCTCCGCAGCCAGAAATAATGGTCGAGCAAGGCGAGGTTCTGCTGCGCCTTGACCCAGCTCAGCTTCTTGACCGTGCGGAGCGCGTCCAGGTCGATCATCATCAGGACCGGGGTGTCGTCGGAGTCGAGCCGGACCAGAACGTTGCCAGGGTGGAAGTCGATGTGCAAGAGGCCCGCGTTGTGTAGCCTCGCCGTGAACACCCCAACCGCCGTCGCCAGTCGCCGACGGACCCGCGACCGCCTGGGCTCGGACAGTTGTTCGAGGTTCCGTTCCACGAACGCGTCGAGCGGCGTGGAATCGGGAATCTCCCGAGTGATCAGGTAATTGTCGAACAGAAACCCATGCTTGCGGCGCTCGCCCAGCGCGATCGGCGAGATGGTCGGAACGCCGATCGAGGCGAGGCTCTCGGAGCGCTTGCCCTCATTGCGGCCCTTGCCTCGGCGAAACCACTGCCGGTACTTGGCGCGCCGGTCCGGCACGAGATAGTGCTTGATATAGACCGCGAAATCAGGGAGCTGAACCCGGTAGACGACCCGGTGCGGCCCCGATTTGACGGTCGTCACCCGCCCTTCGGCCCGCCATTGGTCGAGCCGGAGCCCGATCGAGTCCAGCAGCAGGTCGCGCCACGGTTCGTGTACCCACCATCCGACGTCGCCCGCCTGGACGAACCGCCAGTCGGGCGGTTTGAACATGCGTTTCGAGGCCGTCTGCGAGCGTCTTGTCGGAAGCGTAGAGTTCATGAGCATTTCCTGATCAGTCCTGCTCCCGGCGTGGCTGCTCGGGCGAAACCGCCCTCGCGGGCGGCTCCGGCTCGTGGTTGGCTCGTCTCCTGAAGACGAACGGCGTGGGCGCGGCGGGTCGAGCGTCCGACCAGCCGCAACGTAGACTCGAAGACCCCTGGTGATCAACGCCGGTCGCGGAGGCGACGAACGTCGGCGCCCAGGCCGCGATGGAATAGTGCGTCTCGACGCGACTCCGAGCGGCTCGTCCCATCTCGGCGCGGAACGCGGGGTCGGCCGCCGCGCGCACGGCCTCGATCCACTGGTCCGGGGTCGAGGCTAAAAACCCGGTCGCGCCAGGCTCGATCATCTCGACGTGGGCGCCGACCGGATTGGCGATCGTCGGCAGGCCCGCGGCCTGGTACTGGAGGATTTTGAGCCCGCATTTCCCCCGGCTCCAGTCGTCGTCGGGCAGCCAGCTCACACCGAGATCGCCCCGCGCGAGTTCCGCGGCTTCGTTCGACTCGGTCCAGGGCACGGGCACGACCTCAACGCCCTGGAAGTCGGGAAAACGGTCGCAAACGACCCGGAGCCGCAGCCCTGGAATCGCCCCTCCCAGCCGTTCCCAGAGCGTTCGTTGCGATTCGAGGCCCTTGAGTGTGCTCGACGAGCCGATCCAGACGAGTTCGATCGGCCGTTCGCCGCGCTCCGTCGGCCGCTCCGTCCTGGGGAGGTAACGAATCGGATCGACGCACGTCGGGATGGTTCGAACGCTCTCCGCGGCCGCCCCCGCGCGGAGGGCGCAGTCGGCCAGAAAATCGTTGCCCGCGATCACCGTGTCGGCCAGCCGGACGGTCGCCGCAAACCGTCGCTCGCGACGAGCCGAGTGCGGACCGCGACGGTCGTACGAATCGCGGTAGAGCACCGCGTCGTCGAAGTCGAAGATCAGGTGCCGCGCGTGACGACGGAGCAGGGCGAGCTGCCAGCTCGGCAACAACTTGCGCTGCAAGATCACGGCGTGATACCGCGAAGCGTCTCGAAGCTGCGTCAGGCGAGGGAGGAAGTACCGTTCGAGCGGCTGGCAGACCAGCGAGCAGCCCGCGTCGCGCAACGCCGGTTCGAACGCCCGGATTCGATATCGGCAACAGACGTGGTCTGGCGAATCAACCAGGGCGAGGAGTCTCATCCCGTCCTCCATGACGGTTCGGGCAAGCATCATCATCGTACGTGGAGTCCGTTCCGCGATCGAGACGGACGGATCTTAAACCGAAACCGAAATTAAACCAAGGCCGAGTCCCATCCCAACTTTGAGATCGTCCCCGGCGCGGTTCGCCTTCGACCGCGACTTCCGCAACTCGGATTGTCCACCTTCGCCGATCATGGTAGAGATACCCCGCCCAACGGTTTCGAGACCACGACGCGGTCTCGTTTTGCATGGATGCTCGTTGGCGCCCCTTTCTTTTTGGCGCTGGTCGATATGAACAATTTCGTACGTCTGGTGCGATTCGCCTGGCCCTATCGCGTTCGATTCGGACTGTCCGTCGGCTGTGCGTTGATGGTGGCGCTCTTCTATTTCACGGAGCTGGGCGCCGTCCTTCCGCTTCTGAAGATCCTCATCAACAACGAGAATCCTCAGCGCTGGATCACGCTCAAGCTCGACTCGATCGACGAGAACCTCGAACGCCTCGACGCCCAGAGGGAAGAGCTGAAGCGAGTCCAGGCCGCGCTCGAAGCCGACGGCCCGAGCGGAACGGGTCTGAGCGAGCACTTCCTCAAGCTGAAAGGGGAGTTCCTCAAGCACGGCACCGAGGTGAAAGAACTCGAACATCAAGTCAACCTGCCCGGCCTCAACGGACAGCCGTTGAAGCCCGCCGAGCTGGCGCGGCGCGACATCGAACTTCTGGAGCGCAAGTACAAGATCGCCGAAGCGCGGATGAAGGAGATCGAACAGGACAGCGAGTTGCTCCGCAAGGGCGACCGTCTCGCGCTGACCAAGCGGTCCGAAGTGATCGCCGAGGAGCGGAGCAATGCAGAGTGGTGGCAGCGCTTCTACCTACGCATGAAGCCCGCCATCTATACGTATTTGCCTTCCGATCAGTTCCGCGCCCTCGTGCTGCTGATGGCCTTGGTGCTCGTGGGCGTGGTCATCAAGGGATGTTTCACGTTCCTTCAGGAAGTCCTGGTGGCGAACGTCATGCAGCTCACGCTGTTCGACGTCCGCAACCTGTTCTTCCGCCGAACGATGAACCTCGACCTCGCCAGCTTCTCGGACCAGGGGTCGGCGGAGTTGATGGCTCGGTTCACGAACGACATGGACTCGTTCGGCCAGGGCCTCAATACGCTTCTCAGCAAGCTGATCCGCGAGCCGCTCCGAGCCGTGATCTGCATTTCCGGCGCATTCTGGTTCAACTGGCGGCTGACCTGCCTGACGCTCGTCGTGGTGCCGATCTCCGCTTACACCACCTACCGCGTCGGCCGCGTCATGAAGCGCGCCGTGCGCCGCTCGCTTGAGAGCATGTCCTCGATCTACAAGATCCTCCAGGAGACCTTGCAGGGGGTCAAGGTCGTCAAGGCCTTCGGCATGGAGCGGATCGAGCGACGGCGATTCTTCCTCGAAACCAAGAACCTCTATCGCAAGAGCATTCGGGTCGCGATGATCGACTCGATGTCCGACCCGGTCCTCGAGATGCTGACGTTGATCACCGTCACGATCGCGCTGTTGGCCGGATCGTACTTGGTGCTCAAGCAGCGGATCTTCCTGGACCTCGGCCCGTTCAAGCTCCAGCTCGCGTCCGAGGTCATGAAGATCGAAGACCTGCTGACGCTCTACGCGATCATGGCCGGTGTGTCGGACCCGATCCGCAAGCTGTCCAACGTCCACTCGAAGCTCCAGCGCGCCGCAGCCGCGGCCGACCGGATCTGCGCCCTGATGGACCGTGAGCCCCAGGTCGCCGAACGCGCCGGCGCCGCTGACCTGCCGAGACACTGCCACTCGATCGAGTTCGACGAGGTCCAATTCGGCTATCATGGTCGACATACCGTGTTGAAGGGGCTGAGCCTGACCGTGAAACACGGCGAGACGATCGCCCTGGTCGGCCCCAACGGCTGCGGCAAGACGACGCTGATGAACCTCTTGCCCCGCTTCTGGGACGTCGACTCGGGAACCATCCGGATCGACGGCCGCGACATCCGCGAGTACCGCGGCCGCAGCCTCCGCCGTCAGATCGGCATCGTGCCCCAGGAGACGATCCTGTTCCAGGACTCGATCGCCAAAAACATCGCCTACGGCGACCCCAGCGCTAGCCGCGAATCGATCGTCGAGGCCGCCAAACGCTCGTACGCCCACCAGTTCATCACGACGCTTCCCGAAGGTTACGACACCGTGATCGGCGAGCGCGGCCACGGCCTCTCCGGCGGCCAGCGCCAGCGGATCGCCCTGGCCCGAGCGATGCTCCGCGATCCAGCGATCCTGATCCTCGACGAAGCCACCAGCGCGGTGGACATCCAGGACGAGGCCCTGATCCGTAAGGCGATCGAAGAGTTCTCGAAGGGTCGAACCACGTTCTTGATCTCCCACAGCATGGGGACGATCCAGTTCGCCGACCGCATCGTACTGATCGACGACGGCCGGATCGAAGCCGTGGGCACGGACAACGAACTGAAGCGCTCTAGCCCGCTCTATCGGCGGCTCTACGAGATCCACTACCACCGCGAGACCGCCTGAACCGATTATGCGGCCTCGACTTCGGCCCATGCCGCGAACTCGCGCCGTCTCAGCCTTGCCAATCGCCTGGCTCTCCGGTACCATATTCCTGTCAGTCGCACCCGTAGCTCAATTGGATAGAGCATCGGTCTACGGAACCGAAGGTTATAGGTTCGAATCCTATCGGGTGTACTCAGAAGTGCCGACAGACTCAGGAGTTGCGGCGATCTCGTGAAATTGGGTTTCTTGCCCCGAGGAACCTTTCACAGGATTTCACAGACCCAACACCCGGCCGGGTCTCGACCGATTCGACGAAAGACAGAAGAGGGGCGAGCCACAATCCCATGTGGCTCGCCCCTCTTGTCGTTTCGGCGGAGCGAGACGGAAGCCCCGGTTCACGGTCCTTACGGTCGTCCGCCAAGTCGAGGGCGGATCGAGCCGCCCCCCCTCGCCGGCCTTTCACAGGATTTCACAAGGACGGCCCGGCTCTCCACGGTGCTGAAGGTCCGCCGTGAGCCGGGCGACGAGCCCCCAGTCCTGGCGGGCGACGGCCTCCTGGAGACGCTCGACCAGGAGGTCGATCTCCACCTCCTCGTACCCGTAGCGCCGGGCCACTTCCGGCGGGAGGCTGGCGGCGATCCGCCGGTACGTCCGGTTGCTCTTCGCCCGCATCTCCTCGTCCGACTCCTTCACGTAGCTCGTCAGCATCACCGACACCCCCAGCCGGGCATCGGCGGCCACCTGCCGGTTCAGATCCTCCCCCGTCCGGGCGTACTGGAGGCTCGTCTTGCGGAAGACGTGGAGGTAGGCCCGCCCGCCCGGAGCGTCCTTGGACCAGTCCTGGATGCGCTCGTAGAACCAGTCGCCGAGTTGGTCGGGGTCGAACTCGCCGGAGACCTTGGCCGCCAGCCAGGGGCGAAGCCCCCGCTGGTGGAATCGCCTGAGCTGATCCTTGTAGATCCCGAAGACGTAGGGGCTATCGGTCTTCAAAGCGAGGAGTTCCCGGTACAGGCCCTCCGGGATGCGGAACCACTTGTCGATGCCCCACTTGCCGACGATCTCGAAGTGGCGCTCCTCGCCCACGGGCTTCAACTGGTCCCACCTCAGCCCCATCACCTCGCTCTTGCGCCCCCCAGGACCAGAGGCAGACCTTGGCGATGGCCGGGGCGACCGTCATGCCGGGCCACCTCCGCCCCAGGTGATCCAGCAGCGAGATCAGCTCCTCGCCGCTGAATTGGCGGATCTTGCGGTCGAAACCCCTGATCCAGGTGAACTGACGCCAGGGGTTCTCCGAGAGCAGGCGGTCCTCGGAGACGACGCCCCGGACGCACTTCTTCCCGGCGTTCCGATTGGCCCGCTCGAACGCCGCCTGGAGGGCCACCGACCACTTGATGACCGTGTTGGCGCTGAGCGGCTCGACCTCCTTCCTGCTGTTCGGGTACTGGGACCGCCAGTTCTTCGGCCGCTTCAGGGCCTCGTGCTGGAATCGCTCGCAGTCCTCGGGCGTGGCGGCGGCGATCGGCTCCAGGCCGCTGATCTGCCGGAAGGCCGAGATCGCTTCGAGGCAGGCGACGAGCGACTTCTCCGCCCTCCGCCGCTCCTCCGGCGACTGCTTCTTGGAGAAGTGCCGACGCTGGATCTCCTCGAATTCCTCGTCGGTCGGTATGGCGCAGGTTTGGCTGCGACGATGGCCACCGTTGCGGATCATCTCCTCGGCGACGAGGACGGCCTCGCTCGGGTCGGTCACCCCGGTGGACTTGCTTGCGACCAGGCCCGGCCAGTAGACGTACCAGGATCGCCTCGTCCCGGTCGGCGGGGTGAGCGTGACGGTGATCGGCGAGCCGTCGATGACGACCGTGACCTTCTGTTTCTTCAGCAGCGGCTTGCGTGGCATCCCTCGTCCCCCCCATCGATCCGGCGTCATTTCGCCCGGCGAATCGTATCCGCACGTCCAGTCGTCTCATCGGGACTCGATCCACTCGTCGATCGATTCCCGGTGGAACTTCCACGGTTTGCCCCGACCGGTCCCGGCCACGATGCACCGCCGGGGGATGTCGCCGTTGCGGGCCTGGTCGGCGATCCAGGTCGTCGTGCAGCCGAGCCGGCGGGCGACGTAAACGGAATCCACGACGCCGGGTGGCGGCGGGGCGAGGGCGTCGGCGATCCGGGCGATGCTCCGGGCCATCGCTTCCCACGCCGTCGTGGGGGTGGGGGACCGTCCGGCGGCCTCTTCAAGGGCATCGAGTCGTTGGAGCATTGCCGCCACCGTCCCCTCATAAGCCGGGGCCGTGCCGACGACTCCGCCGATCACCAGGCCGGCCTCGGGCACGGACCGACCCATTCCTTCCCATTCGGACCGGGCCGCCGATGCCAGGATGACTTCCGCCAGGGCGTCGGCGACCGCCCCGAACGAGTGGTCGTCCATGAGGTCTCGGAGGTCATCGCACTCGTAACGCCCCAGGGTGGCCCGGACGGCTCGGTACTCGTGCCCCCGGCGGACGAGTTCGCCCTCCAGGACGCCCCGAGCCAGGATCGCCCGTTCGTCGTCGTTCCCGGCGAGGCGGTACACGGCCTCGGTCAGGCCGCCCTCGGGTCGGTACGAACGCTCGGAGTCGCCCTTCTCGGCACAGACTTCGAACGCCGAGGCGTGGGTGATGATCGCCCCGGATTCGATATACGCCGCAAACCGGTCCAGCTCGGACTCGGCGGGGACGGGCTTCCCGAGCTTGGCCAGTCCGGCGAGCCCTCCTGCGACTTCGGTCATGGTGTCCTCCGATCCTTGTTCGGCCGCCCGAGCGGGCGGCATATCCCTTTACGCCTGGTCTGCGATTTGTAAAGTCGCCGACGGGGGACGGCGTTCGCCGTGAAGGAGCGGGCATCGCCGGCCGTGCCCCGTCGGGATGAGCGGTGCCATCGGCATGTGCGGTTACAGCGATTCCCAGAACCGCCGCCTGTCCTCGGCCTCCCGGCGTCGAGCCCGCACGTAGGCGTCGTGCTCGGGCGACCCGAGGGAGAAGGAGAAGACCTTCCCCGAGCCGTCGATCTCGGCGGGCGTCGGCGGGGCGACATGCCTCCGGGCCTCCCAGTACCGGCGGCACTTCTCCAGCTGCGCCTCCGTCAGCGAGCGGGAGTGCCCGTTGGCGTCCACCTTCACGAAGAAGTACGGCCCGTAGAGCCCGCACCCGTTCGGCCGGTCATCGAGGCCGTGGTAGTCGTCGGCGCACACGATGAAGACGCCGGGGCCGACGCCGACCATATCGAACGACCGGCTGCCGATCGCCTCCTGCCATCCGTCGCAGCCGTCCTTGATCTCCGCCGGGTAGGGCTCTCCGCCCACCGGGACGATCAGGACCACGATTCGCTTGATGCTCTTCTTGCCCATAATCATGTCTCCTCGGCACGTACCTTCATCGCCAGGCGGGGTGGCCAAAGACCCCGCCGGGGCGGACCGGGCTCGAATAAGGCTGGGGAGGGACATACCTCCCCCGCCCGCCCGGATGCACGGCTCCGGGACGCCTCGGGTGTCGTTGCTGCCTTGCCGACTCGGCGGCCCCTATCACCGCCGGTGCGGGTCAGTCCTTGGCCCCGGCCCTGGGGAGATCGCCGGCCCCGGCGGTCCGGTCGTCCTCCGAGATGATCGGGTCGATCAGAACTCGTCGAACCAGCTCATCGCCTCGGCGAGGGCCTCGCCGAACTCGCCGTCCTCACGGTCCCCGATCGCCTCCTGGATGGCCTCCACGAGATCGCCGACCGACTTCACCCGGCACCGGAGGTACTCCCAGTCCAGCCTGGGGCACTTGACGGGGAGGTGGGCCAGGTGGGCGGGGGCCGGGGACAGGTCCAGGACGGCCTCCAGGGCGGCGACGGCGTTAGGGTTGTCCCCCTCGTACTCGAAGTCGTCCCCCCGGTCCTCGATGTCCTCGTCGCTGTACTCGACCTCCTCCAGGAGGCCGGGGACCATCCCCAGGAGGAGTTCGACCTGTCCCCCGATCGTCGGGGCGTCCGCCCCCCGGCCGTCCTTGCGGCGACCCGCCTCGGGCTCGGGCGGCTTGGGAGAATCGACGAGCGAGATCTTGTTCTTGGGCATGTTGCGCCTTCTGTCGTTCGGACGGTTGGGTCGGGGAAAGTTGGTCGAGGACTTCACGATCGTCCTCGATCGAGGACGGGCGGGGATGGTCGTCCCCGCCCGCTTGATGGACTCAAGGCAGGCGTGCCGATTCGGCGTCGGCGGGCTCCGCTCCGTCTGGAGTTGGTCAGCCCTCGGACTTGGCGTCCTCGGTCGGCGTCCAATCGGCCCGATCGCCAGGCGGCACGCTCGATGGGTCAGAAATTGAGCCAGAGGCACTCGACACGCTCTACCCGGCCGACCCCCTTCATGCGGATCGACACCGGGCGGGAGACGACCCGCCAGTCGGACAGCCAGCGGGCGTAGATGGGGTTGGCGTAGCCCGAGAGGGCGACCTTGCCCCGGAGCTGGAGGATGTGGCGGCACAGCTCGACGTGCTGCTCGTCGGACAGGCCGAAGCGGCCGTAGATCTTGCGGCCGACGCCGACGTAGGGCGGGTCCAGGTAGAAGCAGGTCTCGGGCGAGTCGAGGTCGTGCAGGTGGTCCAGGCAGTCGCCCGAGACGATCCTCACCCCCTGGAGGCGGAGGTGGACATCGGAGAGCTTCACGATCCCCCGGTCCCACCAACCCTGCTGGTCCTTCGTCGAGCTGCTGTCGGAGTACCCGCCGCACCCGCCGTGGCCCATCCGGCGGAGGATGTACGTCAGGGCGGCCAGCTCCAAGCCGGAGCCCCAATCCCCGGCCCGCAGGCGATCCCTGGCGTCCCGCCAAGTCTCGTAACGCCAACGGAGGGGGGCGAGCCTCCGGGCGAGGGCGTCCGCCTTGTCCCGCACCGCACGCAGCAAGGCGGCCTGGCCGGGGTTCCGCTCGATCAGCACCTCCTCGGACGACCGGGACTTGGCCAGCAGGACGTTGGCGGCCCCGGCGAACGCCTCCACGTAGCGGCCGTGCGGCGGGAGCTGGGCGACGATCCACCGCCGGATCGTCGCCTTGCCGCCGGGATGCCGTGTCAGGATCATCCCGCCACCTCCGTCGCCGAGGGCTGCGTGTCGATCCGGGCCATCTCGCCGTTGCGGAGCCAGTAGTCCCGGACGGCCCGAGCGATCACCTCGCCGTGCCCGGCCTCCTCCTGGGCGGCCAGGTGGTCGAGCAGCTTCCAGCTCACCAGGGGCAGGGCGACGGGCAGCGCCTCGGCGGCGTCGGCGTAGAGGTCTTCCAGGCCCCGCAGGAAGGTCTCCCTGGGGCGATCGTCCACGGGCTCTCCCTTGTCTCCGCCGTCGGCCGGGCCGGTGGCGGCGATCGTGCGAGGAGCCGGGGGCTCTGCACCGGCGGCGGAGTGGGTCGGCTTGACGACGCCCTCCGCCGGCCCCGAGTCGTCGGGGGTGGCGGGCGACCCGGCATCCTGGGCGGCGAGATCCTCGAACTTGGGCCGGGGGTAGATGCCCAGGTCGTAGTACGCCTCCATCTTGCCGGGGTAATTGTCGAGGGCCTCGATGCCCCCGGCCCGGACGAACAGGAGCCGGCGGCGTCGGAACGCCTCCTTCGGGTAGCCCTGGTCCTTCGCCCACTGGGTCCACTTGCCGCCGAGTTGCTCGTACTTGAGCTGGGCCGCCGCCCCGAAGCAGTACTCGTGCTGGAGGCTCGTCCGCTCCAAGCCGCCGATGGCCCGGTCGTGTTGCCGCATGTAGTCGAGGAGGCGGCCCTCGTCCCACGAGGCGTGCGGCATGTCGAGGCCAGGCGTGGTCGCCCCGGCGTCGTCCCGGTTGATCATGCTGTCGTTGTCGCTGCCCATGACTCTCGGCCCTCCATCAGGTTCGTCCCGGCGACTTGCCGTGACGGATCGTCCCGATGGTGTAAGTCCCGGCGGCATCCTCGAAGGCATATATCGCTACCGAAGTTGCAGTTTGCCTGAATCATCCTTGAAAACCGGTGCCTTCTCGTCGAGGATAAATCGCTACAGAAGTTGGTTTTCGAGGCTCGATCCGTGGATCGATATCGCAAGCGACGGTTCGCCAGGAACCTTGACGCCCTCCTCACGGCCCGGTGCGTGACCCGCAAGGAGGCGGCGGCCGAGGCCGGGGTTCCGTACCAGTGGCTCCGTCGGGCCGTGGCCGACGGGATCTCCCGGCCGGACAAGCGGAGCCGGGGGCATCTGGAGGCCCTGGCCAACTACCTGGGCCTGACCGGCATCGACGGCTTCTGGGAGCGAGACCTGTACGTCCCCCCGCCGCCGTCCTCGATCAAGGACGAGGCCGATCGCCTG
The DNA here is from genome assembly GCF_001956985.1 of Paludisphaera borealis. NCBI lineage: Bacteria > Pseudomonadati > Planctomycetota > Planctomycetia > Isosphaerales > Isosphaeraceae > Paludisphaera > Paludisphaera borealis. The sequence goes on from NZ_CP019082.1 coordinate 6,374,922, forward strand.
GCGGAGTTGATGCGGGAGTACGCCCTGGACGCCGGGGCCGACGACCCGCTGCTGGGAGCGATCGTCGCCCGGATGGAGCAGGTCGTGGGGGAGCGGCGAGCGAGGCGGAAGAAGCTCGCCGAAGAGGAGGAGGGCCGGAGGCAGGCGGAAGAAGAAGCGAAGGCGAGGCGGAGGAACGCCGAGGAGCTGGACGACCGGCTTGCCGCCGCCTGGATGACGACGGGCGGCCCGAAGGGGCTGGCCGCCTGGGAGGAGCGGCGGGAACGGATGCGGCTGGAGGAAGAAGAGCGTCGTCGGGTGCGGGACGAGCAGGTCCGGTCCTTTCGTGACGATTGCGAGCGGATGCGGGCGGCGGGCCAAGTACTCGACTTCTTCCGCCTGGAGGTCTTGGCGAGATGGAAGGCCGTCGGGCTCCCCCGACTGGAGGAGGTGGAGGTCACGGTCGCCGAGGTCGCCTCGCTCGCCGAGCGACTCGGCCTGAAGACGATCCGGGGGATCGCCCCCCACGCCTCGGACCTCTGGCTGGCGAAGTACGCCCAGGCCCTCGGGACGACCCCCGATCGGGCACGTCGCTCCATCCAGCAGGCCGTCTCGGACGCATTCGGGGTCGGGTGGGACTCGCCCGGAGAGGTCCACGACGCAGCCTCGGTCGGCGACTCGGCCTCACATGCCGCAGCATCCGATGTGGTCCACGGCCCGCCCCCCTGGTGGCGGGACGGGTACGTGCCCCCGTCCTCGATCGAGGACGGGGCGGGGAAGCTCGGCGAGGAGATGCGCCGGTACGTGCTCCTCGTGGGGGAGGAGGACGCCGCCCTCAAGGGGATCGTCGAGCAGGTCCGGGCCGCCGTGCGGTCGCATCATGGCCCCACCGCCCCGGAGAGGGAGGCGGAGCCAGGCGTTCAACCGCCGGTCCGACCGCAAGGGGCGGGCGAAGTGAGGATGAGCGTGGCCGAAAGGGTTGCGGCGGCCAAGCGGGCGATCGCACGGGGCGGGTCGATCGATCCCGGAAGGGAGGGCCGAGGCGGGCCGACGCCGACCGGGGAGGCGGCGGTGCGACCTCCCTCGCCGTGGCCGGAGCGGATCGGCGTGGAAGTCGCCCGCCAGGCCCTCGGCGAGATGGAGGCCAGGTGCCTCGGGCCGTGGCGGACCTACGGCCTGCCCCGGATCGATGAGGTCGTGGTCACGCCGGGAGAGGTGGCCGATCATGCCGGCCTCCTCCGCATCCCGGCGGAGGATGTCGGGGGCTTCGCATTCCGGGTGATCTGGCTGCCCAGGTACGCCCGCCTCCTGGGCAAGAACAACGACGAGGCGATCGATTTCATCAGAGACCATATCGCCGCCTGTGTGCCTGGGAGCCGGGTGGAGACGGCACCGCCTCAAGCCGGGCCAGGCGGGGATGGGGTCAAGCCGGGGCCGAGCGAGGAGGAGGCACGAGCCCGAGAGGAAGCGAGGCCGCTGGTCGCCCGTGTGGTGGCGATCCTCTCCCCCGAGCAGGCGGAGCACTTCTTCCGGGGCTATCCTTCGCCCGCACGGGCCGAATCCGACCTGGAGAACGAGCTGCTCAATCGCCTATCCGGCGGCCGGTTCATCGGGGACGACAAAACCCCGCAATCGCCGGACGAGGCGGTCCGTGGGCTCGTCGCCGAGATCGTCGAGGACTTCGAGAAGTCACGTCACGGCGAGGTCGGCGATGACCTCTTGCAGCCGTTCAGCGATCCCGAGGCGGTGATCGCCCCCCGCAAGTCGCTCGATCACCGCCACGGCGACGACCCCTCGACGGACGACGACCACGATGAGCGACCTCCGGTCGGGATCGCCCTGGAGGCGGAGATCGCCCGGTCCGTCGCCGAGGATCGGGAGTCGCTGGAGCGGAGGGTCAACGACTTCTGGGAGATGCTGGGCGACACCCCGCTGCCCGGCGGCTCGGGCACCTACCGGGACCGCAGCGAGGGGCTCGGCGACCGGATGACGATCGGCTCGGCCGCCCTTCGTGCCTGCGGCGACGACCTCGGCAAGGCGCTGAGATGGCTGACCGACCGGGTGGACAGGGCGATCAAGGATGAGGAGTCGGCGGCGAGGCGGCACTCTACGCCCAGGGCCGAAGAGAAGGCCCCGCCGCCTGCGAAGCGTCCCGTGCGGAAGAAGGGGCCGGTCGTGACGGACCCGGAGGACATCCGGGAGGCCGTGGTGGAGGCACATCGGATCGGCATGCCCACGGACGAGATCATCGCCGACCTGCGAGGGCGTCCCGACCTTCCCGATTGGGTCCGGCGGGCCAAGGGCTCGGTCCTCCGGGGCGAGATCGGGAAGATCGTCGCCCGTTATGAATCGGAGTTGGAGGACGAGGCCGCCCCGGACGAGTTCGACGCCCAGGCCGGCGACGACAGGCGGAATTGGGAGCGGGAAGACGATTGAATCGCCCGCCGTCGAGAGGAAGCAGCAGCGCCGTCAGGCCAGCGAAGGGATCGAGGCGAGGCCCGCCGCCGGGAGGACGTGGCGTGATGGCATGGCACGCCCGGCGGCCAGTCCCGTCCCAGGTTTATTAGCCGACGGGACATCCGAGTACAAAAGTGGTACGGGAGAGGGCCTTCACCTTGGTGGGCCTCGGCCGATCGGGAAATCGTTATCAGCGGCCGGGGCAACGGGATGGGGGCCTGGGCGAAACCCTGGGGAAAGCCGGCGAGGGGAGTGGTCCTGGACCGAGGACGGGTGGTCCCTCATGAAGCCGTCGGTCCCCGCTCGGAAGGCGGATCTCCGCCACGACGCAGCTCATTCCCGTGCTGAAGGATCGAGAACCTTCGCCCATGCGTCTTCGTCTTTCCTTGCCGCAGGCAAGGCTTCCCTTCCAGTCCCCTGCGAGGGGCATCGGGGTCTTGAAGGGAAGTCCTGAGCGAAGTCATAAGAGTAGTCTTAATTGTGGCAAACAAGACGCATCGGGCGTCAAACAAGCCGCATGCCGTGCCAAGGAAGCCGCATCGGGAGCGTCAAACAAGCCGCACGGGCCGGTGCGGCTTCCTTTACACGTCAGCTTGCCGAACATCAGCACCGGACCTGCCTGGCGACCTCCCTGACCTTATAGATGAGCAGGTCCACGGAGGGGCGTCCGGGCAGCTTCGCATTGGCCCTGTGCTCGGCCTCGGCCCTGGTGAAGGCGTCGAGGAATCCCCCGGTCTGGAAGTAGAACCAGATCTCGTGGGGGCCGGGGAAAAGCGGCAGGGTGCCGATCAGCAACTTGGTGATGTCCTCGTCCGTGTACCTCGCATTCGCCAGGGTCTGCCGGTGGGCCAGGATGGCGGGGATGGCGACCTCGATGTCGTCCTTGCGGCCACGCCCTTCAAGGCTCTGCCGGACGATCTCCGCCAGGTCGTACACCGGCTCGCTGGCGGCGGGCCGAGCCCCGCCCCTCGGCCCCTTCCGGGCCGTGGTCGCCTTGCGGTCCCGCCAGAGTTCGAGCGTCTCGACGGACGAGTAGCCGAGGGCGAAGCCGTGGCCCGTCGGGTTCACGAGGTCGAGCTTCTGGAGCAGGGCGAGCCCGGCCGCAACCGTCGGGCGGCTCACGCCGAGCAAGACGGCCAGGCCCGCCCGAGTCTGGCCGTGGAGCTTTCCCTCCCAGCGGGCGAGCGAAGCCATCAGGAAGTACAGGTCGCTGGCCGATTGGGTCAGTCGGACCGCCTCGCCCGCCGCCTTGCGCCTGACCCCCGGTGCGATCGTGTAGATCCTGTAGGTGGCGAGCCGCCGGTGCCAGTCCCCGTCCTTGCCCTGCTTCCAGGCGAACCACTCCCGCCGATCGCCGGTCGGTTCGATCGCCTCGTAGCCGCCCTCCGCCTTCCGGGCGAGCCCCTCGGCGATCAGCGCCTCCAGGTGCCTGGGGACGCCCCGAGCCCTGCCGGTCCGCTCCCCGGACCGGCCCCGCTCCAGCCCGGTCCTCCTGGAGATCAAGGCCGGGCGGACCGGCCTCCCGTCTCGGGCCTTGTAGGCCAGGAACGAATAGACCTTGACGACATCGTTGGAGAGCGGGCACTTCTTCCCGGTCACGACCCTCGGGACGAATCGCTTCCCCTTGAAGAAGCCCTGATTCTCCTTCGGGCCTAGGTCGTGTGGACAGCAGATAGGCGTTGTGGGCTAATGACGGCGACGCTTCACCATCACGGAGGGCCTGTCATGCGCCGCCGCCACGAGATCTCCGACGCCGATTGGGACCGGATCAAGGACCTCCTGCCGGGGCTTCCCGGGGGGCACGGCGGGGGCGCCCAGGACAACCGCCGGTTCGTCGACGCCGTGCTCTGGATCGCCAAGACCGGCGCGCCGTGGCGCGACCTCCCCGAGCGGTTCGGCAACTGGAACAGCACCTGGCGGCGGTTCGACCGCTGGTGTTCCAAGGGGGTCTGGGCCCGGGTCATGACCGCGTTGCAGGACGAGGACCTCGAATGGCTGATCCTCGACTCCACGGTGATCCGCGCGCATCCGGCGGCGGCCGGCTCGAAAAAAAGTGGGACGGCTCCGGCGGACACGCCGAGCAGGCCCTCGGCCGCAGCCGAGGCGGATTCGGGACCAAGATCCACGTGGCGGTCAGCGGGCTCGGACTCCCCACGCGACTGATCCTGACGCCGGGCCAGGCCGCCGACTCGCCCCAGGCCGAGGCGCTGATCGACGGCCTGGCGACGGAAGTGGTCGTCGCCGACAAGGGGTACGACAGCCGTGCCGTGGTCGAGGCGATCGAATCGCGCGGGGCCAAGGCGGTGATCCCCTCGCTTCGCAACCGCAAGATCCAGCGGCCTTACGATCGGGATCGCTACCGCGACCGAAACCTGGTCGAGCGGTTCTGGCACAAGGCCAAGCAGTACCGCCGCGTGGCGACGCGGTACGACAAGACGGCCAAGAACTTCCTCGGATTCGTTCATGTGGCTTCGATCATGATCCTCTTGCGATAGCCCAGAACGCCGCGGTTCACCAGCTGCTGTCCACACGACCTAGCAGCACCGTATGGAGTTTCACGCTGTCCCGCATGGGGATCATCACCTCCCGTCTGACGTGGTCGAAGCCGTCGTTCGTCGGCTCGAACTTCGCGGGGGTCTCACTCGGCAGGTCTTTATAAGTTGCGGGCGGCTTGGCCTCATCCTGCGCCGAGGCCGTCCCGGCCAGCGCGGCCAACCCGAGCAGGAACGCGCGAGAACAGGCGCCCGCCATGAACCGATCCCTCTCGGACCTCATGGTCTTGCCGTTCCGACCTCTCATGGGGGCACACTCCATCCGGGTAAGCTGGACCAGACGTCTGGGCGTCACGGGGACCTCTTGCCGTCGTCTCGGAGCATGGTACGGCGGGCGCCAACGGACTACCTGTCGGATTCACCGGCTGTTGCGACCGGCCTGTGCCGGGGGATCTCGGCCTTGAAATCGCCGAGGCTGACCCACTTCAGGCGCCTGTCCAGGTCCACCTCGGCGACCGCGACGGTGCCCCAGTCCTTCGCCTGAGCGATGATCTCGCCGGTGTGGTCGAAAACGGCCGAGATCATCCAGTTGTGCGAGACGTCCTCGTACGTGCTGCTGACGACGTAGACGTGGTTCTCGCACGCGCGGGCGCGGGCGAGCAACGGGTTGCAACCCCAGACCGGCCAGGCGATCACCTCGGCGCCGTGGTTGGTCAGCTCGCGGGCGACCTCGGGGAAGAAGCCGTCGTAGCAGACCATCATCCCGACCTTGCCGAAGCGGGTCGAGAAGACGGGATAGCTGGAGCCCGGCGCGATGCCCCCTTCGACCTCGCCGCGCGGGAGGCAGACCTTGCGGTACTTGCCGACGATCGCGCCATCGGGGCCGATGAGCACCGCGACGTTGTACACGAGGTTCCCGTCTCGCTCCAGCAGGCCGGCCACGATGTGGAGGTCGTGCCGCTTCGCGAGCCGGCCGAAGTACTCGGTGGACGGGCCGGGGATGGGCTCGGCCACCTCCTGGTACTTCTTGCCCAGGCCCAGGTAGGTCAGCGTCTCGCCGAGCACCACGAGATCGGCCTTCCGCCGGGCGGCCTCAGCGATGAACGGCTCGTACAGCCGGCGGTTCTCCTCCGGCGTGTTGCCGCCCGACGGCTTGAAGTGGACGGTGGCGAGCCGCACCGTGCGCGGCGAAGGCGCCGTCGTTTCGCTCAGGGAAACGCCGCGCCATCGCACCTCGCCGTCCCGGGCCCATCGCAAGTGCAGTTCGACGACTGCCTGGGTGGCGTGCGCAGGGGCTCGGTAGGTGTCGGAAACTTCGGCCCAGCCCCGGCCGTCGTCCCCCCGCGTCGTGGGGAATTCCGTCTCGGCCATCGGCGTCGCCCCCTGGAGGTAGCCGCTGACGGCCGGCTCGTCGAGCGGGACGTGCTGGCCGTTCGCGTCTCTCCAGTGGAGTTCGGCCACGACGCTGCGTCGGGGGACCTCCACGCCCTTCGCCTGGTAGCGCGCGTCGAAGCGGTAATGGCGGCCCCCTGTCACCGGAAAAGCCTTCGTCCAGCAGCCGTCCACACCGTCGCGCGGCCCGGCCTTGATGATCAGCACTGCTGGACGGCCCGGCTCGTCGCCGGGCTCGCATGCGAATTCGGGCCGGATCTCGTCGCGCGGCGCGCCGGTCGACCAACCCGCGTCGTCCGGGACCTCGACAGCCGCGCTCGGCGGCGGCGCTGCGGCAACGCACGCGCCCACCAGCGCCGCCGCGAACAGGCGACCAGGAAGTCGGCCGCGCGTCATCGATCTCATCATTCACCCCGCTGCTGATCGAGTGTTCGGTCGGGCTCCGATTCTCACCCCCTCCTACTCTATCAGCCGGAGCGATCCAAGGTAGACGCTGCTCGACCCGCTTTGGGATGGGGCGATGGCACCAAGGTCCCGCCCCTGGAAGCACCGAACGGTTGCCGACGCGCCGCAACCAGCCCGAGTCGATCCGGGATCCCGAGAGGGCCGGTTTCCGATCAGCGGCATGCCTCGACGTATACCCACTCCTGTTTCCCGGCGGCGGGTGACCGACGAGATGTTCGAGGACGCCGCCAGAGCGGTGGCCGACCAGGTGACTTAGGCCGAACGGGACTCGAAGCTGCCGTCCCCCCCCGCAGAGCAACATCCTGCAGACGGAGATCGCGGTCGCGGTCAAGGTGGCCGAGACCATCTTCGCCAGGGGGGCTTGGCCGGCGCCGAGGCGCCCGCCGGCGTGCGGGGATTCGTCGAAGGCCAAGTCTACAAGCCGGAGTACCCCAAGCACGTGTAAGGAATCCTCGGACGTTGACAGCGCGGCTCAAACCCCTTCGCGCCGGCTCGCTGGCTGTCGGTCGTCCTCGCCACGCTCGCCGTCCTACCGGGCGAGTCGGGGAGTGACGGCCATGCCGCGCCTCGTAGGCGCGCACGACCTCCTCGTAGCGTGGGGGCTTGGCAACGCCAGTTGACCAATGCCGCGCCTCGTAGGCGCGCACGACCTCCTCGACCAGGTGCGCAACAACGGGTTATGGGTCGAAGCCGGCACGCAGACGGATTGAACGAGCGGTTCGCAGAGGGATCGCGACGAGAGGATTTCGGTGGATCGGCCTGACGGGCGGCTTTCTCAAACGGATGGAACGGGACGAAAGGCGGGCCCTGCCGGGTCGATTAACTTTGATCGACCTTGGTTCGGCCCTCTCCGCAGATCGCCAGGCTCTTGATCGAGCATGTGAGTTTAGTCGTCGACAAGGCCGTCGAGCACGTGGACGTCGAGCCTCACTGCATCGGCGGACATGTGGAATCGCACGTCCTGGCCCGGTCGGTGAGGCGTTACGACTCCGCGCCGACTACCCCGTACTGATTTCGAGGCTCCAGGCCCTGTTCGCCGAGGGCTTGATCGCCGCGGCGATCGCCGAGCGGCTGAACGAGCAGGGCTTCCGGCCCCGAAGCACGTCGATCGCTTCAACCGGGTCATGGTGTAAGGGCTGCTGGGCCGCCTGGAACCGGCCCCACGCGAACCCAGCCCTTTCAACATGCACTATATGAATTTGTTAAACTGCCGCGATGCAAGGAGTTGTCAGCATTGTAGGTAGGGAGGCCGCCCCGATGATCCACAGCGAAGTCTTCGAACGATTCACCCAGGGGGACACCATCTCCGTCATGGCTCAGGCTGTGATGGAGAACGCTCTCAGCCCTCGAATCCTCGACCAACTCTTCGAGGACGTCGCCGAGCGGCAGTATACTCGCGAGCTCTTGTTCTCTTCGATCGTCGAGTTGATGAGCGTCGTCGTCTGCGGCGTCCGGCCCTCCATCAACGCGGCCTACGCCAAGAACGCCGTGCGCATCAACGCCTCGCTCACCGCCCTCTACCGCAAGATCGAACGCATCGAGCCCGCGATCGCCGCCGCCTTGGTTCAAACCTCGGCGGAGCGGCTCGCCCCGGTCGTCAAGGCCATGGGGGGCGGCCTGACGCCGTTCTTGGCGGGCTATCGCGCCAAGATCCTCGACGGCAACCACCTGGCCAAGACCGAGCACCGGATCAAGGAACTGCGGACGATCCTCGCCGGGGTCTTGCCCGGCCACGCCTTGGTCGTCTTCGATCCCAAACTGGCTCTGGTAGTCGACGTGGTCCTCTGCGAGGACGGCCACGCCCAGAAACGGTCGCTGTTGGATCAGGTGGTGGAGACCGTCGCGGCCCGGGACCTCTGGATCGCGGACCGCAACTTCTGCACGACCGACTTCCTCTTCGGGATCGCCCGCCGCGATGGTTGTTTCGTGATCCGCCAGCACAGTTCGACGCTGTACTGCACCCTGGAGGGCGAGCGGGAAGCCCGGGAGCCGACGGCCACCGGCGCGGTCTTCGAGCAAGCCCTGCGGGCCACGAACTCCGTCGGCCAGGAACTCCTGATGAGGCGGGTGACGGTGGTCCTGGACCAGCCGACTCGCGACGGGGACGACGAGATCCATTTGCTGACGAATCTGCCGGCCGAGGCCGCGGACGCCCGAAAGGTCGCGGAAATCTACCGGCGTCGATGGACCATCGAGACCGCGTTACAGGAGATGGAGAAGACCCTCAAGGGGGAGATCAAGGAACTGGGCTACCCGCGGGCGGCCCTGTTCAGCTTCTGCGTGGCGTTGCTGTCGTACAACGTGATGAACACGGTCAAGTCGGCCCTCCGCGCGGCCCACGGCGAGGAGGAAGCCGCGGGATGATGCGGGCGATCCCCAAGGACGAATGGGTGGAATTCCAGGAGATGCCGCCGGAGGAGTTGGCCGCGACGCTGGTCGGCTGAGCGCGAACCGTGCCCCTGTCGGAGTACCGCAAGAGCACGCGCGGCCCGAAGAAGCCGAAGCCCAAGAAACAAAGCGGGGCGAAGATCAGCCATGTCGCCACGTCGAAGATATTGAAAGCTCGAAAACCATGTACATAGCTCACGTTTAGAGGGCTGCCGGCGCTACGCCCACCCGTTCGAGTGGACGTGGACCAACCAGAAGATGAGAAAGTGGTTCGCTCGACACGCCCCTTGAATTCCTTGCATTACTTGTGGCCAGAGACACTAGAACTCTTCTCCGAAGACGACGTCGCCGGTCACCCCGACCTGATAGGCCGAGACGCGCCGCTCGAAGAAGTTCGCCAACTCCTGGACGTCCTGGAGTTCCATGAAGGCGAACGGGTTGCGTGAACCGAAGATCGGCTCGATGTCGAGGGATTCCAGGCGACGGTCGGCCACGTACTCGAGATACTTCCTCAGGTCTTGGGGGCTCATCCCAGCGACGCCGAGAGACAAGACGTCTCCTGCGAAGGCCGCCTCGCAATCGACCGCCTCCCGCATCATAGCAACGACGTCCGCCTCCACGCCGGCGTCGAAGAGGTCCGGTTCTTCCCGGCGGGCTGTTGCGATCACGTTGAAGGCGAAGGCGATGTGCGCGCTCTCGTCGCGGAAGACCCAGTTCGTCCCGGTCGCCAGACCGTGGAGCAGCCCCTTCGAGCGCAGGAAGTACACGTAGGCGAACGCCCCGAAGAAGAACAGCCCCTCGATGCAGGCGGCGAAGCAGATCAGGTTCAGCAGGAACTGCCTGCGATGCTCGCGGGTCTCCAGTCGGTCGAGGCCCTCGATCGAGTCGATCCAGCGGAAACAGAAGTCCGCCTTGGCCTTGATCGAGGGGATGTTGTTGATCGCCGCGAACGCTTGCTCCCTCCCGGCCATGTCCGGCAGGTAGTTGTCGAGCAGGGTCAGATAGAACTGAACGTGCACCGCCTCTTCGTAGAGCTGGCGCGAGAGATACATTCTCGCCTCGGGCGAGTTGATGTGCTGATACAAGTTCAGCACGAGGTTGTTGCCGACGATCGAGTCGCCCGTGGCGAAGAAGGCCACCAGCCGCTGGATCAGGTGGCGCTCGGCGGGAGTCACACGCCGATCGAGGTCGGCGAGATCGGTGGAAAAGTCGACCTCGTCCACCGCCCAGGAGTTCTTGAGCGCCGCCTTGTACATGTCGAAGAAGACCGGATAACGCATCGGCCTGAGCGTCAGGTCCATCCCTGGGTCGAGCAGCATCAGAGTGTTCCTTTCGGGTTTCGAGGAGTCGAGCGATCATTCACGATCGGCTCGGATTACTGGCAGGCTTCGCAAGTCTCGGGGTTCTCGAGCGAGCACGCGACGTCCTTCGAGGCCTCGACGACTCGCGTCGTGGTCGTCTTCGCAATGCCTGTCGCGGGTCGCGAGCGCAGGTAATAGCTCGTCTTGAGGCCCTTCTTCCAGGCGTACATGTACATTGATGAGAGCTTGCCGATAGTCGGGCTCTCGATGAACAGGTTCAGCGATTGGCTCTGGTCGATGAACGGGGCACGCTCGGCGGCCATGTCGATGAGCGACCGCATCGGGACCTCCCAGATGGTGCGGAAGATGCTCTTCAGCTCCTGCGGGATCTCGGCGACGCTCTGGATGGACCCTTCGGCGAGCTTGATCCGGTTGCGGACATCCTCGGTCCAGAGGCCGAGCCCCTTCAACTCGCGGACGAGGTAGCGGTTGACCTGGAGGAATTCCCCGGAGAGCGTCTCGCGCTTGAAGAGGTTCGAGATCTGCGGCTCGATGCATTCGAAGGCCCCGACGATCGACGCGATCGTCGCCGTCGGGGCGATGGCCACGACGAGGGAGTTCCGTAGACCGAACAGCCGGATGCGATCGCGAAGCGCCTCCCAACGCGCAGGCTCGCGCGGAGTCGTCCTCCAGAGGTCGAACTGGAAGACTCCCTCGGCGGCCCTGGTTTCGGCGAACGAGGGATGCGGGCCGTGGACCTGCGCGAGTTCGCACGAGGTGCTGAGCGCCTGGAAGTAGATCTCCTCCTGGATGCGGACGGACAGCTCCCTCGCTTCCGGGCGGTCGAAGGGCAATCGCAACTGGAAGAAGACGTCCTGGAGCCCCATGAGGCCGAGGCCGACCGGCCGCCATCGCTTGTTGGACGCAGCCGACTCCGGAGTCGGATAGAAATTGATGTCCACGACCGCGTCGAGGAACTTCACGGCGGTCCGCGCGGTCTCCGCGAGGCCCTCGAAGTCGAACCCCGCGTCGCCGACATGCCGGGCCAGGTTGATCGAGCCCAGGTTGCACACCGCCGTCTCGCCCGCCGAGGTCACCTCGACGATCTCGGTGCACAGGTTCGAGGAGTGGACGATGTTCGATGGGAGCAGCGTCTGGTTCGACTTCCGGTTGCAGGCGTCCTTGAAGTTCATCCAGCCGTTGCCCGTCTCCGCGAGCGTCTTCATCATCCGGGCGTAGAGGTCCCGGGCTGCGACCTGCTTCATGGCGTGCCCCTCGGCCTCGGCCCGCGAGTACGCCGCGTCGAAGTCGTCGCCGTGGAGATCCGAGAGGTGGGGGACGACCTTGGGGTCGAACAGCGACCAGCGTTCGCCGCTCTCGACCCGCCTCATGAAGAGATCCGGGACCCAGTTCGCCAGGTTGAGGTTGTAGGTCCGCCGGGCTTCGTCGCCCGCGTTGTCCTTCAGTTCGAGGAACTCCTCGATGTCGGCGTGCCAGGTCTCCAGGTAGACAGCACACGCCCCTTTCCTCCGCCCCCCTGATTGACTGCGGCGACGGAGGAATCAAGCGTCTTCAACCAGGGGACGATGCCGTTGCTGTGCCCGTTCGTCCCGCGAATGAGCGAACCTCGCGAGCGGATTCGGTGATAAGCCAGCCCGATCCCTCCCGCGTATTTCGAGAGTCGGGCGACGTCGGCGTATCGGGCGTAGATGTCTTCGAGGTCGTCGCCCGGCGAGTCGAGCAGGTAACAGGAGGACATCTGCGATCGGGGCGTCCCCGAGTTGAACAAGGTCGGAGAGCTGGGCAGGTAGCGGTGAGCCGCCATGAGTTCGAAGAGGCTGAGAGCGTCGTTGACGCTCGTCGAGAGGCCGCAGGCGACCCGCAGGAAGAAGTAGGAGGGCGTCTCGGTCACGTCGCGGGCGACCGGATGGCGTAGCAAGTAGCGGTCGTAGACCGTGCGGAGCCCGAAGTACTCGAAGAGGTCGCACGATCGGTCTGCGGCCGAGTTCAGCTTCCGGGCGTTCGAGGCGACGAAACGAGCCGTCTCGGTAGAGACGAGGCCGAGGCGATGACCCACCGCGACCGACTGGGAGAAGGAATGGATGTCCTGGTTCCTTACCTCCTTGTCGATGTAGCGGTCCAAGAGCCGCGCCGCCAATTGAGAGTATTCGGGCTCCTCGGCGATAAGGGACGCGGCGGTCTGGATCGAGAGCCGGTCGAGCTCGCGCGTCGTGGCCCCGTCGAAGAGGCCGCCGATCGTCTTCACCGCAATCCGCATGATGTCCACATGAGGGAGACCGCCTACCGAGCGCTGCACCGCCCGGACGATCTTGTTGACGTCGACCGGTTCGAGCCCGCCGTTGCGCTTTCGCACGTGCATGCCCGACTCGGCGACCGCCGCCGATTGCGCAGGCGGTTTCACCGTGTGAGGCGATGTGCCGTTCTCGGGAGCGACGACCAGAGGTTCTACGGACATGATATCTAAAGCCCCGTGCGATTGAGCGTCAGGAATAGGAACGACTACGACTCGCGCTTCGCTTCAGGGCAAGCCGGCAGACGATCGTGCAGCGGCGTACGAACGGATCGAGTCGCCGGCCCGTTGGGCGAGGGTGAAAGAACTATCGGTATCGGAGGTCGACGAGAGCCCGAGACCGCACGTCGCGGTGACCAGCGACTGCGACACGACGGCCGCCGGATCTCCGAGTAAGGATGCAAGGGCCAGCCAGCGCGATTCCATCGATTCGACGGTCATGGACGACGGGCCGGTCGGTGCGAGGCCGAAAGCCAAACGGCCCCCGCGAGCCAGAATGCCGCGGGCGAGGGAGTAGAAGTCGTCCGCGATCGGGAGATGTGCGTCGAAGGACAGTAGATCGAGGTCGATGTCCTCGAACGCGGCTGAGGGCAGAGTGGCGCAGCAGTGGATGCCGACGGCCGCGCCTTCGCGACGGGCGGCAGCCAGGACGCGTCGCAATGCCGAGGCGACCGCAGGGGCTGCGGGGCTCATACCGTCGACGAGGGAGAGCGCCGGCTCGTCGAGCACGAACACCACGAGCAGCCCGAGGTCGCGGAGCCGCCGCACCTGCCAGGCGGCTTGGCGTTCGAGGAAACCGGCGAGGCGACCTAACCAGCCGGGAATCCGCGAGACCGGCCCTCCGTCCAGGTAGAAGCAGTGAGCGAGCGTCGCAGGGCCCTCCAACTGCGCCTTCACGGCCCGCGCTGCGGGGAACCGGCCCGATCGGATCGCCCGCTCCAGCGCGAAGAAACCTGCCGCGGTCTCCGGGATGAGCCCCGAGTTGCCGCCGTCGAGCGCAGCCGCGAACAACGGCCCCGCGCCGGGACGTACCGTCCAGCAATAGGGCCGGGAGATCGGTTCGAGGTACTGCACGAGCCTCCCCATGCCTTGCCCTATCACGCCCTCCCCCGCCGTACGGCGGGGGAGTTGAGGCCAGAATGGCAGTTCCGGGCAGGACTTGGCGACAAACTCGACCGCCTCGTCGGCGTCGAGGAAAGGAAGGCTGCCGACCCCGGTCGTGCACCCCGGGGACAAACGAGTCCATGAGGACGATGTCATGTCGGGCCTCGCTCCGTCGCGATGGCTTCAACTAGGCGAAGACGCACGACCCGTGCGGCCTCCACCAGCGTGGCCAAGGCGGGTTTGACCTCTTCCCACCGGCGGGTCTTCAGCCCGCAGTCGGGGTTCACCCAGAGCTGCTCCGGCGAGAGCACCGCGAGCGCCTTGCCGAGCAGATGCTCGACGTCCTCCCGCGTCGGGATGCGCGGCGAGTGGATGTCGTACACCCCCGGCCCGATCTCGTTCGGGTAGCGGAACTCCCCGAACGCCCCGAGCAGCTCCATCTGCGACCGCGACGTCTCGATCGAGATCACGTCGGCGTCGAGAGCGGCGATCGAGTCGATGATGTCGTTAAACTCGCAGTAACACATGTGAGTGTGGATCTGCGTCTCGTCGCGGACCCCGGCCGAGGCGAGTCGGAAGGCGTCGACCGCCCATCGCAGATATTCGGCCCAATCGTCGCGGCGGAGGGGGAGTCCCTCCCGCAATGCGGGCTCGTCGATCTGGATCACACAGATCCCGGCATCCTCAAGATCGGCGACCTCGTCCCGGATGGCCAGGGCGATCTGACGGCATGTCTCGCTACGAGGCTGGTCGTCCCGGACGAACGACCACTGGAGGATCGTCACGGGCCCGGTCAGCATGCCCTTCATCGGGCGCTCGGTCAGGGACTGGGCGTATCGAGTCCACTCGACGGTCATCGGGCCGCGCCGAGCGACGTCGCCGAAGATGATCGGCGGCTTGACGCAGCGCGAGCCGTAGCTCTGCACCCAGCCGTTCGCCGTGAAGGCGAAGCCTTCCAGGTTCTCGCCGAAGTACTCCACCATGTCATTCCGCTCGAACTCGCCGTGCACCAGCACGTCGAGCCCAACCTCCTCCTGCCAGCGGACGGCCTCGGCGGTCTTCTCCTTGAGGAAGGCGTCGTACTCGTCGGCCCGCAGTTTCCCCGCGCGGAACGAGGCCCGGGCCTTGCGGACGTCCTCCGTCTGCGGGAACGAGCCGATCGTGGTCGTCGGCAGCAGGGGCAAAGGCGTGCGCCCGCGCTGGGCCACCCGCCGCGTCGGATATGGATGGGCCCGGACGAGCTGGTCGGGCGCGATCGCCGCCATCCGGCGACGGACGATCGTAGAGCGGACCCGAGGCGACTCGCTGCGACCCTTCAGCGCGGCCCGATTCTCCGCGAGACTCTCGACGATCGACGGCAAGCCCTCCGACGCGCCGCGGGCCAGCAGGGCGACCTCGTCGAGCTTCTGGCGGGCGAACGCGAGCCACCTCTTCAACTCCGGCTCTAGATTCGATTCGCAATCCAGGTCGAACGGGACGTGGAGCAGGGAACAGGACGGGGCGATCATGATGCGATCAGAGCCTAGCCGTGCGGCCGCCGCCTCGGCCACCCCCCAGGCTCGGGTCAGGTCCGTCTTCCACACGTTTCGACCGTCGATCAGTCCGAGTGAGAGCGACTGCTCCGGACGGAGCAGCGGCAGCGCGTGCCAGAGCTGATCCGGGGCGCGGACGAGGTCCAGGTGCACCGCCTTCACAGGCAGGCGGAGCACTGCGGGAAGGGCCTCGCCGAGGTCGCCGAAATAGGTCGCGAGCAGGATATTCGTCGCCCCCGCCGCGCCCGCCAGCCGCGAATAGATCTCCTCCAGGGTGGGGAGAGCCCGCGCGGAGGCGTCGGTCGTCAGGCATGGCTCGTCGATCTGGACCCACGCGGCCCCCGCCGCGGCGAGCGCGCCCAGGATCGCCTCGTAGACCGGAAGCAGCCGAGGCCAGAGCGTGATCGGATCGAAGTCCTTCCCCTTGGCCTTGGCCAGCAGGAGGAACGAGACAGGGCCGAGCAGGACCGGCCTGGTCAGAACGCCGAGCGCCTTCGCCTCGACGAACTCGTCGACCGGTTTGGTCGAGCCGAGGGCGAATTCCTGGCGCGGATCGATCTCGGGCACGAGGTAATGGTAGTTCGTGTCGAACCACTTGGTCATCTCGAGGGCCGCCGCCCCGGCGCGCCCGCCTTCGTAGGCGATCCCCCGCGCCATCGCGAAGTAGCGTTCGGGACCCGCCGGCAAGTGGGCGAATCGGTCGGGGACCACCCCGAACATGACCGCCGCGTCGAGGACGTGGTCGTAGAGGGAGAAATCGTTGCTGGGGACGTGGGTGATCCCCGCCGTTCGCTGAAGCTTCCAGTGGTCCGCGCGGAGCCGCCGCGCGACCGTTTCCAGCTCGTCGCCGCTCGACCGGTTCGACCAGAACCGCTCGAGGGGCTTCTTCAACTCGCGTTGCGCGCCCATCCGGGGGAAACCGAGGTTCGTCGCCGTCGTCATCATTCAAGCTCCTAGATTCGAGTGTCGTACGAAGAAAGGCTGCCGGCCGGAGATCATGCGAGGATAGGAATCGCTCGTTCTCTCAATGCAGGGAACCTGCCCTCGGCGACGGCGAGCGTCCCGAATAGGAGGGTTGCGTCTCCCAGAAGCGTGTAACCGAAGAAAGGTATGGCCGAGGCATAGCAGTCCCTCATGCCGGCCAGCGTCCTGGGATAGAAGTAGACCCAGCATGCGGCATTCGTGATCAGGAAGAAGAGGAACGCGCCGAGCAGTGTTGCACCGGCGATCGGGAGGGGCCGTCGGCGCAGAAGGAGCCACAGACCGAGGGTGACTTCCAGCAGGAAGCAGCCGTAGACGACCTCTGTCAGGGCATGAAACTGGAAGCCGAGGGCGAGGTCGCTCAGGGCCATCGAAGCGAGGGGCAATAGGAAAGCCGCGCGGCGATCGGCGAAGCAGGCGCCGCCGAAGAGGGCGCTCGCGCAGACGGGCGTGAAGTTCGGCGGATGGGGAAGGAGTCTGGCGGCCATGACCGCCAAAACGGCGGCGGCCACGAAGACGGGACGGATGGGTGCCGCGTGGCGCGAGCGAATACCCGCGCATTCGCGTTCGAACGAGGAATCCAAGGGTAAGGTCCTTCCTGCCGGTCCGGGCAGATGGAGGTGTCGGACCGTGAACGCAGGAGGGTTCCGCACGTGCGGATGAAGCCTGACCTGCCGCGTACCCGGGTCCGGGGCACCATTGGCGTCGCACGACGGGCAGGTCTTCTGACTTACGGCTACGATCGATCCCCGAGCGGCCTTCCCGCGACGCACGCGTCGCAGTGGCTATGTGGCCGGGTCTCTCGCCGAATACAGCAGCGGCCCTGCGCCGGATTCTCACCGGCTTCCCTTTTCATCCTCCCGCCGACGCGGGAGGAACCCGTCGATGTCCGGAAGCATACCCCATTTTTTGTGCCCCGGCCAGGCGACTCGCAGAAAAGATCACCCCATTACATCGGGCCATCCAACTCAATCCAGCGGCGTGAAGCACCGTTTGACGCGGGGTTGCCGAGACGTTGCGGCATCACTCCAGCCGCCGAGTGGCCCTGCGTGCATGATCTTGACAACCCCTAATTCATCAAGCCTTGGGAACCCGTGAAACCTCCCGTTTCGACGATTGACGTAGCACCTTGTTTCGCAGAAATGTCAATACCAAGCATGGAACTTCCTCTACGTTGTTCTCGCCACAACTGCTTCCCCGCACATTTTGCAGGCTCAACGCCTGAGATCGTAGGCCATGGTCTTGAATGAGCCGATGACGAGCCATCGTCGTCGCGGCAGATCGACCGCCAGACAAGCTGTTTGTCGTGAGGAATCAGCCACCAACGGGCATCCGAGATGCCCACACGTCAGAGTGCGTGAAGACCTCGCGGATGCTGTACTCGCGCCGGCCGAAGTCCACGGGCGATCGAGCAAGTTATGGGCGGCGAACCCACGTCCAGCATCGCCAACGTCGGTCCCGTGGGGCATGCTATGTGCTGTTCAGCCCAAGCTGCGACGTCGAAGGAATTGCAGCCCACAGACCCCTCCCGCCCGCGAAAGTCGGTGAGGTAGGACGATGGATCGTACTTGATTTTAAGCAACCGTCGAAGGTCGTCACCTATAGGGCTGCGCCCGCTCGCGAATCCAGATCCACCCGGCATGCGGCCGCAAGGGCCGTGATCGAATGCGGCCTGACCGCCGCTGTCGAACTTGTGATCGCCGTCTGAGTTCACAGGTCCTGTCGTCGCGCCCCGCGGAGGAGGTTGGAGTTCTCAGCCTACTCGGCGTTTGCCGGCGGCTTGCTCGGGCGATTAACATTAATTAGGGCGGCCCGGACCGCCTCGGGTCGTTCTCGCATCGCCCGCGGATCACCTCGGGAGAACGCAGCGATACATCGGCCTCGGCTCGACCGGAGTCGGCCTGACGAGAGTCGGCGGCCTCGGGTCAATTTGCTCTCAACCAGCGGATTGAAGGTCCAAGTCCCTTGGGGCCATATCCAATTCGAGTCGACTCAGGCCGACGATGTCCTTCGAAACCGGTCTTTTCTCGGCCCGAGCCCTCGACGTCCGTTTGATCGTCCGAATCCGTCTTGACGTCAAGACTCGAAGGATTCCGACTCAATGAGGCTACGGGGTTGGGCAAAGCCTTCGATTACGAGGTCGGCCTTCAGTCCACCGGTTCGTGGGATCGGACGGACTTGGCTCCTCGCGAGGAACCGACAGCCAGTAGCAGACCCGGCGACTCCGTACGGACGAGACGACCTGAGCGTTTTCAGAGGAACGCAGAAACTGCGGCGGTAGAGCGACGCGGCCCAGGTCGACGGGTAGTGTGATCGTCTAACATCCGGTCGCATCCAACGTGATTCGCCTCGTGTCGAGTTGGACGACGCAAAGGCTCGATTGCCATTGAGTGCGACGGCGTACGTCAAGTGAGAGCATAGTAGGTCGTGGAAGTCGTACTCCCGACCGATCACCTCGCGATAAAGACAACCGCGCGTTCCAGCTCGGCGCGGATCATGGTCGCTCTTCGGTCGTAGGCCGGAAGGAAGACGGGCGCAGCAGAGGCTACGTCCTCCTCGTCGAGACGCCGGGCGGCCACGAAGTCCTTCGGCCGGGGCAACGTCGCCGCGTCGCCGAACTTTGTGTTGCAAGGCGTGACAGCTATAGTAGGCGTGGAGGCCGTCGAGACGAACGATTCGGGTCCGGCACCCTGAATCTTTCGCCACGACGACCCCGTACGCCGACCGCTGGGCGAGAGCGACGAACGGGGCGCATAGATCGCATAGGGCGCATCGGGCGTGGGGCCTTGCCGGGACGTCACCTCTACAGGAGCACATATCGGGAGTGGGCACGAAGGGCCGCCTCTATGGGAGGTTGCACTGCTTGCACGCGCGGACGATCGCCAGGATGCCGACCTTCACGGCGTCAGGCAACATCGGCCATCGGTTCATGATGGTTGCAAGCTCGGGGTCAATCTGACCAATGTCGGTGGGCAAATAGAGGGCATCGGCCTCGGTCGATCGACACAACCCATTGGCGGGCTTGGCTGTTGTGGATTTCGAGCATCGGTCTACGGCACCGAAGGTTATAGGTTCAAATCCTATCGGGTCTATTGTCCAAATCCCACCGACTCCTTATCGAGCGACATCTCAAACTTTTCGCTCTTTGCGACGGGGAATCCCTTCCCCTCTCAACTCAGGTCCGTGCGACATGAACTCGAACGTCCAAGCTGGGCGGGTCGCTCTTCTTGAGTCCTGTTGACGATCCCCGCGGTCGGGCGATCCGAAGCGCAGCGGGGCATCCGCATCGGTACGGCGGTCGCAACGAGCCGCGACTCAGCTGGCTGTCGACGAGCATCGGAATCAACCGAATGTTCCTCCTCGGCGACCCAAGTTGCTTGGATGCAACTTGCGCCGGTCGAATTCACGGCCGCGCCGGAACTCTAGGTCTTAATCGACCGCGCGCTTCGTATCAAAGGACAGGGACAAGCGAACCGAATCTTGAGTTGAAAATCATCATGGGTTTCATCGTTCATCCGTCGAAATGGGAAGCCGAGCATGCCGGCGCGATCCTCGCCGGCCAAGCGTATCAGTCGACGCACGACGGGCGGTTGCCCGACACGGCCATGTGGAAAATGCTGGAATTTCGCCACTCACTGAACCCGTCCCGGTTCGACCACTGGCATCCGAACGTGGCGCTGATCTTGGAGAATCGTGAGCCCGTCGGCTTCCAAAGCGTTCGCGTACTCCAACCGCACAGATGGATGGGACACATGAGAGGCCCGGGGGGGCGGACGAGGCCGCTCCGATCCAGATCGAGCACGCGATGATTCCGCCGTCCATCTCGGCTTCGACGACGAGCACGGCAGAGCAGCCGACGTTGTCCGCCATCCAGACGGTCCCCGAGCCGTCCGCGGTCTTTCAAGGGCTGGTGGCCGTCATGCTGGCCGCGGCCTACCTCGCCAACCGTCGCCGGATGCGTCCTGACGCTCAGGCGCGGTCCACAAGTCCGGCTCGTTACGACGGCATCGAGGCGCTTTCGCCGGCCAGCCAGCCGGTGCTCCAGGCGGCCTGGAAGTTGTAGCCGCCGATGAGGCCGTCGAGGTTCAGGACCTCGCCGCACAGGTGGAAGCCGAGGACGAGCCGGCTTTCGAGGGTTCGCGGGTCCACCTCGGCGAGGTGGACGCCGCCGCTGGTGACCTCGGCCTTTTCAAAGCCGAGGGTGTCGGTGATCGGCAGTGCGAGCCCCTTGAGCGCCTGGACGATGCGAAGGCGCTCCGACCGCGACAGGTCCGGGCCGATCCGGGTGCGAGGCACGCCGCAGACGTCGAGGAGGCAGTCGGCGAGCCGATGGGCGAGGTCGGCCGAGAGGATCGAGCTGACCGAGCTTCGACCCTGACGCGTCGCGGTCTGAAGCCGCTCGTCGAGTTCCTCTCGCGAGACGCCGGGGCGAAGGTCGAGCCGAAGTTCGAGTCGGTCGGAGCCGTCGTACCGAGCCACGGCGCGGCTGACGTCGAGGATCGCCGGTCCGCTCAGCCCGAAGTGCGTGAAGAGGACCGCCTCGCGGCGCTGCTGCAGCGGAGGCCCCGACGGCCCATGAACCGAGGCGACCACGTCCGAGAGGGTCAAACCCTTGAGCGTCAGCGGCCATTCCGGCACGATCCGCAAAGGGACCAGGGCAGGGCGGGGGTCGATCAGCGTATGGCCGAACGCCTGGGCGACCGCGTATCCGTCGCCGGTCGTTCCGCAGCCGGGGTACGACTTCCCCCCCACGGCCAGGATCACGCGCCGGGCGTCGATCGAGCCCTCGGCCAGGACGATCCGGAAGCCAGCCGACTCTCCGTCCTCCGCGTTCCGCCTCTCTACCGACCGTACGGGGCTCAGGCATCGCAGCTCTGCGCCTGACCGTTCCAGGCGTCGCGTCAGGGCTTCGAGAACATCGACGGCCCGGTCGGATACGGGGAAGAGCTTGCCGTTGCCTTCGATCTTCACGGCCAGGCCTTCGGACTCGAACATCCGCACGGTCTGGTCGACGTCCAACCGCCGCAGCGCGTGGCCGAGGAACGGGCCGCCCGCGCCGAACGCGTCCTGGATCGCGCGGGTCCCCCGGCGCTGGGCCGGGTCGAACGCCGGGTCGATCGGTCCGGAAACGGCTTCGAGCCGGCGCAGCCCCCGGGCGTTGGTGATGTTGCACCGGGTCCCGCCCGACATCAGGATCTTCACCCCCGCTCGACGGTTCTTCTCGACCAGCACCACCCGGGCGCCGCACTCGGCGGCGCGGATCGCCGCGACCAGGCCGGCGGCCCCGGCTCCCAGCACGGCCACGTCGTATTGCTGGTCGGATCGGTCGAGAGGCTCTGCCGTGGTCACGAGAAGGATGCCGCCTACAAAGGGGGAGGATTGAGGTCGCGGCTGACGACCCGACACGGATCATGGGAGTCAACAAACCGCGATGCCTGGATCCGAAATAGAAGCCCGAAGCGCCAGCGAGTGCATTCCCCGCCAGCATGCTGAATCAGCAAACGCAAAACCATGCACTCGCTGGCGCTTCGGGCTTGTAATTCACTCGTTCGGAAGAAGCGAAACCATGCACTCGCTTGCGCTTCGGGCTTGTATTTCGATGGTTCGTAATCCGTGTTCGGTCGTTAGGGGATCGCGGCGGACGTCTCACATGACCGTGAAATAGCCGGCCACCGCGAAGTCAACATACTCGCGATTCAGCTCAAGCGGCAAGTCGTTGTAGATGCAATAATTGCGGACCTGGAGCAAAAGATCGCGGGGCTGGCAGCAGCGGAACGGCCGGCCGACGGCTTTGTAATGGTGGTTGATCATATAATCCACGGCGGCGTCGTCGATCCGAGGAAAGCCCAGTTTGGGGGCGAACCGGTGGAGCATGCCGCGGAACATCTCCTCGGTCGGGTCTTCCGCCAGGATCTTGTAGGGGATGCGCCTGAGGAACGCCTCGTCGACCAGCTCGCGCGGCTCCAGGTTGGTCGAGAAGATGATGAGCTGGTCGAACGGGACGCGGAACTTCTTGCCGGTCGGCAGGCTGAGGAAATCGAAACGGTTCTCGAGCGGCATGATCCAGCGGTTGAGCAGCTCGACCGGCTGCATCCGCTGGCGGCCGAAGTCGTCGATCAGGAACGTCCCCAGGTTGCTCTTGAGCTGAAGCGGCGCCTCGCAGACGCGGGTCATCGGGTCGAAGCGGATCTCCAGGTCTTCCATCCTCAACTCGCCCCCCGCGACGATCGTGGGGCGTCGGATTCGAACCCAGCGCTGGTCGTGGTCGCAGCCTCCGAGCAGTCCGCTCCCCTCGGTCGATTCGACGACCTCGTGGTTGGCGAGGTCGAACAGCTTGAGCAACTGGCCTTCGATCAGGATCACGCGAGGAATCCAGACGCTGGTGCCGAAACACCGGGTGATCCGCTCGGCGATGCTCGTCTTGCCGTTGCCCGGCGGCCCGTACAGAAACAGCCCCCGGCCCGAGTTGATCGCCGGCCCCAGGCTGCGGACGGTCGCCTCCGAAAGCACCAGATCGGCGAGCGCCTCGCGAAGGTCCTTTTCGTGGGGGTGCTCGGAAACGATCGTCTGGGCGCTCACGGCCTTCAGGTAGTCGTCGAAGGGGACCGGGGCCGGACCGACGTAGGAGCACTCCTCGGCGTACCCTCGCGCCCGCGCCCGGCCGACGTCGGTCAGCGAATAGTGGAAATCGTTGGCCGCCGCGGAATTGGCGTAGGTCACGATCTGCTGGTTCTTGAGCAGTCTGAGGAACTCCGGAAACGGGCCGAACGGCAGGCCCAGCTCGGCGGCGATCTTCCGGCCCGTGGCTTGCCCCTCGACGAACAAGAGCTTGAGAATCAGGCTTTCGACCAGCGTGTGGTTGAGGCCGGCTTCCTCGAACGTGGCGACCGGCGTGGGTGAAAACGGCTCGCGGCCGCGCATGCCGGCGACATCAAGCAACGAATGCGAATCTGACCCAACTATAGCCAAACCGCTCACCAGAGCACCTCCCCAGGTCGAGACCGAGCCGGCTCGCCCGTCCCGTTTCCGTGAGCGAGTCGAGGAGCCTGCGCGCAAACCTAGGTTGCGGCGTCGGGGGCGTCAAACCGATCGGGGTCGTCGCTGTCGAGCGTGAGGGCGGCCATGAGGCGGTCGGAAAGCCGTGGCGAGGCTTCGGGGAGGTCGATCCGGACGCGACGAGAGGAGGCGTCGAGGGGCTCGATCGCGACCCACCAGGCGTCGGCCGGCAACAGGTTACGGACGCGGTCGGCCCACTCGACCAGACACACGCCCCCCGCCTTCCAGTAGTCGGCCGGACCCAGGTCTTCGAATTCGGCCGGCGAGGTCAGCCGGTAGACGTCGATATGGTAGACCGGCATCCGGCCTTCATATTCATGGATGAGCACAAAGGTCGGGCTGGCGATCGCCCCGGGATCGACGCCGAGCGATTCGGCGATCGCCCGCGACAGCCGGGTCTTCCCGGCGCCCAGCGGCCCGACCAGGGCGACGACGACGTTCGGGGCGAGAACGTCGGCGAGCGCCTGGCCCAGCCGTTCGGTCTCGCCCTCGTCGTCGAGGTCGATTTGCAGGCCGGATTCGGATCGAAGAATATTCATCGATTCCGCCCCGCGAGATGGTCGAAACCTCGGGGCTGGACCGGGGACGTACGGCCGTCGCGGGTGCGAAGGCGGAGGCCGGGCTCCGCCGTGATCACCCCCACGCGATAGAGCTGTACGCCGTCCGGCGGCGAGGCCAGGAGTTGCTCGGCCCGTTCCGGCGCGACGGTCAGGCAGAGTTCGAAGTCCTCGCCGTCGTTGAGAGCGTGGTCGAGCGCGGAGACGCCGTCGGCCTGGCTCTGGTCGACGGCGTCGGGATGGATCGGGATCGCGTCGGCGTGCAGCTCGGCGCCGAGCCCGCCGCTCTCTTCGAGGATGTGGCCGAGGTCCGAGGAAAGGCCGTCGGAGAGGTCGATCATCGCGTTCGGCGAGGCGGCTTCCGCCAGCGCGAGGGCCTCGTCGACCCTCGGCTCGGGTCGGAGGTGGCGGCCCCGGAACAGGCTGCCGCCCAGGGGACCCGTCACGAAAACGACGTCGCCCACTTGCGCGCCGGAACGAGGCGCCGCGCCCAGCGGCGTCGTGTCGCCGAGCAGGGTGACGGAGATCACGAGCGGGCCGTCCCAGGCGTTGGTGTCGCCGCCGACGAGGACGACGTCGAACCGATCGGCCATCCGCTTGAGACCTTCGTGAAGTCCCTGAGCAACGGCGACGGCGTCGGCCCGGGGCAGGGCCACGGCGACCACGGCGAACCGGGGCACGCCCGCCATCGCGGCGATGTCCGAGATGTTCGCCCCCATCGCCTTGTAACCTACCGCCTCGGGGCCGTCGTCCTTCAGTCGGAAGTGGCGGCCGTCCATCAACATATCGGTCGTCACAAGCGCAAATGACTCGCGGGAGAAATCGACGATCGCGCAATCGTCGCCGATGCCCAGGATCACGTCGTCCCGGGGTTCGTCCGACTGGCTGCGGCGAATCCAGTCGATCAGCCCGAATTCACCGGTCGGCTTCGACTCGCTCATACGCGACGGTCTCCCCGCTTGCGGTGTCGGCTGCCCGCCAGAAAGCCTCGAAACGCCTGCTCAGCGGCCTTTTCAAGTAGGTTCGACGCCTCGGCGACGGCGGTTTCCAGGCGGATGGGACCGGGGCAGATGGAGAAATAGGCGTCGATCCCCTCGTCGAGCGCCTTCTCGGCGCCGTCGCCGATCGAGCCCACGAGAGCAATCGTCGGGCAGCCGAACGAACGAGCCAGCCGGGCGACGCCGACGGCCGTCTTGCCGAATGCGCTCTGGGCGTCGAGCGAGCCCTCGCCGGTCAGGCAGAGGTCGGCCCTTTTGAGGTGGTCCTTGAGCCCCACGGCGTCGATGACGAGGTCAATGCCGCGTTCGAGGCGTCCCCCCGCAAAAGCCACCAGCCCGCCGCCCAGCCCCCCCGCCGCGCCCGCGCCAGGGATCGTGGCGATCGAGACGCCGAGGTCGCGCTCGACGACTTGAGCAAGCCTGGTCAGATTGCGATCCAGTTCGGCGACCATCTCGGGCGTGGCCCCTTTTTGCGGGCCGTAGACGGCCGACGCTCCATCGGGACCGCAGAGCGGGTTCGTCACGTCGCACGCGACGGCGATCTCGACGCCGGAGAGTCCCGGCGTACGCCCCCCGGGCTCGATCCGGGCAAGGCGTCCGAGTGGGCCGCCGCCCGGCCCGATCTCCTGGCCGTCGGAATCCAGCAGACGGAACCCGAGGGCCTGGGCCAGACCGGCTCCGCCGTCGTTGCTCGCGCTGCCGCCGATGCCGACGATCAAGCGTCGAGCGCCCGCGGCGACCGCCGCCAGCAGCAATTCACCGGTCCCTCGCGTGGTGGTCGAAAGCGGGTCGCGCTTGTCGGCGGGAACCAGGACGAGTCCCGAGGCTGTCGCCATCTCGACGACCGCGGTGCGGCCGTCGCCGAGCATCCCGAACCGCGCCTGGACGGGCTTTCCGAGGGGGCCGGTCGCCTCCGCCGTGTGAAAGGTTCCGCCCGTCGCGGCCACAAGGGCTTCGACGATCCCCTCGCCTCCGTCGGCCATCGGCACTTGCTCGATCTCGGCCGAGGGCAGTACCGATCGAACCCCGCGCGCCATGGCCTGGGCGGCTTGCGAGGCGGTCAGGCTGCCCTTGAATTTGTCTGGAGCGATGACGACTCGCATCAAGTCCACTTTGAAGGTGCCTGCATGGGTTGGTTCGACGTCGTCGATCAGGACATGGTTGCTTCCAGAAGCCGCTCTTCGTCCCGCATTCTGGGCATCTCGAAGACGATCTCCTGACGCTTGATCGAGACGTGCTCGGGGGCCTCGATGCCGATCCGAACCGACTTGGAGTCGATCTTGGCGATGGTGATCCGAATGTCCGGGCCGATCTGGATGGCTTCGCCCAACTTCCTGCTCAGAACCAGCATGATACATCCTCCTTGAGTGACCTTCGGATTTTTTCTCAAGCCTGGCGTATGAGGTGGCGTCGTCGTTCCTGCTTGAGCACCTCGCATGCCAATACGACGCGAAGGTCGGCAAGGTTCGTCGGTCTTCTTCAAGTTTACTACCAAACCGCCAAATCCTTGGGACTTCGGCGGACTGGGCGATCCTGACGGTGGGTCGGATTTGCTGTAAGATCACTCCGAGAATTGAAAAAGTTACCTTGAGTCGAGAGGTTCGTGGTTCGTGGACCAGCCGAAGACGGCGAAATGCGCGGTGGAGACGCTTCGATTCACGCATGGGACCTCTCGGTGGGCGGGGGCGGCGGCGATCCTCGGGATGTGGGCCGGCCTGCTCACTTGGCTCTGGCCGATCGGGCTCGGCGGCGCCATGCCGGTCGGCGGCGACGTCACCCAGTTCTTCATGGGGCTCATGAGCGTCCTCTCGGAGTCGCTGGCCGAGCGTCGCTTGCCCGTCTGGAACGACCTCTGGGGATACGGCTTCCCGGGAATCGGCGAGAGTCAGATGGGGGCCCTCTATCCTCCCCACATGGTGTTGTACGGGGCCCTGTCGATCGAACGAGCCTACGTCGCCAGCCTTGTGCTCCACACGCTCTGGGGAGGGCTCGGAGCCTACTGGGCCGGTCGGGTCTTCGGTCTGAGCCGGGCCGGGTCGGCGTTCTCGGCGTTCATCTTCTCGACCTCCGGCTTCTTCGTGATCCATATGCCGCACCCCTGGGGTTACACGACCGGCTCGTGGCTCCCCTGGGCGTGGTGCGCGGCCTGGCGGCTCCTGAGCGACGACCCGAACGGAGAGCCGATGCCGAGCACGGCCGCACGGCTTTTCGTGCTGACCCTTGTGCTGGTCCTCCAGGTGCTGCCCGGCCACTTCCAGATCGCCTTCATGACCCAGGCGGGAATCGCCCTGATGGCCGCCTGGACCTGTCTCGATCGCGTCCGCGGACGCTCGCTGCGTGAGACGGCCCGGCGGTGGGAACTGGCGATGCTGGGTCTCGCGGTCGTCTTTCCACTGGCGGCCGGTCAGCTCTGGCCGACCGCCCGGCTGGCCCGACTCGCGGCCAGCCAGCGCGATTACGAGTACCTCTCGGGCTTCGCCTCGACCCCGTTCCACCTGGTCAGCCTCGTCGCGCCGAACCTGTTTCACCGGTCGCCCTTGTGGCGGCCGATCGTCTGGGACCCGTTCCACACCTCGCCGGAAGAGTGCCTGATCTACGTCGGAATCGTACCGTTGCTCCTGGCTATCCTCGCGGTCGCCCGCGAAGCCCGCCGCGACCCGGGCGTCCGCTGCCTGGCGGTCCTGGCCGTCGTCGGGCTGATTCTCAGCCTCGGGCCTTATGTGCCTGGGTTCCACCTCCTGATCCAGTTTCCCGGGTTCTCGTTCTTCCGGGCCCCGGCGCGGTGGACGCTGCCCGCCTCGCTCGCCCTGGCGATCCTCGCCGGCAAGGGGCTCGACGCCTGGCCAAGCTGGGAGCGGCCCGGCCGATGGCTCGGGGTGCTGGCCGTCGGGGCGGTGCTCTGGGGGGGCGGCGTGCTGGGTCTCATCGAGCTGGCCCTCGGATCGTCGACGCCCTCGGCAAGCCCGGCGCTGGCTCGCGGCTTCACCCGGGCCTTCGAGATCCGCCCCTGGGCCGACGATCAGACCTTCAAGAGCGTCACGGACCAGGCCCGGAAGCCCGTACTCGAAGGCGGCCCGAGGCACCGCGAAGCCCGGTCGTTCGAGCAGCGGCGGTTCGAGGTCTACCGGACGGAGCTGACGGAGACGGCGTTCCTGCTGGCGGCGGTTCTGGTGGTGTCGGGGCTGGCGGGCGTCGCGCAGGCTCGACGGTTTATTCCGATCATGCTGGTCGTGCTGACGGGGGCCGACCTCTGGCTGCTGGGGCGTCATCGGCTGGTGGACGTTGGGCCGCTCCGGCCGCTGGTCGAGCAGAGTTCGGTGCTGGCCCGGCTGGCGAAGGAGCCGCGTGGGACCCGGACCGCCGACCCGATGCGCAACCTGCCGATGGCCGCCGGCCTGGCGCCCGTCCAGGCGTACCGGACGCTCGACCTCCCCGCGCTGCCGGCCTTGACCTCCCTGGCCCGAGGCCCGCTCGCCCCCAGCTCGCAGGGCGAGATCGCCTTTCGGGCGATGCGAGCCACGGGCGTCGGCCTCCGGGTCCTCGACCCGACCGAGGCTTCCGGCCTGCGGCGTCGGGGAGCGACCGACTTCCAGCCCCGGGCGACCCTGGAAACCCTCTCCGACCCGGTCCTCGCTCGCTGGCTCCTTGGAGCGAACTGGAACCCCGAGTATCGAGCCGAGGCCGACGAATTCATGATCCTGAAGCCCTCCGAGCCCGCCGCGCAGGCCTGGTTCGTCCCCTCGACGGCCGTGCCGAAATCCGACCTCTTCGACGACTGGAACGGCGATCCGCGCCCGGTCCTCGACCTGATCGACCGCGCCCGGCCGTTGAAGGCGGTCGTCCGGTCGCCCATCGATTGGGACGTCATGGTCGACGTCGACGAACCGGGCTGGGTGTTGATCTCGCAACTGGACGATCCTCAGTGGCAAGCTCGGATCGGATCGGTCGACGGCCGGAGCGACGAGCCCGCGAACATCGCCCCGGCCTTTCGGGTCAAGAGCCAGGGGGGCGCCTGGCAACGGGTGTTCATCGACAAGCCGAGGGCGGGGGCGGTCCTCCGGCTGTCGTACGACGCCCGGGATCTTCGGCTGGGGCTGGGGATCTCCGCGGTTTCCTGGCTGGTCTGGCTCATGGCGACAGCCTCTTTTCATCTGGCGTCTCATCTGGCGTCGCGGCGCCGGTCGAATGTTTGAATACTGGTAGCGTGCGGTTTCCCGTTCCTCTGGAGGTTGTCTCGTGGCGAGTCCAATCGGCGTAGCGATCGTGGGGGCCTCCGGGTATGCGGCCCGGGAGCTGATTCAGATCCTGCTCAAGCATCCGGGGGTCAAGATCACCACGGCGACCTCACGGCAGGACGAAGCGCCGAGGCTCGACGCCCTGCACCCGAGCCTGGCCAAGCGGATCGACCTGACCTGCGAGACCTTCGACGCCGACCGGATCGCCGAGAAGGCGGCTTTCGCGTTCTTGGCCTTGCCCCACACGGCGAGCATGGCCGTCGTCCCGGCCCTGCGCGAACGCAACGTCAAGGTGATCGACCTGAGCGCCGATTACCGGCTCACCGATCCCCAGGTTTACGAGGACTGGTACGGGCACGCCCATACGGACGTGGCGGGCCTTGGATCGGCGGTCTACGGCCTGCCGGAGCTGTTCCGCGACCGGATTCCCACAGCGGGGTTGATCGCCAACCCGGGGTGTTACACCTCGACGAGCATCCTGGCGCTGGCGCCCCTCGTGGCGGAGAACCTGATCGAGCGGACGGGCGTCGTCATCGACGCCAAGAGCGGCGTCTCGGGGGCGGGGCGTTCTCCCAAGCTGACGACCCATTTCCCTGAGTGCAACGAGAGCTTCTCGGCCTACAGCGTCGGCCGGCACCGCCACACGCCGGAGATCGACCAGATCCTGACGACCGTGGCCGCCGGCCAGGGCGAGGCCGTCGAGGTCATCTTCACGCCCCACCTGGTGCCGATGGACCGGGGCATCTTCGCCACCATCTACGCCGTCCCGCGCCAGGCGGCCGTCGAGCACGACCTGCTCGACCTCTACCGCTCGTTCTACGCCGACAGCCCGTTCGTCCGAGTGGTCAACCACCTCCCCGCTACCAAGGATTCTGCTTATACCAATTATTGCGATCTGACCGTCCGTGTGGTCCGCGGCCGGATCGTCGTCCTCGCCTGCCTCGACAACCTCATCAAAGGCGCGTCCGGCGTCGCCGTCCAGAACCTCAACCTGATGCTCGGCTGCCCGGAGGAAACGGCCCTGATCTGACCGGGCGGATTGGGTTCCTTCGTCGCTTTTTCGAGGTCCAGAAGGAGGGCGATCCGCCGTGTCGCCGGCGATCGCCTGGGTCTCTCCCCCGGCTGAGCCCACCGGCTGGAATTGGGTTCGTTTGCGCCTTCACAATCGCCACAAAACGCATCACAACCACTTACATAACAATGCCTTGCGACCGCCTGAACACTTGGCTTCGATCGGCGAGGAAATGGGGTCTGAATGACCTGGTCCACGACGGCCGACGTGGCTGAGCCAGGTTCCCCACCGTCACGAGACCCGTTGATCGCCCGGGCGGACGCGCCCCTCGCTATTGGGTCCGTTCGCGCGGTTTTTCAATGTGTTCGATGGGGCGTTGCAGTCGAAACCGGATTGAGAAAGAGCCCGAGGCGCGCGGCGGCCCATTTGTAACTTACTTCAAGTCGACGGAAATCAGAGAAGTCGGGGCGACTTCCTCAGGCGAACCAAGACCCAGGTTGGTCGACCAAGGTGAAGGCGTCGCCGTGCCGTTCGGCGGTTCCGCCGAGACGACATCCAGACACCGGCCACCGAAATCATCTCTGGCCCAGCGGCGTCGCGGCGAGGCGTCGTGCCAGGGAAGCGATGCAAGCCCGAGAGAAGCAGCCGGCGCGAACCGGTCTGTGACGTTCAATTTTAAGCTGCAACGGCCCCCGGCCCTTGGTATCATCTCCGCCGAGTCTGCTGAGCTTGGTCGTTGAGCTGGGCGATATACGGCCAAGTGGCGCGTCCCGAGGTTGTTCCCACCGGTCCTGAAGTGGAAGGAACCGGGACAAAGGGGCATGCATAAGCGCATCTCTGTGTAACCTAATATCGCCTCAAACCGAGTTTGATTGCGGGGGGATCCGATGCCACTGCTCGTTCTGAAACACCCTCCTCTTAAGCAGTCCGCGGCGAGCCGATTGGAAGCGGCGTCACGCAACAGCCCGGCCCTGAAATACGGGGAGTGCAACAGTGACGGCGTCAGGGCGCTGCAGAATGCGTTGCTTCTGCTGGCGGACCCGCGAATTTCTATCTCGGACGGCGCCACGGGTAATTATCTCAATCAGACCGTAGCGGCCGTGAAGGCGTTCCAAACGCAGAACGGCCTGATTTCCGATGGCATCGCCGGTCAGCGAACCATCACACTCCTTGACGCTCTCCTGGCCAAGCGGGCGCAACGGAGTTTGCAGACTCTGGATCGTGCCCTTGGCAGGCTCCGCCATCAGTACGGAAACGACGCCGCTCGGGCGAAGATCCTGCAGCAAATGGAGCAGGCGGTGCAAGGGCTACGGAGCGGCAACGATCTCGGGTTGGCGCTCGCTCTGCCGGTGATCGCGATCATCGTGGTTTTCTTCTTCATGTTGATGTGGCTGTCGCTTCCGCAGTCACAGGCGGCGTTGCGCGAACTGATGAGGAGGACGATCGAGGCGGTCAATGAGCGAGGAGAGGTCGCACAGGAAAAACTGCAAGAATTGAAGAAAGAGATCGATAGGTTCCTGGCTCAGGCTACAGAGATCAAGACCGACTGCATGGAGGAGACTCTCCTACGCGATCCGAAGAAGCACGCCGATTGCCTGCGTCGATTCAAACTGAAGCTCGCCGCTGCCCACCAAGCGCTTATTCGAACGCTGAATGACACGATCACTGTCATTTTCGACAGTCTCGGTCGTGGACGGTTGCGTTTCCCAAATGCCGTGCTGTTAAGAAACCTGGCGACCGCTTTCAAAGGATACATGGACGCGGTCAACGACCTACTCTCTTGCATGGAGTGCCCAGAGATTCCGTTCCCTCAGTTCCCTTCGAACCCTGATTTTCCATTCTGACCACCGTCCCGCAATCCGGAGAGTCGCTTGCCGCTAGGGAGGCGATCAATGGTGTCAGGGGATAAAGTGGGACAGGCAAAGGGGTCAGGAGCGGATGGCATGAATTTACTGAGTCCAGGTTAGCCAACCGGACGACTGCAATAGGGAAACAGGGATTTCGGTGGACCGATCACTCGGCCCGGAGTTCAAGTTATGCTCCGGCGTCGTCCGCTCCCCTCAAGAGGGGCGGCGGCCCCGTCGGTGGCGATCGCGGGGCGGAGCCAGTTCTGGTTGATCACGCGGCCGAAGCGGTTGGAACATGACGGTTCCCGACGTCCTGGTCGCGTCGTGCGAGACGTGCGGCGCGGTCGTGAACGTGCCGCACCAGTCGATGCCGAAGATCAACGCGCATCGTCCAGCGCCAGCATCGGCTTGAATCGTCGGCCCGGCTCGTCGAAGGCGGTGATCGCCTGCCGCCAGTCGGAGAGCGGATAGGACCGAGCTTCGGGCAGCGACGCCCGCCGGAGCATCGGCCAGAGCTTGCGGAACCAACCTTGCCACTCCAGCGGCTTGACCGTACCGAGTCGGTCGCGAAGGTGGAAGCGTTGCAGCTTCGGGCCGGTGGGGATCGGTTGAAACGATTCTCCGGAGAGCAAGCCGTAGGATACGAAGTCCGACGTGCGGGGCATGACGGCCAGGAGGGCCTCGGCGAGCGGGCCGCCGACGGCGTCGAAAGCGACGTCGGCCCGCGACGCGGCGGCGGCGATCGCGTGGGGCTCGGCCATGCTCAGGGGGATGAGACCGAGTTCCGCGAGCGACGCCGCGTGGCTGACGGATCGGCAGACGACGACGACTTCGCGCGCGCCGGCTTCGAGCGCCCATCGGCCGAGCAGTCGGGCGCACGACGAACCGCCGGCGGTCAGGACCACGCGCCGGCCCTCGACCGGCCACGTCTCCAGCATCCGCAGTGCGGCGAGCGGGTTGATGTAGGCTCGCGCGGCGACGGACGTTTCAAGGTCGTCGGGAACCTCGACGAGCCAGGAGGGATCGCAATCGACGTACCGCCGCCAGGTTCCGGGGCCTCGCAGCGGCAGGGCGCGACGCCCCACAAGATGGGCCGATACGTGGTCGGCTTCGACCACCTGGCCGACTCCTTCGTAGCCGGCGACCTGGGGAGGTCGCACGCGATGGCCGTAGGCGCCCGTGATCGGGATCAGGTCGGACGGATTGATCGGGGCGGTGATCATCCGGACGCGGACGGTTCCCGGTGGGCGAGCCCCCAGTTCGGCGGCTTCGAGCGTCAACGCGTCGATCGGCGGGCCGAATCGGCGGTACCAGAGCGCTTCGTCGGTCAACACACGCCTGCCCGCGACTGAATGGTTGTAGCCGGGGTCTGCGACCCCGGGACGCGGGCCGAGGGACCGGATCGGCCTCCGATTTGGAGTGAAGGAGCTTGCTCCCGCATGGGCGACGGGTCAGGCGCGGCGGCAAGCAGCCGCACTCCACTTCACATCCGGCCTCACAGAGGCCGGCTACAAAAGCGTTGTCGCGGAGGGCGAGGCCGCGTATGCCTCGCCCTCCACAACGCAAGAATCCTAATCCGGACCGTCAAATGACCTGATCGCCGCCGATCGAGGTCTGCTGCCCCTTGGGGTCGTGGAGCCGGCCGAGGGTGCTTTCCAGCGAACGGGCCAACTTCTCGGAAGCGCCGTCGACGGCGTCGTCGATCGTGGACGCCTGATGGCTGGCGACGATCGGCTGATGGCCCGCCAGGCGGGCTTCCATCAGGCAACGCTTATCATTCGCCGCGCCTTTGGGACCGTTCACGTCGGCGAGATGAACCTCGACGCGCGTGATCTGGCCTTCGTGGTGCTTCAGGGCCTCTTTAAGTCCACCGGCGATCTCCTCGAAGAGCTTTTCGCTGCCGTGGATGTGATTATCGGTACGGACTTCAACGTGCATGATGGACCTCGTTCCGACTTCGATTTCTAAAAGCCTTCGCGTGATTCAGTTACGGTTAGTGTAGGTCGCGCGGGAGTTTAATCAAGGAGCCCGGCCACGGCCGAAGCTCCTTGAAGGGGCCCCCTCGCAAACCTCTCGCGACTACAACGGCTTCTTGTCGCGATCGCCCAGTCCCCCCTTGAGCGGGATCTTCCGCTCGGGCTTGGGCGCCGGGGGGGTCTCGTCTTCTTCGTCTTCCTCCACGGCTTCCTGCCCCTTGACGGGGAGGAGCGAGAGCGAGATCCGCTTGACGTCGGGCTCGACCTTGAGGATGCGGACCTCGACCTCCTGGTCGGGCTTGACGATGTCGGTGATCCGCCGGACGCGGGTCGGCGACAGCTCGGTGATGTGGATCAGGCCCTCGACGCCGGGCTCGAGCTCGACGAACGCGCCGAACTCCATGAGCTTGGTGACCTTGCCCTTGACCATCGCGCCGCGAGGGTACGTCTCCTCGACGTTTTCCCAGGGGCTTTGCAGAAGCTGCTTGAGGCCGAAGGTCAGCTTTCGCGTCACCTGATCGATCCGGAGGATCTTGACGGTGACCTTGTCGCCGGGCCGGATCACGTCCTCGACCTTGGAGACGCGCACCCAGCTCATCTCGCCGATCGGCAAGAGGCCGTCGACCCCACCGACGTCGACGAAGGCGCCGAAGTCCTTGACCGAGCGGACCACGCCCTCGCGGATCTGACCTTCTTCGAGCGTCGCCCAGGTCTTCTCGCGCATCTCGGCGCGTTCTTGTTCGAGCAGCTCGCGGCGCGAGACCACCAGGTTCTTCTCGCGAGCGTTGGCCTCGGTGACGATCGCGCGGAACTTCTGGTTGACGAACGAGGCGGCGTCCTCGACCCGGTTGAGGTCGATCTGGCTGATGGGCATGAACCCGCGAATGCCGTCGACGTCGACCTCGACGCCTCCCTTGATGGTCTTGGTGACCTTGGCCTCGACGATCGCGCCTTGCTTCAGGTTCTCCCAGTTCGCCTCGATCGCCGAGCCCTTGAGCCGCAGGTGGACGATCCCCTCGCTGCGGTCGAAGTGGTCGACGACGACTTCGATGTCGGTTCCGGGCGCGGGGATTTCACCCTCGAACAGGTCGAGCGGGACGACGCCCTCGCTCTTGCCGCCGAGGTCGATGAACAGGCTCCGGCCGCGCACACTGATGACCCGGCCCATCCGCGGGGCTTGCCCCTGGCTGCGTTCCTGACCCCGGTCGCCCTTGGCGACGGGCGGGCGCTCCGGGCGCTTGGCCCGAGGCGAGGCGACGTCGAAGGTCTTGGGGTCGAAGCCGCTCATGGCCGCTTCAAGCTCGGCGTCCAGGTCGGAGTCCCACTGCCGCTTGAGCGGCAGTTCGGAGGACGCGTACCGCTGGGAGGGATTCGCCAGGGCGGTTTCCATAGCCTCGTCGATCGCCGCGTCGCGCGGCGACGAGGGGGGCGCCGAGCTTCTCGCGGCCTGAGGAGTCGGACTGGACGCCGCCGGGTTGGTCGATTGGTCGTTCGCTTCGGGCATGAATCGAGTCCGTCTGTCAGACAGGTTCAAGGGAATCGGCTTGGTCGAAGGTCCGGCGCAATCCCCGCCGCGGAGCCCCGCTCCTTCCAGTCGAAGGATACCGGCCTTCATCCGAACGCTTCGCGGCCCCTGCATTCTTGCTCGCGTTGAGGGGGATGCACTCTCTCCAGCCTATCCACTTGCAGGAATCGAGCCAAGCCGGAGCCGGTTCCCGCGCCGGAGTGTGCGATCACCGCCGGGCCGACACTGGCCCTTCGTCGCGGGTTCGGGTAGTCTGACGGCCCAGATCGCGGGTGAACGCTCGAATCGGCTGGGATTCGGGCGAATCTTGAATGTTCATCGTATTCGCGGAGTCCAGACGACATGGCGGGACCCACTCTCAACGCCGAGGTGTTCGAGTCGCTGCGGCGGTACAACACCCCGACGATTTCCAACGCGATCGAGCTTTTCAACGTCCGCCCGCGCAACGTCGGCTTCCTGCCGCACACGATCCGCAGTCTGCTCCCCGAAATCGGCCCCATCGTCGGCTTCGCGGTGACCTCGCAGACCCGGGCGCTGCCGCCGGGCCCGGACGAGCCCAGGGGCGAACGGCTCGGAGAATATTTCCGGTACGTGGCCGCCGCGCCCGGGCCGAAGATCGCCGTCGGCGAGGATCTCGACGATCCGGCGGGCCTCGGCGCCCAGTTCGGCGAGGTGACGGCCACGATCCACCAGAAACTCGGTTGCGTCGGCCACATCACCAGCGGCTGCCCGCGCGATCTCGACGAGGTCGGGGCCCTCGGCTTCGCCCTCTTCGGTCTCAATCCCTGCGTCAGCCACGCCTACGTCCGGCTGGTCGATTTCGGCAAGCCGGTCCAGATCGCCGGCGTGACGATCGCGCCGGGGGATCTGCTCCACGCCGACAAGCACGGCGTCTGCATCGTGCCGATCGAGGTCGCTCCCAAGCTGGCCGAAGCCTGCGCCGAGGTCGAACGCCTGGAACGGCCGCTGCTGGAGATCTGTCGGGGAACCGAGTTCGACCTCGAAGAGTACATCCGCCGGCGCATCGGCGACCAGGGGCGGCTCGGCGAGTGACTTCGAGCCATCAGCCGACGCGACGAGGGTTGGGATAGACCACGGCGACCGGCTCGAACCGACGATTCCGGCCGACGGCCTCGTCGGGACGGGTCTGATCGAGGCGTTTCCCCTCGGCGTACCAGCGTCCCTTGCGGAACTCGAAGACCGCCGTGGCGTGACGTCGGGTGTGCAGAAGGTCGAAGAGGTCGGGATCGAAATGAACGCAGACGAGCGCCAGGAGATACCGAGATTTCCGGTCCCTGGCCCACAAGACCTCGTCGTGCCAGTGGGCGTCCTCCCAGCGCTGGCCTTCGTCGTAGTCGAAGCTGGCCAGCGACGTGATGAACCGCGCTTCGAGGCGTTCGCGTTGCGAACGAAACAGCTCGCGGGCCTGATCGACGTGGAAGTCTTCGAAAAACAACCGCAAGGGCCGATGCAGGACGCACCACGCCACGAAGACGCAGATGGGCAGGACGCCGACTCCGATCAGCCATCCCATGAATCGAGCCCTCGGCCACAAGCCAGAAAAGGTCCGCTGAGCACGCATTGTAGAATTTCGGCGGCCTGATCCGCAAGTGACGCGCGCTCGCGGAAAATTCTTGGAATCTGAAAAACTCCCGCAAGTACGGAACCGCCTGATGCCTCGTCCCCGAAAATCAACGTCTCCAACGTCCAAGCCCGCCTTGAAGTTGGGCGCGCACATGTCCATCGCCGGAGGATACGACCGGGCGGTCCGAGCGGCCCACGCGTTCGGCTTCGAAACCGTCCAGTTGTTTACAAAAAACAACAATCAATGGAACGCGCCCCCCTTGACCGACGCGCAGACCGACGCGTTTCGCCAGGCGCTCGAAGAGACGGGGGTCGTTGATCCGGTGGCGCACACGTCGTACCTGATCAACATGGCGAGCCCCGACGACACGCTATGGAAGCGGTCGATCGACGCGATGGTGGTGGAAGTCGGGCGCTGCGCCCGGCTCGGGATCGCCGACCTGGTGGTGCATCCCGGGGCCCATGTGGGATCGGGCGAGGCCGCCGGGTTGAAGCGCGTGGCGGAGGCTCTCGACCGGGTGGCCGAGGCGACGGCCGAGTCCGCCGTGACGATCGACCTGGAGACGACGGCCGGGCAGGGGAGCTGCCTGGGACATCGGTTCGAGCATCTCCAGGCGATCCTGGAGATGGTCGCCGATCGGAGCCGGCTGGGCGTCTGCGTGGACACCTGCCACATTTTCGCGGCGGGCTATTCTCTCGACACCCGGGAACGGTACGATGAGACGGTGAACGATCTCGACCGGACCGTCGGGCTGGGATTGGTTCGAGTCTGGCATCTCAACGACAGCCTTCGCGAGCATGCCAGCCGGGTCGACCGCCACGCGGGCATCGGCGCGGGCCGCATCGGCCTCGAACCATTTCGATTCCTGGTGAACGACGCCCGATTCCGGTCCCTGCCAATGATACTGGAAACCCCCAAGGGGATCGAAGAGGGCGAGGAACTCGACGCCCGCAACCAGAGAGCCCTGCGGCAACTCGTCGAGCCCTGACCCGGACCGGTCCGCTCGCCGCCGATCGCGGCGCTCGCACGTCAGCTTCATCCCCCATTGTTCGCTCGTCATCGCCTGAAGCCGGGGTCCGCGGCCGGGGCGATCGACGGCACAGGACGGCGGCCAAGCGTGGGCAAGTCGAAGAATTCATCCAACGGCCCCTCGAACACCGCGCCCACTCCGACGACGACGACGGCGGTGGACGAGTCGAGTTTGTTCATCAACCGCGAGCTGAGCTGGCTCGATTTCAACGAGCGCGTCCTGGAGGAAGCCCGCGACCCCTCCAACCCGCTGCTCGATCGGCTCAAGTTCCTGGCCATCTGCTCGTCGAACCAGGATGAATTCTTCGAGGTTCGCGTCGCCGGGCTCCAGGCGCAGCTTTACGAGAGCCTGGAGCCTCAGGACCCGCCTCCCGACGGCATGGGGCCGCTGGCCCAATTGCTCGAAATCTCGCGCCGGGCGCACGACTTCGTGTCGCGGTTGAACGACGTCTGGCTCTACGAGGTCCGGCCCGAACTGGAAGAGCACGGCATCCGCATCTGCTCCCCCGACGACTTGAACCCGAGCCAGAACGCGTTCCTCGACGACTACTTCGAGAACCAGGTCTACCCGGTGCTGACGCCGCTGGCCATCGACCCGGCGCACCCGTTTCCGCACGTTCACAACAAGAGCCTGAACCTGCTCCTGCGGATCGAGGCGATCCACCACCACGGCCGACAGCTCTACGCGGTGCTCCAGGTGCCCTCGGTCATCAGCCGGCTGGTCCAGCTCCCCGATGAGAGCAACGGCCGCAAGCAGTTCGTGCTCCTCGAAGACGTGATCGGCCCCCGCCTCGACGCCCTTTTCGGCGGCTACCGGACCGTCGAGCGCGTGGCCTTCCGCGCGACCCGGAACAGCGACCTCTCGATCCAGGAGAACGAGGTCAAGAGCAGCCTGCTGTCGACGATCGAGGAGACGCTCCGCCAGCGCAAGTGGGGCGCCCCGGTCCGGCTCGAAATCTCGGAGCGGGCCGACAGCGATTTCCTCGTGCAGTTGCTGTCCGCCTCGGCTCTCGAACTCGAAGAACGCGACGTCTACAAGGTGACGGGGCCCGTCGACCTGACGGTGCTGGCGGGGCTCTACAAGCTGGAGGGCTTCCGCGACCTCCGCGAGCCGTCGTACGAGCCCAAGACGCCCCCCGCGTTCACGGGCCGCAAGAGCGTCTTCCGGGCGATCCGCGAGCAGGATTTCCTGGTCCATCACCCCTACGAATCGTTCGGCACCGTGGTCCAGCTCATCGAGGAAGCCAGCGAAGACCCGCAAGTGCTGGCCATCAAGATGACCCTCTACCGCACGGCCGACTCGAATCCGATCATCACCGCGCTGGCCCGCGCCGCCGAGAACGGCAAGCAGGTGACGGCCCTGGTCGAGCTTCAGGCCCGGCTCGATGAAGAGAACAACATCGACAAGGCGCGGATGCTCCAGAAGGCGGGCGTCCACGTCGTGTACGGGATCGTCGGCCTCAAGACCCACTGCAAGGCCGCGCTCGTGGTGCGTCGCGAACACGACGGCATCCGCCGCTACGTCCACCTCGGCACCGGCAATTACAACCACACCACGGCGCGGTTCTACACCGACCTGAGCTACTTCACCTGCCGGCCGGAGATCGGCGAGGACGCCAGCGCCCTCTTCAACCTTTTGACCGGCTATTCCCAGGGCAACACCTGGAACAAGCTCGTCGTGGCCCCGATGAACCTCGCCGATCGACTCTCCGTTCTGATCCAGCGCGAGGCCGAACACGCGCAGGCCGGCCTTCCGGCCCGGATCATCGCCAAGATGAACTCGCTGGTCGACCCGAGGATCATCACCCTGCTTTACGAAGCTTCCCAGGCGGGCGTCAAAATCGACCTGATCGTGCGAGGCATCTGCTGCCTGAGGCCGGGCGTCCCCGGCGTCTCCGACAACATCACGGTTCGCAGCATCGTCGACAAGTACCTCGAACACTCGCGCATCGCCTACTTCGCCAACGGCGACGACCCCCAGGTCTTCCTCTCGTCGGCCGACTGGATGCCGCGCAACTTCCGCCGCCGCGTCGAGCTGATGTTCCCCATCGAGGACCCGCCGCTCCGCACCCGGATCATCGACGAGATCCTGGCGATCGCCCTCGCCGACAATATCAAGGCCCGCATTCTTCAGCCCGACGGCACCTACAAGCGAATCCAGCCCCAGCCCGGCGAACCCATCGTCCGGTCGCAGGTGGAGTTCCAGAACCTGGCCCGCGAGCACGACAAGGCGCTCCCGATGGCCCACGCCGTCGCCACGGCCGACCGACCGCTCCGCGCCAGCGAGCCCTGAGCCAGATCAGGTCAGGTCTGGTCGAGCGGATGAGCGCGACCGTCAGCCCACGGCCTCGGGTTCGGCGGTCGCCGCCGCTTCGTGGACGACCGGCTCGGGCTCCGGCGGAGCGGCCCGAACGATCGAGATCGCGAGCAGGCAGCCCAGCACGAAACTCGGCAGGGCCGCCCAATCCATTATCCAGTACAAATCGTCCAAGCTCATCAGGACGTCGAAGTAACCCAGCCAGGCGAAGTACGCGCAGAACACGGTGATCAGCGGGGCTTGACGGCGAAGCGTCGCGTGATCGCGGACGATCCAGTATGCGCCGAGCACGAACAGCACCATCGGATACTGCGCGAATCCGACCTTGTACAGCGCCAAAGTCACCGAGACCGCGAGCACGCACGAGGCGAACATCTCGAATCGCCGTCGGCGCGTCCAGGACCACAGCCAGGCGAGCGCGATCAGCAGGATCGGCGTGGCAAGTTCGTCCATGGTGAAGAAGAAAAAGTCACGGTCGAATGGCGCGTGAGGTCCTTCCAGGAATCGAAAAATCGACAACTGCGTCGGTTCGCGAGCCACGGCGAACGTCAGCGGCCGCAGCGCGCTCGGTCCCCAGATCAGGCAGGCCGTCCCCATCCCCAGAGCGCCGAGAATCAGGGTCGTCACGAGGAATCGCACGCGAATGCGTTGGCCGTCGAGCATCAGGAACGGGACGAGCACCCCGGGGAAATACTTGAGGAGCGTCCCCGCCGAAATCCACGCCGCGCTCGCGTAGTCGTCGCCCCGCGTCCGAGCCTCGACGGCCCCGATGCAGAGCAGCCCCACGAGAACGTCGAAGTGGCCGAAGAGGGCGATCTCGACCCAGACGTATGGACTCGCCAGCCAGAGCAACAACGCCGTTCCGGCCCAAGCAGGCAGATGACGACCAACCGCGAAGTCCTTGACCAGCCAGGCCGCGAACAGCCAGAAAGTCAGCGCGCACGCCAGCTTCGGGGCGAGCGGACTGATCAGCGTCAGCGGCGCGAGCACCGTGAAAAGCGGTCCGTACGCGTTCAGAGGATAGATGCGCCGCTGCCCCTGGACCATGAACCAGGGATCGCGCCCCAGCATGATCTGCTCCCAGATCTGCTCGAAGAAATAGTAATCGTGAATCCCCCCCGCCAACGCCGTGACCAGGAAGAACACCAGGCTGAGAACGATCAGTAGAACCGAATTCGCGCGATCGAACCGGGCTTGGCCGACGGTTCGAGTCGGCGCGTGGCGGCGATGCCAGACGCCTACCGCCACGACCAGCGCGAGATGGCAGATTCCGCCCATGACGACGGCCGAGGCCGCGATCTTCCAGTTCTTGAGCACGGCGTCGAGCGGTCGATAGCCCGCGTACCAGGCGACGCAACGAACGACCACGGCCGAACCGCGTCCCGCGAGCGCCGAGGTGATGATCGATGGCGCGAGCGACGTGGCGAACCACCACCAGGCGGAGAGCGCAAGGGCGTAGATCCCGACGAGAACCCCGGTTCGACGTGATGCGAGGCCCGCCATGAGACGCCACCCTTTTGAAAATCGCCCCGGGAACCGAATACGACGCCCACCGCCGCCGTCCTCCCCATCAAGCGTCCCGCCACGTGTCGTCGACCTTTTTTTGTTCGTCCCAGACCCTGAATGGGAACGACGTTGAGAAATTTCGACGGTTTTTCGATTTCGCGCGAACGTGAGAAGGCGATACGATGTCTATGAGCTTGACTCGGCATCGGCGTTGATGCGAGGTGGAACCGGTTGAGATTCTATCCGGTCTCGCCGGCCGAAAGCCGGGTCTAACTTCCCTAAAACGTCCGGGCGCGTGTCCGGACGCATCGAGATCTCGGGCGCTGTAGCAAGCCCCATGACTCGGTAGCGACTCCAGGACGTCCAGGAAACGTCCTGTTTCCCGTGAGGATATTCGCTTCGTTTCCGCTGTTTCGTCGGGCGGCCCCGGCCTCATCCGCCAGGCTCGCGACGAAAACCGACGCGGAGGACGAACGCCTCACACGTGAGCCCGCCTCAATGCAGGCGGATGCGAGGGTACTGCCATGTTGAACCGCAACAACCTGACGCTGTCGGCTCTTTCCAACCGGCTGAATCTCGGGACGCGGTCGCTCGTCCTTACGACGGGCGTCAACAACAACGGTACGGCCCTGCGCATCCCTCACACCCATCATGACGTGATGCGCGACCACATGGAGCGGTACTCCGTAGCCTCTTTCCCAGTAGAGGTATACGCAATTCCGCCCATTACCGGTCCGGCAACCGCGGCGGCAGCGCGCTTTAAAAAGGCGTGCGTCGATTCGCGGAAACCGGACGCCACCGATGCGTGGCTCGTCCCGACCCAAGCCGCAACGTGGCAAAGCTGGCCGATCAGCCAGTCCGCCGACGCGCTAGGGTCAGGATCAGGCCAGCGCCTATCCTCCCGATCGCGATTCTCCGCCGCCAAGGCGCGGATAGTCGAAGCCAGGCGACGGCCCAGCAGCCGGAGTTTGGAAGCGATCGAGACGACGAGCGCGGCCTGGACGAACCGGGCGGCGGTGGCGAGACAGGCTGCTAGAGCGGCCGTCGCCGAGTAAACGAGTCGAGCGTGTTGGAACAGGCTCGCCCTCGGGAACTCCCGGCGGCGGATCGATCAGGCTGAAGGGCGACGACCTTCCCCCTGGGCGCTCCGTCCCGACTTCCCGATGAACGGCCGATCCGGCATACGACTCAGCGCGGGTGTTCCCAGATCGAGTTCTCCCGACTCGTAACGGAAAAACCGCGCTCGCGCATCTTTCGCGTCGCCGCGTTCCCGAGAACGGAAGCGTCGTGGCCCCCGCTTTGTTGCGGACTGGGCCGCGAGACCTTCGGTTCCGTCGAGCGCCGGGCGTTTCACGTTCGTGATGCCGTCTGGGTCCTTGCCGAGTGGAATCCGTCGTGGCAGCGACGGTTCGAGCGAGGGCCCGGCAGATCCCCGGAGTCGGGGAAGGTGGATCCTGTGCTGGCCACGATGAAGACTACGGGGGAAGACGAACGGAACTGGGCTGAGGTCGCGGTTCTCGTCCAGCGCTCGCAGGACGGGGACCGCGAAGCGTTCGGTCTGCTCGTCGAGCAGTTCGAGCCCACGGTGCGAGCGATCGCGCTGCGGCGATTGGGAAACCCGAGCGAGGCGCTGGAACTGACCCAGGAGGTGTTCCTGCACGTGATGCGGCGGATCGACCAGCTTCGCGAGCCCGAGCGGTTCGCCGGCTGGCTGCGGCAGGTCACGGTCCGCATGGCCATCAACCGGGCCACGCGGCGAGTGGCCCCGGCCACGGTCGAGACCATCGTGCTCGAAGGCGCCTACGAGGAGAACGACGAGCCCATCGACTCCTTGATCCTCCGCGAACGGGCCGAGCGGCTCTGGGGGGCGCTCGGCCGGCTCAAGACGCTCGACCGCGACACCCTCGTCGCCTTTTACATCCGCGACCTGTCGCTGATCGAGATGGCCGACGAACTCGACGTCCCCCTGGGAACCATCAAGCGACGGCTCCACACCGCCCGCAAGCGGCTGCGGGTCGAGTTGGAATCGTCGGTCGCCGACGCGTCCGAGTGGTCCGAGCGACTGAGCTTCGACCACGACGACGCCGAGGAGCTGGACTACGCTGGAGCCGGAGCCGGCCGCGGCTGGTGATCCGGGCGAATCTTACTGAGTGACGACGAACCCGCCCCGGATCGGCTTCAGGTCGACTCCGGGGTTGTGTTCGTCGCCCCTATCCAATCAACCGGCGGCGCTCCGACTGGTAGGCGTCGTATTCGCGCTCGAACGCATGCGCCCGACGCGCGAGGAGCAAGTAACCGGCCCACGAGAAAACGATGATCGGCAGCAGGAAGACCGCGACGAAGATCAGGCCGACGTCGGGCCGGCCGAAGGCCGAGAAGAGGGCGATGAACAACAATCCAATGGCCCCCGAGACGGCCGACATCACGGATGTCACGCGACGGTGACGATCGAGCTGAGCGTCGAGCGGCTCGACTCCCAACCGCAGTCGGCCGAGCTTCCGCCCCCACTTGATCCGGCGCTCGCGCCAGCGCTCATCCAGATCGACGACCGGATCAGCCGGCGCGTTTCCCATCGCGGTTCTCATCCTGAAGCGTTCTCAAGGTAGGCCCGGCGACGCCCGAGCCGCGCGCACGACGCGGCGGGATCGCTCACGCGCCATTGTAGAGCCTCGCCGGGTCGTCGTATACGAAGCAGTCGGTGCTCGATCTGTCGATGTAGGAGGGAGAGATGCGCCTCCTC
The DNA here is from genome assembly GCF_001956985.1 of Paludisphaera borealis. Lineage (NCBI taxonomy): Bacteria > Pseudomonadati > Planctomycetota > Planctomycetia > Isosphaerales > Isosphaeraceae > Paludisphaera > Paludisphaera borealis. Next base: position 6,419,707 of record NZ_CP019082.1, read on the forward strand.
ACAGCTTCTTCAGCAACTCAGCGACCGTGTCCTCGTAGATCTTCTGCCATTCCGGCGCGAGGATGCAGTCGCTGTCTTCCTGGGCCCCGCCGACGTTCTTGAGCTGCTCGGCGGTCGGCGCGTAGTAGATGTATCCGTTGGTGTACCCCGCGACGAAGGTCAGGTCGTGGGGAGACGCCTGCTTGACGTCGAGCCCGGTCTGCACGGTCAATTCGCCAGGGAACGTGACCAGCACGAAGTCGCCGACCCGCACGCCCAACACCTCGACGTCGACCGTCTTCGACCCGGCGGCCGCGTTGTCGGCCTGGTGCTTCCGCAACAGGGCCAGGTTCGTCTGCGTCCTGGTCAGTTGCTCCATGATGTGGATGTTGTCGACGTACTGCTTCATGTTCACGCGGTTCTCGGCGTCGAGCCTGGTCAGGTCGTCACGCCCCGCGGCCTTCTCGGACATGTAGCGGTGCGAATAGTACGACGGGTAATCACCCGACACCCCGTACTTCACGGCCAGCGGCAGAAACGTCTTGAGATTGAGGCTCGTGCCTTGCAACGACTGGAGCAAGGCCTGCTGCTCGGACTCCATGGCGATGATCCGCTTGGCGACGTCGGCCCTCGGCAGGGCGATCGTCTCGTGAATGACTTTCAGCCGGCCGTCGTCCTTGCTCCGGATCGTCTTAAGCGCCCGCAAGGTGCTGAGGCCCAGCAAGTTCCCCAGGGGCTCCGCGTTCCGAGGGTTGTCGACGTCCTTGTACAGCGCCGGATTGACGTCGCCGCCGCACCCCTGAAGGAACAGGGCGATCGTCCCATCGCTCAGGTTGTCCTCGATCGCTTTCGAGGCGAAGCCGGTGAGGTCCGCGGTGTTGCCGCCGCTCGGGACTCCCATGATGGGGTGACATGCGAAGTTGTAGACGACGGCCAGGGTCCGCCCATCCTCGCGGTCGAGCCGGAGGACGCCGATCTCCGGATCGACCGGACCGGTCCCGACGACCTCTTCGTCCGGCGGCAGCGCGTAGGCGTGGCGGACGTCGGCCTCCTTGCCGCTCTTCAGCCTGAGCCGGCGGTTCTCCATGATCCGGTTTTCGTGGCCCACGCCCGCGCCGACGTTGACCGGAACCAGATGGCTCGCCGCTTGCTTCACCGCCTGAAAGGTCCGCTCATCAACGTCCGCGCACACGACGCCGTGGCAATGGCTGGCGTTGACGAGAACGCTCTGGGGCTTGATGCCGAGTTCCTTCTCCAGCCGCGACCGAACCTTGGACAGATAGTCGTTGCGGATGTGCCCGATCTCGCCGATGGCGACCGCGTCGACGGTGACGACCACGACCGTCGTGGCGTCGTCCTTGATCACGAGCGCCTTGACGAACAAGGGGTCGTTGATCGGTCCGGCCCCGGTGTTCGTGATGTCCACCTTGGCGACGCCCGCCCGGAGCCGAGCCGCGAGGGCGTCGCTCGGAGGCGATCCGACCACCGCACAGGCCGTGATGAGGAGCGTTCGGAACCGAGTCGCGTTCATCATGGCGTCAGCCCTGTTTCAGGAGGTGTGGCGACCGTTCAGCCGGCCAGCTCGCGCAGCCGCTTGAGCAGATCGAGGGCCTGGTCCGGGCCCAACGTGGCGAGATCGGTCTGGCGCAGCTCGGCGACGAGGGGCTCGGGGAGCGCGGCGAAGAGGCTTCCTTGCAGGGAGCGGGCGGTCTTCACCTTGCGGCGGATCGGCCCTTCGGGGAGGCCCGGATCGGGGCCGTGCTGCTTTTCGAGGAACGCGAGGATCTCGCGCGCTCGATCGAGCACGGGGGACGGCACCCCGGCCAGTCGCGCGACGTGAATGCCGTAGCTCTGGTCGGCCCCACCCGGCGCGATCCGGTGGAGGAAGACGATCTCCCCCTGGCTCTCGCTGACCACGACGTTGGCGTTGCGGATGCGGGCCTTGGTCTTCTCCAGCTCCACCAGTTCGTGGTAATGAGTGGCGAAGAGGGTCCGGCAGCCGACGACGTCGTGAAGGTGCTCGGTGATCGCCCAGGCGAGCGAGACGCCGTCGAACGTGCTCGTCCCCCGGCCGATCTCGTCGAGGATCACCAGGCTTTGCGGCGTCGCGTTGTTGAGGATGTTGGCCGTCTCGGTCATCTCGACCATGAACGTGCTCTGCCCGCGCGAAAGCTCGTCGGTCGCCCCGACCCGGGCGAACAGCCGATCGACGACGCCGATCCGGGCTCGCCGAGCGGGTACGAACCCTCCCATCTGGGCCATGATCGCGATCAGCGCGACCTGGCGGATGTAGGTGCTTTTACCCGCCATGTTGGGGCCGGTGATGAGCAGCAGGCTGCCGTCGTCGGGGCCGAGTCGCGTGTCGTTGGGGACGAAGTCGCCGTGCGGCAACACGACGTCGAGTACCGGATGGCGACCCGCCTCGACCTCGAAGACCGGGTCGGCGACGATCTCCGGACGGCAGTAGCCCTGTCGCGCGGCGAGTTCCGCGAGCGCCGAGAGGACGTCGATCTGGGCCAGCACGGAGCCCGCCTGGATCAGCCGGGGCGCATCGGCCGAGACGCGATCGCGAAGGCTCGTGAACAGCTCATATTCGAGTGCGTTGGCGCGTTCGTCGGCGTTGCGGACCTCGTTCTCGAACTCCTTCAGCTCGGGCGTGTAGTAGCGTTCGGCGTTCTTGACCGTCTGCTTGCGGATGTACTCGGCGGGGACCTCGCCGCGCTGGGCCTGGGAGTGCGAGATCTCGATGTAATAGCCGAATACGTTGTTGAAGCCGACCTTGAGACCGGAGATGCCCGTGCGTCGAATCTGGTCGGTCTGATACTTGGCGATCCACGACTTGCCTTCCTTCGAGGCCGACCGCAGACGGTCGAGCTCGGGGTGGTAGCCGGGGCGGATCAGGCCCCCTTCCTTGATCGTGAGCGGCGGGTCGTCGACGAGCGCGGCCTCGATCGACGAGCGGACCTCGGGGCAAAGCTCGATCGCGCCCTCAAGTCGCGAGAGCCGCTGCGATCGCCTCGCCGTGAGCCGAGCCTTGATCCGGGGCAGCAGCGCCAGCGTCCGGGCCAGCGACGAGAGGTCGCGCGGGTTGGCCCGGCCGGTGGCCACGCGGGCGGCGAGCCGCTCCAGGTCGTAGGCTTCGCCGAGCGCCTCGCGCAACTCGCCGCGAAGGGTCGCGTCGTTCACCAGCTCGTCGACGGCCCCCAGACGCTCCTCGATGAGGGCGGGGGAGGTGAGTGGCGAGGTCACGTATTCGGCGAGCAACCGGGCCCCCATGGGCGTCGTGGTGCGGTCGATCACCTGAAGCAGCGAGCCCTCGCGCTTGCCCTCGCGGAGCGTCCGGACGAGTTCCAGGCTGCGCCGGGTCGTCTCGTCGAGGGTCAGGACGTCGGCCCGGCGGTAGGGCGTCAGTCGCGTGATATGCCCGAGCGACGACTTCTGCGTCTCGCGAAGATAAGCGACCAGCGCCCCGGCCGCCTGGATCTCCAGATTGCGGTCGTCAACGCCGAAGCCTTCGAGCGTCGTGACGCCGAACTGATCGAACAGCGTCTTCCGGGCCTGCTCGGCCTGGAAGTCCCACGACGGCCGGATCGTCACGGCGAAGCCTGGCTGGGCGCGCAGGGAACGCAGCCAGGGGGCGTCGACGCTCAGCTCCGAGACCAGGGTCTCGGCGGGCGACAGCCGCGCGATCTCGTCGGCCAGCTCAGTCCGGAGCAGGCTCGTGAGCGAAAACCGACCCATCGACAGCTCGACCCAGGCCAACCCCACCTTCGTCCCGACCTCGACGACGGCCGCCAGATAGTTGGCCGTGCGAGGATCGAGCAGAGCTTCCTCGGTGAGCGTGCCCGGTGTGACTACACGGACGACGTCGCGCTTGACCAGCCCCTTGACCAACTTGGGATCTTCGATCTGCTCGCAGACCGCGGCGCGCAGGCCGGCCTGGACGATCTTGGCCAGGTACGTCTCCAGCGCGGGGTGAGGGAACCCGGCCATCGGAACGGCCTGATCCCCCTTGTCGCGGTCGCGGGTGGTCACCGCGATGCCGAGCACGGCCGAGGCGCGGACGGCGTCCTCGCCGAACATCTCGTAGAAATCGCCCATCCGAAAGAGCAGGATCGCGTCGGGGTCGCGGGCCTTCAACTCGCGATACTGCTGCATCATCGGGGTCAGTGAAGCGTCGGCCATCGGCGGTCCGCCAAAAAAAAGACGGCCCGCGTCCTTCAAGGGGCGCAAGACCGCCGTGCCGAAAATCAATCTGAGCGGTCTCGGGCCGGCGTCCGGCGGCCGGTGCGGAGAGTCGTCGCGCCGACCGGAACCGGAAAACGGCGGCTCAGAACTTGTCGAGAGCCGTCTGTTCCTCGGGGTAGATCTCGAAGACCTGGTCGAGGCGGGTGATGCGGAAGACTTCGAGGAGGTCGGGGTGGATGCAGCAGAGCTTGAGCTTCCCCTTGACGGCGGCGACCTTCTTCTTGAGGTTGATCAGCTTGCCCAGCGCGGCGCTGGAGAGGTACTGGACGTTCCCGAAGTTCAGCAGAAGGCTCTTGTGGCCTTCATCTTCGACCAGACTGTAAAGCTGCTCGCCCACTTCTTGGATCTGCTCTTCGGTGACGATCTTCGTATCGACGAAGCTGACGACGGTAACTCCGTCGACGGTTTCCAGGCGGAGGAGACGGCGGGGGCCTTGCGACATCGGGAAACTCCTGTCGGGGACGGGAACCGCACCAAATCAAGGTTACTGAAGCGAACAGGCCGGTCCCGCACGCGAGCCTCTCCGGGCCAGCACGTCATGCGTTGAAGAACCCATCGAGGCCAGAAACCTGCGTTACCAACACATTTAGCAAAAAGCGTCAAGGAATCAAGGGCTCACCGAGAAAAGACCGCGCGGCTCCGTCGGACCACGGTCGAGCTTCTCCGATATCCGCCTCGCAACGACGGTCTGGCTTCATGAATCCTCAATCATACCATGGTCGAGCCGCGATCCGCCGCGCGAAATTCGTAATCCCCCGCGCGCGGTCGTCACCCAATGCGGAAGTCCACCCGCCGCGACGACCGAAACCGACGATCCGCCGACCGGCTAGTTCGATCCGGCGACAACACCGGCGATCGAAACGACTACCGCGCGAGGTCTTCCGAAGCCTAGAATACTCATTGGGAGCCTCGTATTAAAATTCACACAGAACCGGAACGCGCCGGGGCAGGTCTTCCAGCGCGATCCGAGGTCCGACTCATCGGACGATCCCAGGGCCGAGGAAACGACATGGCAGCCGCGGTGGAGACGTTCCCCAACCAGTTCCCGAATCGCGAGTACGAGATCGAGATCACCTGTCCGGAGTTCACGGCGGTCTGCCCCAAGACCGGCCAGCCCGACTTCGGGACGATCGTGATCACCTACGTCCCGGCCGCGACGTGCCTGGAGCTGAAGAGCCTGAAGCTCTACCTGTTCGCGTTTCGCGACCGAGGCATCTTCTACGAGCACACCATCAACACGATCCTCGACGACCTCACGGGCTCGTGCCAGCCCCTGCGAATGAAGATCGTCGGGCTTTTCAACCCCCGCGGCGGGATGACCTCGCGAATCACCGCGACTTATGAGGCAAGTGGATCGTGAGCGCGTCCTCAGGAAGCTGGGAGTCCGGATCGGAGGTCGGGATGAAGCCGGGGATCATCACCTTGACGACGGACTTCGGGCAGATCGGCCCTTACGTCGCGGCGATGAAGGGGATTCTCCTGGGCCTGGCGCCCGGCGCCGCCCTGGTCGACGTCTGCCACTCGATCGCGCCGCAGAACGTGCTCGAAGGGTCGTTCGTGCTCGCGGGGATCGTCGACGCCTTTCCGGCCGGCACGGTCCATCTCGTGGTCGTCGATCCGGGCGTGGGAACCGACCGTAAACTGATCGCGGTCAAGGCGGCCGATCAGTGGTTCGTCCTGCCCGACAACGGCGTGATCACGGGCGTCTCGCGCGGGCACCCGTCTCAGGGCGTCTGGGAGATCACCAACCCCAACCTCGCCCGCCGCGAGATCTCGCCGACCTTCCACGGCCGCGACATCCTGGCCCCCGCCGCCGCTCATCTGATCAAGGGCGGAGATCCCGCCGAGCTGGGCGCGGCGGTCTCCAGGTTCATCACGCTCCGCAACTTCGAGCCGACTCCCACCGAGAACGGCTGCATCGGCGAGGTGATCTTCAAGGACACGTTCGGCAACCTGATCACCAACATCAAGGAAGAGCACCTGACCGGACGGGCCGCCAAGGATTGGGTTGCGGAGATCGCCGGCCAGCGCGTCGAGGGAATCGTGCGCACCTACGGCGACCGCCCCACGGGATCACTCGTCGCCCTCCTGGGCAGTGGCGGCTGGGTCGAGGTCGCCGTCGTCAACGGCGACGCCGGCCGGGTGCTTTCCGCGGGGCCGGGCACGACCGTCTGGTTGCGTACCGCAAATTGAGTCGGATCGGGCGTCTTATGGGACATGACGCGGAAAATAGCGCTTTGTAAAAAACACAGGCTCGCCACGGCGACACACGGTCCGATAGACTGAGTATCGCTATAGCCATCGTTCTCGCATCCATCGAGTTTTGCGAGGAGCAGCGCTTGGGCTTCACGGGAATTCTGGAATGATCACCGGCAACCCGCTCACCGAGCCGCCTCATACGCCGTTCCCTGACGCGTTGGCGTCTTCCGACTCCGAATCGTCGCCCGGGCCTTTCCCCCCCTCGTCGCCTCCGAACGCCGGCCAGCCGCTCGTCGTTCCCGAAACCACCACCGCCGACGACATCAGCCTGATTCTCACGACGTCGATCGAGAAGCCTGAGCCCGACCCGATGTTGGGCTCGGCCTACCCTTCCGCGACGTCGCCGCCCGAGTCGATTCCAGGCGGCGCTCATGAGCCGCTCGCAACGTTCAGCATGCCGGCGTCGGCGAGCACTTCGGACCCCCTGGGCCTCGACATCGGCATCCAACTCGCGCCGTCGTCCGACTCCGTGGCCAAGAAACGCGCGACGGCCGAGGTTTCGGGCGATGAGATCGAAGGACACGCTGGCTACGACTCGAAGCCGCCGTACTCGCTGCCCACACTGCTGCTCGTCAGCTACGCGAGCGCGGTTACGCTGGCCCTTGCCTGGGTTCTCTGGACGGGTCGAGGCCTTTCCCGGCCCACTGCGGATCATGGCGGCTCCGTATCGTCGTCCCTGCCGGCGATTGATTGGGCGAAGGTCTCGGCTCCAAAGCGAGCGCCGGTCTCGTCGCTGCCCGCCGACCGGGTGACGGGCCTGGGCAAGCCGCTCGTCATCGGTGATCTCGAAGTCACCCCGATCGTGGTTCTGTTCCAGAACGTTCGGGTTTACAGGATCGTCGACCCGGACGCCGAGCGCCGAGAGAACCCGGCTTGCCTGGTTCTGACGCTTCGACTCAGGAACAAGTCGAGCGACCGCCGTCTCACGCCTCTCGAACTGGCCAGCGTCCGCGACGCCGTCGATCCTACGGAAGCGTCGTTCATCGAGACGGCGTCCGGAGAGCGGATCGCGATGTTCAAGCTGGCGATGGAGAGCGAATGGTCGATCGAGAACCAGTCGTTCCCCGCCGTTGAGCCGGGCGGCGCCGAAGACGTCATCCTGGTCAGCGAGCCGGTCGAGGAGCCTCGCCTGGCGAGCCCGCTGGTCTGGCGGATCAAGCTCAAGACCGGGGTGGGTCGGTCCGAGGAGATCGGCGTCCGTTTCGCTCGCCAGGAGATCGGCGATTCTGATCATTGACCGGCCGCGGCGGGTGCGGGAGCGTGTCGAGCGCCGACGCCCAGGCGACAAGCTCGCCGAGCTGATCGACGACCGCGCCCGCAGTGCCTTGCCGGGCGAACTTGAGTCGATCACCGGTGCGAAGGAGTTCCGTCAGGCGGTCGAAGCGCTCGACGCCGAGCAGGTCGAGGATCTGCAGATCAACGGCGATCTCCTCGGTCGTCCGCGCGCGCAGGCCGGGGCCGAATCGCGAGGACAACGTACCTCGAACCTGTTCGCAAAGGGCGAGCAAGCGGGCCTCGGGCGATTCGTCGAGCGGCAGCGACGGCGTCGGCGGTCGGCTCGGTTGCTTCACCCGGCGACGACGACGCCAGAGCCAGACCGCCGACAGGCCGGCGGCGGCGACCGCCACGATGAGCAATGGGTTCGCCAGGCCGCCGTCGCCGCTCCAGGGCTCGGGGCCGGGGTTCGGACGGGGAGGGACGAGGGCTTGTTCGGGTGCCTGGCTCACGGCTTGCTCCGACGCGCGGCGCGGCGCGCGAACAGTTCCATGAGCGTCTGAAGCGGCTCGGTCTCGGTCGACATCCGAAAGCCGTCGATCGCGGCGCCGATGCACCAGCGGACGAACGCCTGCTCCCGCTCGTCGGCCTGGCGCGCATACGATCGCCGACGCCGCAACGAGTGGGAATCGACCACCATCCGGCCGCTCTGTTCGGCGGCTTCAAGCATCAAGAGCCCGACGTCGGGGAGCCGTTCTTCGAGCGGGTGGACGATGCGGACCGCGATGACGTCGTGTCGGCGGCTGGCGCGCCGCCAGAGGCCGATCGGCTCCTCGGATTCGAAGTCGCTGAGGACGACGACCATCGCGCGACGCGACGACCGCCGGATACGCGTGAGCGCCGCGTGCAACTGGGTCTTTCGCGACGTGGTCGGCGTCGCCACGAGCGCGCGGACGACCTGCGAGAGATGGCGGACGCCGCCGGCCGGGGGGAGATCGAGTTCGATCCGGTCGCTGACGATCAGCAGGCCCACGCGATCGCCGTTGTGGATCGCGGCCGTCGCCAGCAGCGCGGCGGCCTGCGCGGCGCGGTCGGCCTTGGTCTGGCTCTCGCGGCCGAACCTCATGCTGGCAGAGGCGTCGACGATCAGCCAGAGCACGAACGAGCGCTCCTCGACGAACCGCCGCACGAACGGCTTGCCCAGCCTGGCGGTCACGTTCCAGTCGATGTGGCGGACGTCGTCGCCCGGCTCGTAGGCGCGAAGCTCGGCGAAGGTCAGGCCGACGCCCGGTCGGGCGCCATGATAGGCGCCGGCGAGCTGGAGGACCGTCTCGGGCCTGATCCGGAATCGCAGCCGCCGCGCGCGACGAACGATCGACGCCGCGTCGACCGACGGTCGCGGCGGCGGCTCAGGCGTTCCTCGGCGGCGAAACGGCCAGAACATGAAGCGGGCTCCGGACTCGTCGACGCTTAAACCTCGGCCAGGCTGGCGCGGAACCGGGCGGCGGCGGCTTCGACCGGTTTCCACGAATCGACCGACAGACGGATCGCGACTTCCCAGCGGCCCGATTCGTCGCCCGTGACGTGCCAGTGGGGCACGACGGCCGACGACTGGTAAACGCCCTCGAACCCCCCCTCGCTCTGGCTCACGGTCTCGATCGGGAAGCACCAGACGCCGCCGGGCTTGGTCCAGCTCAGGCCGACGGCCAGGTCGAGCCATTCGTCGGCGAGGCTCAGCCCGGCGAGGTGCTGTTGATCGATCCGGGAGTCGAGCATCCCCAACTTGTCGCCCGCGAGATTCGAATAATAACGGTCGTCGGCGTGCCCGGCCATCCCCGCGAGGTTGATCTCGACGGCGAAATGAAGACACGCGCCGGCCGGCAGCCCTTCCAACACGTAGCGGACCTCCAGCGCGGGAGAACTCGCCGCCAGCTCGATCGTCTTGCGGATGCGGATCGAATGGCCGTCGGCCCAGCCCGGACGCTCCATCACGAGGGCGACGCGGTCGGTCTCGCGGTGGGCTTTCGCCAGGTAGGCGCCGGCCACGAAATCGCCGCGCTCGACGTCGCGCGCGGCGATCAGGTCGTTGAGCGTCACGTCGAGCGGATAAAAATGATCGACGAACGCCTTGCGCGGATGGCGGTCGTAGACGATCAGGTCGTCGAGGTTGTCTTGCTTGAGAACGACGCGGTCGTGGATGCTCGCCGCGACGCCCGTGGGATCGGCCGCCCCGCGCGTCCGGATCGTGTCCAGGATCGTCTGATGATACGCCTCGGGACGCCGGTCGAGAGTGCTGAGGACGTTCACCGCGACCTCGCGCACGTCCAGCTCGTAGACCTGTCCCCCCTGCGCCGGGCGCGCGAAGGCGATCAGCCGATCGTTTTCGAGCCGTACTTCCTGGCGGGCGTCGAGGTTGAAATCGCCGACCTCAAGCGCGACGCGCGGGCCGGACTTCCCCTCGGCTTCGTCGAGCGCGTTGTGGCACGAGATCAGAGCGCGGTAAATCGCGTTCCGGAGGTGGGGAAGGTACAAACCACCGAACGACCCGTGCCAGTACGGACAGTTGCACTGGCCCCGGTACAGCTCGCGGCGGGCGACGTCGAGGTAGTCGGGATCGGCGTCGGGCCGGGCGGCGAGGGCCGTCAACCGCTTCGAGAGGCCGAGCATGCGCGCGTACATCTCGTCGCTCTCGGGATAGCGCGCCTTGAAGTTCCGCCAGAAACCGCCCGCCCGGAAGAACGGCTTGATCTGATGCGACTGGTCGTGAGACCGCACCAGCTTGCCGGCCTTCTCGTACTCGTGATGATCGCCGGGCGGGAGGACCCACTCAGTCATCTCGCGATACGAACCGTCGGGGATGTAGACCTTGCCCAGCGGCAGCGTCGCGTCGACCGTCCGGCCCAGGGTGGTCGTTTCGAGCCAGTCGCGGTTGCCGACGATCATGTCGCAGAACCGCGTGAGCCAGCCTCGCTTATAAACGTGGTCATACGTCTCGGGCCACGAGCCGAACTTCTCGCCGTCGTCGGCGCAGACGACCGTCGCCCCCGGCCGGCGCGCGGCCAGGCCGCGGAGGAACTCGTAAGTGGCGTGCGGCTCCTGGAACGGGATCGTGTAGCGAAGGGTTTCCGATCCCGGAAACACCTTCAGCAAGCGGCCCTCGTCCTCGGTCAAGTAATAGCCGAAGAGGTCGTCGCCCGAGACGCCCGCGCGCTCGAAATGGAAGTCGTCGAGGATCGTGTACTCGATTCCCGCCTCGGCGATCGCCGAGACCAGGTGCTGCTCCCACACCCGCTCGGGCATCCACATGCCGCGAACCTTGGCGGTGAACAGCTCCTCCAAATAGGCGGAGAATTCGCGGATCTGCCCCACGCGATCGACGTGGGGGATCATCGTCATGATCGGCTCGAAGAAGCCGCCGCCCAGGATCTCGACCCGCCCGCACTCGACCAACGCGCGAACCCGCTCGATGTAGTCGGGATGCTGGTCGACCAGCCATTCGAGCAACGGCCCCGACGTGTGCAGCGCGAACGGGATCTCGGGATACCGCTCGAGAACCTCGATGAACGGCAGGTAGCTGTCGCGGTACGCGGCCTCGAAGACGCCGTCGAAATTCCCCACGGGCTGATGATTGTGAAGCGCGAGGATCAGGCGCAGATTCGACATGGACGAGCCTCGTGGATGACGACGGAATCCGGGCGAGCCGACACGCGCCGCGCCTGCGGGGATCGGCGAATTGCAACGATTGAGAAGACGGTTTCGACTGGGCCGCCGGGCGACGGTCGGCCCCTCGGATCGACGCGAGAAAGCCAGGCGAGAAGACCGGCTGGAAGGGGCATCACGCGTTCTGCAAGGGCCACGGATCGGCGTCGATCCACTGGCGATCAGGGGACCTTCGACGCATGCGGCTGGAGACGACTTCCCGGCGCTCGCTCTCGCAACGCGGTGTGCGCATACGAAGGAACCACCTCAACCTCGCGGAGGAAGGCCGCCGCGTCCTCGGGAGGGACCGGATTGATGTAAAATCCCGACCCCCACTCGAACCCCGCAACCTTCGTCAGCCGGGGAATCACTTCGATATGCCAATGATAGTGCGGAAGTTCCGAATGGTCAAAGGGAGCCGTGTGGATGATGTAGTTGTACGACGGAGAATCGAGCGCCAGCTCCAGTTTGCCGAGCACCTGGTGCAAGACCTGGCCCAGATCATCCACCCCGGGCTTGGGGATGTTCTCGAAGTGACTCGCATGCGTCTTGGGGACGATCCAGGTCTCGAACGGGAACCGACTGGCGTACGGACAAAAGGCCGTGAAATGGGGGGAGTCCAGGACGATTCGCTTCTCGGCGGAAAGCTCTTGCTGAACCATGTCGCAGTAGATGCAACGGCCGCGGTAGTTGAAAAACTCCAGGGCGCCGGTCATTTCTTCCCAGACCGAGATCGGCACGATCGGCGTGACGATCAACTGGCTGTGGGTGTGCTCAAGGCTCGCCCCGCCCCCCTCGCCGACGTTCTTGAACAGCATGCCGTGGACCAGCCGCTTGTCTTTCTTGAGATCGACGAGGCGGTCGCGGTACACCCAGAGGACTTCGCGAAGATTCTCCTCGGCGAGGGACGAGACGCTGACGTGGTGGCGAGGGCTCTCGATGATGACCTCGTGGGCCCCGACGCCCGCCATCATGTCGTAGATGCCGTCCCCCCGCTTGTTCAGGTCGCCCTCGATCTTGAGCGCGGGGAAGCGGTTGGGGACGACCCGGATGCGCCATCCCGGCCCGTTCGGCCGCGCCCCGTAGTCGCGGTAAGCGAGGATTTCGGGAGGGGTCATGTGCTCGTTCCCCTCGCAGAACGGGCAAACCTGGCTCTCCTGGCGCGGAGGGGCTTCGGACTTGAAGTCGTGCGGGCGCTTGGCCCGCTCATGCGCGATGATGACCCAGCGGCCGACGACCGGATCTTTCCGTAACTCGGGCATGAGCGTCCGCCTTCCTGGTAAGCGTCGGTCGGGTTCAGAGGTCTGACCGTTCCATCGTCAGACCTGCCACATGATCCGTTCGAAGTCGGGGCAGGGGACCGTCAGTTCGAAAACCCCCTCGCGAGGCGCGCGGTCGACGCTGGCCTCCCCCTTGAGAAGCTCGACGTAAAACCGGATCGCGTCGTCGGGCTGACGACCGAGCCGGTCGAACGGCACGGCAAGCTCGAGAATCGTATCGGTGGCGACGGAAACCGTCGTGCCGTTGGCGATCTGGCGTCCCGAGTGATTGAGGTACGCGACCGGACGGGGCAGCGAAGGCTGCATCACCACGATCTCGCGCTCGGCGGGGTCGACGAAGCCGATCCGCAGCCGGTCGGCCTCGACCAGCCGCTCGGCGGCCGGTCCCCCTTCGGTGTCGATGCGGACCAGGAAGCGGTCGGCGTCGAAGCCGAACCAGACGCAGTTGAGCAAGCCGCGCGTCACGAGCGTCATCGTGCCGCGATCGTTGCCGCAAACGTACTTCGCGCCGTCGATCCACTCGAAGTACGTGGCGCGGCCGTCGACCTTGACGTTCAGGAAGCTCGTCGGCTGATCGTTGACCGGGCGATGGCTGCCGGACTGCGAGATCGGCGTGAACAACGAGCCCGGAGGGTCGCACGACAGGAGCGCGTAGACGTTGCGGAGATGCTTGCGGAATAGGTGGTCGAACAGGGCGTCCTGGGCGCTCGAATGGTCGTCGCCGTACCACCAGAACCAGTCGGACCCCTCGGCGATGTAAATCTCTTCCCACGCCCGGGCGAGCAGCGCGGGATCGTGGCGCTCCGACTGCTGCTCGGCCACGAGAAACCGCCGGGTGTCGTGGAGCGCGTCCCAGCCTCGGTTGTCTTCCGGGTGGCCGATCCAGATGGCGAAGTTGTGGCTGATCCAGCTTCCGGCGAACAGCCGCTGGAGCGTGTCGGCGGGCGGATGTTCCTTGAGAAAGTCGCTCACCTTGACGGGTTGCACCCGAGAGTCGCGCGCCGCGCCCTGGTAGAGCGAGCGAAGGAACGACACGCCGCCGTCGGGGAAATACTCCCAGCAGTTCTCGCCGTCGAGGACCACCGGGACGATCGTGGCCGGGTTGTGCCGGCAGGCGTCGCCGATGGCGTGGAGCTTGCCGAGGAAGTCGGCGGCGGCGACCGGACCGGGACTGCGCTGGTAGTGGAAGCCCACCTGATCGGACATCGAGTGGTCGCGGAAGACTGCGCCTAGCTCATGCTCGCCCTCGCGGACGTTCCAGGCGCGGTAGAGCAGCTCGGGATGTCGGACGTACCCCCGGCTGTCGCGGCCGACCATCCCCCCGGTCGAACATCCGAGGATCTCTTCATCCGTGGCGATCCACTTGATGCCGTGCCGGGCCAGCAGCGGGATCAGGCTCTGGCAGACCGACCCCTCGCTCGGCCACATGCCGGCCGGCGGCGATCCGAAGCGCCTCGTATGGCTCTCGACCGCGCGCCGGACGTGGACTTCGGCGTCTTCGGGATAGCCTTCGCGATAGGCGGGCAGGGCGACGTCGGGCATCGCCTCGCGGGCGAGCTTCTTGTCGAGCAGCAAGGGCAGGATCGGGTGATAGTAAGGCGTCGTGGTCAGCTCGATCTGACCTCGTTCGGCGAGCTTGCGGTGCAGGGGAATCACCTGGGCCAGCAGGTCGCGCTGCTTGTCCAGAAACCACTGCTTGTCATCCTCGGAGTAATGCCGCCCCTTGGCCTTGAACTCGCTCAGCTCGGAGTCTTTCTCGAACAAGAGCGGGTGGATCCACGCCAGGTTCGACCAGACCTGGAGGTCGCGAAGATCGCGCGGGCGAAACCGCGTGATCGCCGCCTCGGCGGAACTGGACCACGCCGCGCGGAGCATGTACAACTCGTGATACCGCGGGTGCGGGCGGATCATCGAGTCGGCGAACGCCATGAAGAAATTGTCGAGCAGGTAGACGACGTCTTCGCGTTCCAGGCCGTCGACCGGTTTGCGGGACGCGATCAGATGCGTGTCGGTCGCCCCGTCGACGTAGCCTTCAAGCTGGCTCAGGAGGCTGGGGACGAGGTTGATCGTGCACTGAAACTCGGGGACTTCTTCGAGATGCAAAGCCATCCCGAGGTAGTCCTTGGTGGCGTGGAGTCGCACCCAGGGCATCGGGTTTTCGCCGGCGACATCGTCCGGGTAATACGGTTGATGCTGATGCCACATCAAGGCTAACGAGACGCGAGCCATTCCATAGCCCTTCCCGAAAGAACCTCGCGACGCCCATCCCGGTCGCAATCCGCCACTCGAATCAAGTTCGGAAGATCAGGCGGCCAACTTAAGACGAACTCGGCCCGTCAGGCGACGGCGGCGGCTTTGACGGAGCTCTGCGAAGCGTCGGGATGCAGCCGTTGCTGGATCTCGTCGTAGATCTCGACGTACTCCCGCGCGCTGTGCGACCACGACCAGTCCGACTCCATGCCCCGCCGGACGAGTTGCCGCCAAGTCGGCGGATCGGTCCAGGTGCTCAGGACACGGTTGAGGGTCGCCCAGAGCGACGAGGCGGTGGGCTCATTGAAGACGAATCCCGTGGCTCGTCCATCCGCGAAGGTCTCCGGATTCAGATCGACGACCGTGTCGACCAGCCCGCCCGTGGCGTGCACCACGGGGACCGTCCCATGCGCAAGGCTGTAAAGCTGGTTCAGCCCGCAGGGCTCGAAGAGGCTCGGCATCAGGAAGACGTCGGCCCCGGCCTCGATCTGGTGCGCCAGCTCGTCGGAAAAACCGAGATAGGCCCACACCTTGTCCGGATACCGGTTGGCCAGGCCTTCAAGGAGTTGATGGTACTTCGGATGTCCCGTTCCCAGGACGATCAACTGCACGTCATGTTCTAGAAAGCGATCGGCGGTCTCGGCCAGCAGATCCCACCCCTTCTGGGGGTCGAGCCGGCCGATCTGGGCGAAGAGGGGGACGTCGGGACGGACCGGCAACCCCGCGCGGTTCTGCAACCAAGCCTTATTAACAGCCTTGCCGTGCTCCACCGTTTCAAGGTCGTACGGCGCGGCGAGCATCGGTTCGTGACGCGGGGTCCACGCCTGGACGTCGATGCCGTTGACGATCCCTCGAAGATCGCCGCGGCGCTCGCGGAGCAGGCCGTCGAGCCCGGCACCCTGCCTCGGCGTCTGGATCTCGCGGGCGTAGGTCGGGCTGACCGTCGAGAGCTTGTCGGCGAAGACCAGGCCGGCCTTCATGAAGCTGAGATGGCCATGGAATTCCAGCGCCCGATGATGGAAAAGGCTCCAGTCGAGACCCGTGATCGGCATGTCCCAATGCCAGAACAGCCCCTGGTAGGCGAGGTTGTGGATCGTCAGCAGCGTGCCGGCCGACGCCAGCTCCGGATAGCGCCGGTAGAGCGTCTTGAGGTAGACGGGGATCAGGCCGGTCTGCCAGTCGTTGCAGTGGAAGACGTCGGGCCGAAGTCCCAACGCGAGCACGGCTTCAAGCACCGCGCGCTGGAAGAAGACGAACCGCTCGCAGTTGTCGCCGAAGTCCTTGCCGAGATGCTGGTACAGCCCCTCGCGATCGAAGTAGCTAGGCTGATCGATCAGGTAGACTGGAACGTTCGACCCCGGCAGCCGGCTCTCGTAGACATGCCCCTCGACCACCTGCGACCCGACCGGGATCTGAAGGGTCAGGCCGGTCCCGACAAGGTCCGGCTTGGCGTCCCAGACTCGCCGATAGCACGGGAGGAAGAGGGACGTCTGGTGCCCGAGCGCGGCGACCGCTCGGGGCAGGGCGCCCGCCACGTCGGCCAGCCCTCCGGTCTTGGCGAAGGGCACTCCCTCTGAAGCGAGGAACACGATATTCACGACGAGCCGCCCCCAAGAATTCTCGGACGTTCACGTCGACCTGCGCCGGCCGCTCCCGATCATGGTCCGGGAGGCTTCCCGAAACGATCAATGAGCCCGACCACCGCGGCGAGCGTGCGACGAAAGATCCAGCCGGAACTTACGGAAACCGCCCTGGGTATGGGACAACGCCGACGCGCAATCTTCCATACACTCTAGAGCGGCCTCCCAATCCCTACAAGAACACATCGACCGGACGCCGCGATCGGATTGAGGGACTTCGTCGAGACTACCGGTGCTGGGCGAACGCCGAAGCTTGGGGAACAAAGTCCAGCGAGCCCAGCCGGCGGACCGCTTCGGAATGGCCGCGATCGACCTGCTCACCGGTCCATTGCACCATGCGGGCGGGGAAATCCTGGCTCTTGCCCCAGTCACTGAGCGACTTCAGCAGCTCGCAGCCGAGCTTCTCGTCTCGTTCCTTCACCCAGGCGAACAGGGCCTTGCCGGTCTTCGGCGGCGTGCCGTTGACCACCTCCATCGCCGGCCTGGAGGGCGTGAGCGCCGGTTGCGGCTGCACGGCGTCGCTTGGCCGACGGGCGAGGGCTTCGCGGATCGAGGGAGGGACGCCGTCGCCGTAGAGATACCGGCCGACGCCGAACTTCACCGCCGCGCGCTTGAAGGCGTCGGAGAAGCCGCTTTTTTCAAAGTCGCTGGTGTCAAGCGTGGTGGTGAAGCCGCCGGCGTCGCACTTGGTCAGCGTGGTTCCGTCGGGCAGCCGCACGGTCAGCCGGCAGACGATCGCGTTCTCGATCGGCGTGTAGTCGTCCCACCAATTCACCGGCCCGAGCACCTCGTCGAGCCGATTCATCACCATGCGGGCCGTGATGTACTGAAAGTCGCGGCCGTTCTGGGACCGCGTACGGACCTCGTCGGTCGAGAACGGAGCGGCGAGGGCGGCGAAGATCTCGATGTGCTGAGACATGGCGGCCGTCTCTTTCCTGCAAGGCGGGAAGCACGCGCCTGACGAGTACCCGAGTCCTACCGGGCAAGTAGCGAATTGATCCTTTTCAGCTCCAGCGTCATCTTCCCTACAATCATTATATACGGATCACCTGTACAGGCCATGGGTGACTCGAAAAAAAGACGCCCGCCGGCGCGAGGTCGAGAACCAGCGCGCGGGCGGACGTTCTTGAGGATGGAGTCGGGTCGGGGATTTCAGGCGGTCGACGGCGAGAGCGGCGTCGGCGTGACATCCACGAGATGCGAGGCCAGGCTGACGGCGGTCGGCCGTTGGTCGGCGGCGGCGACCTTGACTTTGAACTCGTATCGCCCCAGCAGCAGGATCAACAGCAGGCAGCCGATCAGGATGGCGGCCAGCGAGATTCCCAGGAGCGCGACGTAAATGTCGCTCTTGGGAGCCTGGACGAGCACGCCTCGCTGTCGAGCCGGGGTCGACGAGCGGCTGGCGGACGAGGTGCTCGCCTTAGAGGCGCGGCTTGATCGTAGACGAGACAATGTCGCCCTCCTGTATCTTCTTGCCTTGGTAAGTGGTGCCCTTGACCTGAAGGACCGACTGGTTGGGATCGACCGACAAGACCTCGGCCTTGCCGATGTACTCCGGACGGGGCGAGGTCCGGAACAGGTATAACTCGTGGCCGGGGACCAGGCCGTCGTTCGAGCCGATCGTCGCCTCGAACTTCCGGTTGGTCGCTTCCACGCGCTTGACTTCGCCGACGACCGGGGGAGGGCTCTCGATCCCCTTGATCTGGCTGATGTCGTCGGACAGCCCCTGGGAGCGGAGGTACGTCGAGAACTTGGCGACCCGCTCGCGGAGGTCGGTGTTGTTCTTGGTGGCCGTTTCCATCGCGCGTTCCAGCTCGCGGATCTTGTCGTTCAACTCGGCCGTGTGCAGCTTGAACTCGTTGCCCTGTTTCTCGACGAGGGATTTCTGATCGCGGAGCTGGAGCGTCTCTTTCCGTCGCGCCTCGGCCTCTTCCAGGGCGGCCTTCGCGGTTTGCTGCGCGTCGGCAACCTGGGATTTGGCGGTCGTCGCCTGATTTACGGCCAGGGCGTTGGCGTCCTCAATCGCCTTGATCCGGTCGAGATGCTGCTTGGTCTTGGCCTCATAGCTCGCATTGGCCGCCTCCAGATCTTTCTGGGCGGCTTCGGTCTTTGCCGTCTGCTCCTTGAGCTTGACGGTGACGTCGTTGACCTTTTTGCGCTCGGCTTCGGTCGCGGTCTTCCAGTTCTTCGAGGTCGTGAAGACCACGGTCGAAATGGCGCTCAAAATGAGCGAAAAGGCCATGATGAAGAGGACGAGAATCTTTCCGACGGTAGTCATGGTCCCATCCTACCATTCAAAGTAAGACGGCCGGCCAACCACCCGCGCGACGATCGCCGCCGTGCGTCAATAACGGGCTTGGGCTGGACCGTGTAAATCCCGGAGATATGGCGGGACTCTCAGCAACGCCGGGCCGCTGAGTGTACATTGCCTCATTCAAATTTAACGCCGCGTCGCCCGGATCGACAAGCCCCCCACATCGCAATGTGGGAAACCCACCCGAGAAAGCAAGCTTCTCGTTCGCCGGCGCAGACTTGAACAAAATCTACCCCACGACTCACCGAAAGGCAAGCGGCGCAGACTGGAGATGCGAGGTAAGGTGCCTCCACGAACAACATCCCACTCCAAGTAGGGAGTCGAAGCGTTCGATTGAAGAGATTCACCACGGCGAACGCGGAGGAAATGGGACGGGAAGTGGAGTCGGCTTGCCTCTCACCTTCAAGGACGCCCCGTCCGACACGCATAATCGATGGAATCGCTATCACCCGTGTCCCCAACGTCCTCCGTGTTGAATCCTCTAGAGCGGTTTGCGTCTGGGTTGCGCACGTAGGGGCGTCCCTTGTGGGTGCCCGATCGGCGTCGGCGACTGCGGTGCCCCCCCGCAATTCGGGCGCCCACAAGGGACGCCCCTACAGTAATGCGGTCTTCCGGATAACCCGGCTGTGCGCAACGCAAAGGTGAACCGCTCTAGAGTGAGAGTCTGTCTCGTCCTCCAGTAGTGCGCGCGCTCGAACAACCTTGATGAAGCGATGCTCATCTCGGGTTGATGGCGACGTGTTGTTCCCGCCCTGGCGGGAGAGCGACGCCCTCGCCGCGTTGAATCCGACCTGAGACGTTTGACGTCGGCGCGCCAGCCGGCTCGGGCTCGGCGACGGATTGGCTTCGCTCGCTTTCGGCGGAATCGACGATCGGGCGCTGAACCTGTTGCAGCACACAGGTTTCCGCCTCGCGGACGGTGGCTTCGTTCGCGCGTTTTTGGGGGGTTCTCGACGGCCTTTCCCCCGCTTCGAGCAGCTTCGCCAGAAAGTCGGTCATCCCCTCGGCGACAAGGTTCTCGATCGGGTCGGACCGGTACGACGACGGGCGGGCGGCCGGCTTGCGGGGGGCCGGAGGATTGGCTTCCTTCGTCGCTTTTTTCGACGCGGCGCGGAGCTTCGCCAGCAGGTCGATGGTCCGGAGCAGCTCGCGGGTCCGGGCGGTCTGAAACCGACGGAGCCGCTCGAAGGCGTCGCTGGCCGAGAACGAGGCTTGCTCGGCCAGCTCGACCGCGTCGTCGCCCTCGATCTCCTCGATGTCCATGAGAAGGTCTTGAAGCCGCTCGACTTCACGCTCGGCGATGCTCAAGAGGAAAGCGACGGCCGCCTCGGGGGTTTCAGGACGGGGGACGATCTCGCGCCAGACTCGCCAGGCGCTGAACGCCGGGTCTTCATACGGCGTCATCTCCTGCATCTGGAGCCAGAACCGGGTGCCCCATTGCTCCTCGATCGTCTCCCAGGCCAGGAAGATCTCGTTCAGCTCGGGATCGTCGATCGCGGCCAAGGGCTGCTTGCCGAGCAGTCGGACGAATTTGAACTGGTCGAGGAAGGTCCAGTTCTCGTTGGAGATGATCAGGCAACGCATCTCGACCCAGCGGTCGAGCAGCCACTGAACCCCCTCGGGCGATTCTTCGAGCCGGGCGACGAAGGCCGACGGATCGTCCGACCAGGCCGGCCCGGAGATCGGCAACAACCGTTTCCCCGCCATGTAGAACAGCTTGCGGCCGTAATCACAGACCTTCTCGGTTCGCTTCGCCTTCGACCGCAGCATGGCCCTGCGCACATTTCGAGCCAGGAGCGCGGACTCGTGCCGCTCGGCTCGGTCGAGGGTCCAGGAGATCCGCGCGGCCCGGACGACCAGCTCGCGCTCGACGGCGTTAGTCGGCTGGTAATCGTCGATCCACTCCCGGATCTTGGCTTCCAGCTCGGCCGGGTCCTCGTGCGGCAGGACGGGATTGACGGTCGCGGCGCGCATTCCGTGCTTGAGGGCGTTGAGCCGCGATCGGGCCTTGCCCTCGTCGGTTTTCGGTCCGCAGCTTTTTTTGGCGTTCGCTCGGTTGGCCTGAAGCTGGGCGGTAGTCGACATGGGCGGGAATCTCCTCGGAGGGGGCGTCGTCGAACGGGCCTCTGAGGATAAGGATGTCGCCAGATGTCGCCTTTCAGAAAAGATTCCGGCTTATTCCGAAGATTCCGGTCGCGCGGGCGTGGCGAGCACCCTCCGAATGGAAGCCATCATGACGCCGAGGCGACACCCGACGTCATGAGATGGGAGGTTTTTCGCATGGCGTCACGACCGGGTCCGGTAGGGGCGCCCCTTGTGGGTGCCCGGTTCGTTTCACGCCGACCGCTCACGCTCGGCGATCGGGCACCCACAAGGGGCGCCCCTACGGCAAACCACAGACCGGAATTTTCATGGCCGACCGCGGAACGACCGCGATCCCCCATTTTCATGGGGATTCGCGGCGGTTCAACGAGTCAGGCTGCGGGAGCCGCGTTGGGCTTGGTCCTTCGTTTGTAGATCGCCCCGACCGGTGCCAGGCCGATGCAGACGGCCAGGCACGAGAGGCCCAGCCAGTCGCCCAACGACGAGTACATACCGACTCGGCCGTCGAGCGGGACGGTGACCTGGAGCACTCCCTCGGTGAGCCTCGGCAGCGTCTGCAAGATCCGACCGTTGCCGTCGATCAGCGCCGAGATCCCCGTGTTCACGGCCCTCGCCAGGGGGACGCGATTCTCGATCGTCCGGAAAACGCTGACCGCCAGGTGCATGTCGAGTTCGGCCGACCCGTGGAACCAGCCGTCGTTGGAAAGATCCACCAGCAGATCAGGCTGGCGGTCGCCGGGCGCGTCGGAGAAGAAGCGGCGGGTGAGGTGGGGGACGGTGTCTTCGAAGCAGATCCCGACGGCGATCCGGTACGCGCCCAGGTTGAGCAGGTTATACGCATCGCCGAAATTCAGGGTCGGGACGTAGCCGTTGCGATACGGCGTGAAAAACATCAGCCAGGGCATGCGTTCGAGGAACGGGATGTACTCGCCGAACGGGACGAGATGGATCTTGTTGTACATCTGCACGGTCCGCGACTGGGGCTCGACGAGGATCGCCGAATTGTACTTGTTGAATGAGTCCGGCTTGTGGTTGTAGACGATGCTGCCCACGAGCATCGGGGCAGCCACCGCGTCGGTCATCCCGTACACGTCCTCTGCGATGTCCTTTTGTTTCTCTCGCCAGAACTCGGGGGTGATGTTCTCGGAGATCATCCGGACCTGCTGTTTGAGTGTGTCAACGGAGGTCGCGGGGTCGATGGCGATGAAGCCGTAGGGGTACGAGGTCTCGGGCCAGACGATCAGGTCGGGCTTGGGCTCTCGGGCCGTCGCGCGCGTCGCCAAGGCCCGGAGCTTCTCCCGGATCTGGAACGGGTAGGCGTCGTTCTTTTCCGAGTCGTTCTTGTACTTCTGCTCGATGTTCGACTGGATCAGGGCGAGCCGCGGGCCGTCACGGAAATCGGCGGTCGAAAGCCGGTACGCGCCGTAGAGAATCGTCCCGCCGAGGCACGCGCCAAGGACCCAGAGGCGCGCCACCTGCTTGGGCCGCAGCCTGGCCCCCGCGGCGGACTTGTACAACAAGGGAAGCGACAGCAAATCGACGATCCAGGCGTTGACCAGCGCGATCAGAAAGCTGACGCCCAGCGCGCCGGCGACGTCGGCGATCTGGATCAGATGGAGCGAACGATACTGGGAGTGCCCGAGGTAATACCACGGGAACCCGCTCAAGAGATGAGCGCGGACGTGCTCCAGCCCGACCCAGAGGATTGGCGCGGCCAGCATCAGCGGCAGCCTGAGCCTGAGCACCGCCAGCCTGGCCAGCGCCAGAAAGCCCGGCCACCAGAACGAGAATGCGAAGGCCATCGCGAGCCAGGCGACCCAGGCGGTCGCGTCGGTCAGGCGGACCCATTGGAGGCTCAGGGTCCAGAAGACCAATCCGCCGACCCAGGCGCCGAGGTACAGCCTCAGCCGGGGCCCGCGCTCGACCACCAACTGGAACAACGGCGCGAGGGCGATCCACGCCAGCCAGCTCCACTCGATCGGCGGAAAAGCCGACCAGAGGAACAGGCCCGACGTGATCCCGGCGATCACCGGGTGTCGCGAGACCCGGTCGGTCAGGCTGATCCGAGGTCCCGGCCCGGTCGTCTCGACGTCGGCCTTCGGCGCATTCATCATGAAATCTTTCTCGCCCATCCTCGGCTCGCCGAACCGAGGCGTTCGGCCGTGCTCTGGAAAAGTCCTCGGCGTAGGTTAACGCAAGGGCAGGAAACCGACAATTTCACCTGCCTCGTACGTCTCCTTCACCTCGGGAAGGATCAGGAACCCGTCGGCGACAGCCGCCGAGAGCAGGTCGGCCGACCCGCTCCAGTCCAACGCCTCGACCCGGAGGGGCTCGCCCGGCACCAGGCTCTCTCGAAGAATCCGCGCCGGCAGATAGGTCGTCAGCGTATTGCGATGGCTCACGCGGGTCGCCAGACGAACCTCGATCCGATCGTCGTCCGCCGCCGCGCCGGCGAGGACGTGCAGCACGGGCCTCACGAACACGAGGAAGTTGACCAAGACGCTCAGCGGGTTGCCGGGCAGCCCGAAGACCAGCGGCCCCGGCCGATCTGCTCGCGGAGATCCCACGCCGAACCAGAGCGGCTTGCCGGGCTTGATGCGGATCTTGTGGAAGATCGGCCGGACGTTCAACGCTTCGAGCGTGTGCGGCACGAGATCCTTCTGCCCGGCGGAGACCCCGCCCATGACCAGCACGACGTCGAAGTCGAGCGCCGGGCGAAGCCCCTCTTTGAGCGCTTCGGGCTCGTCGCCCAGGATCGGCGAGGTCCAGGTCTCCGAGGTCAGGCCGTCGACGAACCCTCGGAGCATGACCGCGTTGGAGTTGCGAATCCGTCCCGGTCCAGGCGGCTGGCGGAAATCGACCAGCTCGTCGCCGGTCGGGATGATCGCGACCCTCGGCCGAGGGATGACGCGGACGCTTGCCGCCCCCACGGCCGCGAGAACGCCGAGCGTCGCGGGTGTGAGCCGGGTGCCGGAAGGGATCAGTCGATCGTCGGCCCGGTAAACCTTGCCCTGGGGCAGGCGGTTGAGGCCCGGCTTGATCTCGTGCTCCTCGATCTCGATCGTGTGGCCGATCCGTCGCGTCCGCTCGTGCATGATCACGGCGTCAGCGCCGGGGGGGAGGGGAGCGCCGGTGGTGATCGTCGCGGCTTCCCGGTCGCCCAGCGGACGTTGCGGAATCTGGCCGGCGAGGATCGTCTCGCCCAGTTCGAGCCGAAATGGCGGCCGAACCAGGTCGACGCTCCGCACGGCGTAGCCGTCGACGAGCGCCTTGTCGAACGGCGGCTGGTCGGCGTCGGCCACCACGTCCTGAGCGAGCGTCAGGCCGAGGGCCGATTCGAGATCGCAGTCGACCGCTCGCAAGGCTCGCGCTTGTTCGAGAACCCGAACGAGCGCTTCATTCATCGACAGCATGGCGAGGCTCCGACCTGGATTGACCGTGACGGGCGCTGGGGGCCGGCGGCCGTCAGGAGGCCGCGCTTTCGAGGAAGTTGCGCAGCAGCTTGATCCCCTCGATCGTCAAGAAGCTCTCGGGATGGTACTGGACCCCTTCGAGCGGGTACGTCTTGTGGCGGACGCCCATGATCTCGCCTTCCTCAGTCCGCGCTACGACCTCAAGCTCCTCGGGGAGCGTTCCCGGCTGGATGACAAGGCTGTGATAGCGGGTCGCCTGAAACGGATTGGCGAGCCCCCGGTAAATCCCCTTGCCGTCGTGGTGGATCAGCGAGGTCTTGCCGTGCATGATCCGATCGGCGCGGACGATCTGGGCACCGAAGACGTGCCCCACGCATTGATGTCCCAGGCAGACGCCGAGCATGGGGATGTGCGGTGCGAACCGCTCGACCACCTGGTTGGAGATTCCCGCTTCCCTGGGGGTGCAGGGGCCCGGCGAGATGATCAGGTGGGAGGGGTTTCGCGCGGCGATCTCGTCGAGAGTGATCCGATCGTTGCGGACGACTTCCAAGTCGACGCCGGGATCGATCTCGCCGAGCCGCTGGACCAGGTTGTACGTGAACGAATCGTAATTATCGATCAGCAGGATCATGACAGAACCTTCTGCCGCGCGGGTTGTTCCGGCGACGACCGCGTCGCGGACCACAGGATGAATGGATCGTAACGTTCGCGCCATGCGACTGGAAGAGAAACCGCTCGGATTCGCGGCCGTCGGTCCTGGCCCATGCTAGATTGGCGAGGAATCTCGGCTGAATCCAGCCGATCCGCGCGCTCGTCGAGGAGGACGCTCGTCCGTCATTCGAGGGGCCTGCTCGGGGGTTTCGACAAGGAGGATCGAGATGACCGCCGCGATCATGACGTTGGGATTGGTACTGGCCGCGGGCAGCGCCGGCGAATGCCCGAACCCCGCACGGTGCCCTCATCAAGGACACCATCACCATCATAATGGCTCGGGCGGATTCATCCTGCCGCCGGGCCCCGGCGACGGCTGGGGCTTTCCCAACGGCGACCCCAACGGCGCCGGATGGTACGACCCGGCCCCGTATCTGCCGCTGGGCGCCGACCGGACCTCGGATTATTTCTTCCCTCGCTACTACGCCGTTCCGCCTCAGCAGATGTTCCTGTCGACGTACTACAACGCCTATGAAAACAAGGGGCAGCGTTATCTGCCGTACACCGGGGCGGGAGGCGATCATCCGATGGGGGCCCCCCTCTGGACACCGCGATCACGCCCATGCAGCCTTACAGCACGCTCAACAATTCGCAGCCGGTGACCGCCGCGCCACTCCTCCGAGGCCGGGTCGAAGCGACGCCGCTGCCGGCTTCGGGCGGATCGGGCTTGACTCCTTGACGACGACGTTCCCCGGGGGCCCTCGCTGGAGCCCTCTTGACGTCCGGGTACTCTCAAGTCGGCCCCAACCCGCTTATCTGGAGCGTCTTGGGGCCGACGTGCTATTCCGGTCCTTGCCAAAGCCGACGCAGTATTTTACGATCGTTCATCCTGGAAAGCGCGGATCTGGACCTTGTGAAAGGTCGCCGTCGGGAAAAGGTTGCGAACCTTTTCGCCGAAAGAGCCGTAGCACCCCCAACGTACCGGCTCGTCAAATTCTTGAGATCGCCGTCCGGAGCTACCGCGAACCCGTCGCGGCGCGGCTCGGAGCGTCGTATCCAAGATCGATCCGCAAGCGTCCTCCGCAATTCCAGTCGAGCAACCAGTCCGAGTCGACAGCCGCAGTCCTTTTCCGCCTCATTCGCTATATCTGAAGTATTCGGCTGATCGCTCCCGACCTTGGCCTCGGCTGGCGCTGTTTCTTGAGCACTGATCCGCTCGCACCCGTTTTCGAGTTCCAACCTGAGTTGAGGCGCCACCCTACCATGAGTTCCGAAGTCATCATCGAGACGCGAAATCTGACCAAGGTCTATCGCGATTTTTGGGGACGCCCGAAGGTTCAGGCGCTCAAGGCTCTTGACCTTCAGGTGCATCGCGGCGAGATCTTCGGCCTGCTGGGGCCCAACGGCTCGGGCAAGACCACGACGATCAAGCTGCTGCTCGGGCTCGTCTTCCCGACTCAGGGAGACGCCCTGATCTTCAACGAGCCCACCTCGAACGTCGCCAAGAACGAGCGGATCGGCTACCTTCCCGAGGAATCGTATCTGTACAAGTTCCTCAACGCCGAGGAAACCCTGCACTTCTACGGCCGGCTGTTCAAGATGTCGTCGGCCGAGCGGCGCAAGCGGGTCGACCACCTGATCGACATGGTCGGCCTCACGTCGGCCAAGCACCGCCAGTTGCGCGAGTACTCCAAGGGCATGCAGCGCCGCATCGGCCTGGCCCAGGCGCTGATCAACAACCCCGAGTTGATCCTGCTCGACGAACCGACCTCCGGCCTCGACCCGATCGGCACCGCCGAGATCAAGGAGCTGATCCGCGACCTCCGCGAACAGGGCAAGACGATCGTCCTCTCGGGCCACCTCCTGGCCGACATGCAGGACATCTGCGACCGGATCGCCATCCTCCATCGCGGCGAGCTCAAGGAGCTGGGCAAGGTCACCGATCTGCTCACGGTCCAGGACGTCACCCAGATCAAGGCCAAGAACCTGCCGCCGAGCGCCCTGGAAGAGATCCGCGAGGTCATCGCCCGCCACGGCGTCGAGAACGTCACCATCGATCATCCGACGACGACCCTCGAAGAACTCTTCCTGCGGATCGTCCGCGAGAGCGAACTGCACCCGGGCCGCCGCAAAGTCGCCGCCGACGTGCGTCCCTTCGAAGAGCTGACGGGCTCGGCGCAAAAGTCCTGACGTCTCCCGGGCCGTTGCAACGCTCAACGCCTCGACGATGCATCGGATCCTCACTCCGGTGCCGTGGGGCGTCGCCGCGGCCCAGCTCCGTGGAAGTGGAATCGGTCGATCTCGCGACCGGCCGTCCGAAGCCGTCGCGAAAGGTCGATGAGGGCCTCGGCCCAATCCCTTCCACGATCGCCCTCGATGTGACAAGGCAATCATCTATTTCGTTTTCGTCATTCAACGGTTCGGCGCCGTGCGACGATCTCCGGCGACCGCCCCGCCCATCCCCGGAGACGCGGCCTGAAACTCCGGGCCGGCGACCGCCCCGCACCGAGGAGCTACTTCACCGATGTCCGCGTTTCTCTCATGGCCCATCATCTGGGCGCAGGCGGCCGCGGCCGCCCCGCCGCCCGAAATCTCCAAAGAGCTGCGCAACACGCTCTTCTGGTTCTTCCTCGCCGGCGAGCCGATGTTCTCGATCCCCGGCCTGCTGGGCGCGATGCTCACCTGGCTGAAGGCGATCAGCCTCCTCTCGCTGCTCGGCTGGCTCGGCTACTGGCTGTCGACCGCCGTCCGTGAGCGCGTCGTCGGCGTCGGCAAGTGGTTCGACTACTTCGGCGTCGCCGCGCTGGTCTTGATCCCCGCCACGGTGCTGGTCAAGGTCCTGGAGACCGAGAAGCGGATCACGGCGCACACCGTCGGCCCGATCCCCTTGACCTCGCTGCTTGGCTTCCTGGCCGTGGCCTGCGTCTTCGTTTGGGCGCTGATCGGAATCTGGGGGACCATCCGACGTCTCGGTCGGCCGAGCGACTATCTCGTCACCGCCGGCGTTCTGGCGGCCTTCGCCCTGGGCATCGGCGTCGGAATCGTCATGGAGCAGAACAGCTTCCTGCCGCAGATGATGGCGGGCGCGAAGTCCACCTGGCAAGACGGCGTCGTCTTCGGCGCCAGGTTGAGCATGACGTACATGGGTTACGTCGTGTTGCTTCGCGTCGGGCTGCTGTTCCTCGGCGAATTGCTGGCGGTCCGCGCCCGACGGCTCTACTCGATCGCTCGCGTCTGCCTCTACGAGGCCAACCGGAAGATGTGGGCCCCGTGGGTCGTCATCATCGTCTTCGGCCTGGTCCTGGCCTTCACGCACTGGTTCTTGCAGGCGCCCCGCCCGGCCGAAATGAGTCGGCTGTACGTGGGAACGCTGACGCTGCTCTGCTCGCTCTTGCTCACCTCGATGGTGACGATCCTCACGCCGATCAGCCTGCCGACCGACATCCAGCAGCAGACGATCTACACCGTCGTGACCAAACCGGTCCGCCGGCTTGAGATCATCTGGGGACGGATGATCGGCTACATGGCGCTGGTCACCGTGCTCGTCGTCGTCTTCGGCGGCGTCAGCTTGATTTACCTCTGGCGGACCGTGGGTTTGACCATCGACGCGACCGAGGCGGCGGCCGTCAAGGCCGAGAAAGAGAACCGCACCCGCGACCAGGCCCAGCTCAACGAACAAGCCCTTCAGCTCCGCTCGCGACTCCAGGCGCGGGTGCCGGTGATGGGCTCGCTGTCGTTCCTCGACTCGAAGGGGACGCCGCACGCGATGGGCATCGACGTCGGCCAGGAACAGTCGATGAAGGAGCCCCGCAGCCACATCGAAGGCGCGACCCCGGCGACGGCCATCTGGCGGTACGGCATCGTCCCCGACCCGTTCTCGCCGGTCAACCGGCCGGTGATGCTCGACCGTCGCATCCCCGTCGACGACTTCCTCCCCCGCGGCACGGTCGAGGGAGAGCTGAACCGGACTTTCGAAATCAACCAGCAGATCGCCGCGGCCGAGCAGGCGAAGAGCCAGCCCAACATCCCCCCCGCGGAGGTCAGCCGGCTCGACGGCGTCATCGCCCGCAACCGCGAGGAGCTCGAACGGGCCCAGCGCGAATACGAGGGGCTGAAGAAAAAGGCCGACGACCTTGATGCGGCGGGCAAGGCCGACGAGGCCACCGCGTTGCACGCGCCGCCGGTCACCCTCGAGATGAGCTTCAACGTCTACCGGACGACGAAGGGCCGGGTCGGCGAGCCGGTCTACGCCGAAATCCAGGTGTCGAACCCCAACACGGGGGCTGAGTACAGCGACATCTTCCCGATCAAGGAATATTACACCAACCGTGTGATCATCCCGGAGTCGTCGATCCTGGCCGGCTCGTTCGGCACGTTGAAGATCGAAGTCCACTGCATGAGCCCGACCCAGTACCTGGGGATGGCCGAGAGCGACCTCTACTTGCTGTCGAGCTCGGGGAGCTTCGGGTTGAATTACATGAAGGGGCTGCTCGGGATCTGGCTTCAGGCCATGATTCTGACGGCCATCGGCGTGTTCGCCGGCACCTTCCTGAGCTGGCCCGTGGCCTTGCTGACGACGATCGCCTTCTTCATCGCCGGCCAGCTCGCGTTCGGCTTCCTCGTCGATTTCACCAGGCAGGCGATCCTCGGCGGCGGCCCGTTCGAGTCGCTGATTCGGCTCGTCACGCACGACAACCAGATGTCGGAACTCGCGCCCACGGCCGGCGTGGTGGTCGCCAAGACGCTCGACTCGCTGGTCATGCCGGTGATGTCGATGCTGGTCTACGTCGTCCCCAACTTCCAGGCCCTCGACGTCAGTAACAGCGTGGCCGACGGCTTCGCGGTGAGCTGGAGCCTGATCATCGCGAACACCCTGCTCGCGCTGGCGTACGCCTTGCCGTTCTCGATCGCCGGATACTTCATCCTCAAGAATCGCGAGGTGGCCGCATGAGACCCTCCAACCAGACCAAGAAGATCATCTACGGACTGGTCATCGTCCTCATCTTCGGGTCGATGTATCCTTATACGAAGTGGCTCGACCAGGAGAAGAAGGACCGCGACCTCGGCGAGGCGGCGATCGGCCAGATCGACACCGGCAGCTTCATGATGAAGTTGTTCCTGCTCGGCGGCTTCCGCGGCATCGTCGCCAACTATCTCTGGATCCAGGCCGAAGACCACAAGAAGAACCACGACTGGGACCGCCTCAAGGCCACGGTCGACCTGATCACCAAGCTCCAGCCCCACTTCCTGTCGATCTGGACGTTCCAGGGGTGGAACCTCGCCTACAACGTCTCCGTCGAATGGGACGCGCCGGAAGACAAGTACGAGTGGATCAAGCAGGGGATCAAGTTCGTCCAGCAGGGGGTCGAGCACAACAAGCGGTCGCCCGACCTGATCTGGGACACCGCCTGGTTCTACTATCACAAGCTCGGCTTCGCCGACGAGGCGATCATCCTCCGCCGCCTCTTCCGTGACGACGAGGACGAGGCGTTCAAGACGTACATCGATCCGGAAACCAACGTGAAGGTCGTCAAGGGCGACAACTTCCAGCTCGGCTACGGCTGGTTCAGCCGGGCGATCGCCCTGGTCGATGAAGGCGGCACCCGCCTCAACAGCGGGACCGCCGACACCATCCAGTACATCGACCCGTCCCCGCAGCGGAAGGGAAGGGCCGACGACATCGCCTTCCGGTCGATGCCGTCGCACGCCCAGACGCACTACGCCGTCGCGTTGGAAAAGATGAGCATCGCCGGCGTCGAGGCCACCTTCGGCGAGGTCGCCAAGGCTGAATGGGCCCGGGCGCTTAGGCAATGGGAGACTTTCGGCCGGCACACCTTCCTGTCGCACAACGAGATCCCCCGCAACGGCAAGCTCGAGCGCGACAACGTCCAGCTCGACGACGCGACCAACCCCGAGAAGTACAAGACGCTCAACGAGAACGCCCAGTACTGGACCGACCGCTGGGCGAGCCAGATGAATTACCGGTACTGGAAAGAG
Source organism: Paludisphaera borealis (assembly GCF_001956985.1). Classification (NCBI taxonomy): domain Bacteria; kingdom Pseudomonadati; phylum Planctomycetota; class Planctomycetia; order Isosphaerales; family Isosphaeraceae; genus Paludisphaera; species Paludisphaera borealis. The sequence continues at coordinate 6,450,755 of NZ_CP019082.1, forward strand.
CGTTGCCAGGCCGAGATGACCCAGCTCGGCGTCACGGCGCGGCAACTCTTCTACGAGGGCACGAAAGCCTACAAGACCGGCGACTTCGGCCAGGCCTCGACCAAGTTCAAGGAAGGCCTGGCGATCTGGAAGGACAACCTCAAGAACTATCCGGTCTATCGTGACGACGACCTCAACAAGAAGGACACCGGTCTGGTCGTCAAGCGATACGTCCGGGTACTCCGCCAGCTCGGAGAACCGGTTCCCGAGGACTTCCCGTTCAAGGAACTGCTCGCCGACGCCGAGGCCGACACGACGCTCGACCCGTTCGACGCCGTCGAGATGCTCGGCGTGGGGGGGGAAGCCGGCGGCAAGCCGCCTACGGCTCCGACGCGTCCGGCGGCGCCCAAGCCCGCCGCGGCTCCCGCGGCGAAAGCGGCCGACTAAGGTCCGCCCCGCGCTTTCCTACGCTTTCCCAGATTATCCATCCCGGCTCCAGACTCCGTCCTCGGGGTCTCGGAGCCGGTGCATTTCTCGACCCGGACGCCGCCCCGCGCCTGCATGGTGAAGCGTCCGAAGTTTTGTCCGAAAGAGGCCGACGATGAGTACTGGCGACGAGAAGATCATCCGGGTCGGACACAGCCCCGACTCCGACGACGCGTTCATGTTCTACGCCTTGACGCACGACCGGCTCGACACCGGCGGGCTCCGTTTCGTGCACCAGCTCGAAGACATCGAAACGCTCAACAAGCGCGCCCTCGCGGGTGAGCTGGAAGTTTCGGCGGTCAGCATCCATGCGTTCGCCTACCTGACCGACCGTTATGCGCTGCTGGCGTCGGGTGCCAGCATGGGAGAGCGGTACGGGCCGACCCTGGTCACCCGCGAGCCGGCGACCCTCGATCAGCTTAAGGGCCGGACGATCGCGATCCCGGGCAAGTTGACGTCGGCCTACCTGGCGCTCCAGCTTTGCCTGGGCAAGGACGTGCCGGTGGTCGTGATGCCGTTCGACGAGATCCTGCCGGCCGTGGCGAAGGGTGAGGTCGACGCCGGGCTCCTGATCCACGAAGGCCAGCTTTTCTACGGCGAGCGCGGGCTCCATTGCGTGCTCGACTTCGGCCAGTGGTGGTACGACCAGACGAAGCTTCCCTTGCCGCTGGGGGGCAACGTCGTCCGCCGCGACCTGGGCGACGCCCTCGTGCTGAAGATCGCCTCGCTGTTGAAGCAGAGCATCCAGTACGCGCTCGACCATCGCCAGGAGGCGCTCGAGTACGCGCTCACGTACGCCCGCGACCTCGACCCCGCCCTCGCCGACCGCTTCGTCGGCATGTACGTCAACCACCGGACGGTCGATTACGGGCCGGAAGGACGCGAGGCGGTCCGCCTCTTCCTGGACCGCGGCGCGAACTTGGGTTTAGTCCCGGGGCCGCTTGACATACAATTTGTGGGATGATCCCGAGAACGAGGCCGGACCGAGCCCCTGGGGCTCGGCTGGTCCCATTCGCCTCGTCCTCGCAATGACGCGATGGAGTCTCAGCCCGGATCGGCGTGAGACCCAGTTTGCTTGAAGGGACGGGGCGATGCCCAAGTCGTTCGGCGCATTGAGTGCGCTGTCCGTTGACGGCCAGACGTATCATTATTACCGCCTGGGCGCGCTCGCCGAGCAGGGGCTCGATGTGACGCTCCTGCCGTTCTCGTTGAAAGTCCTCCTGGAGAACCTGCTCCGCAACGAGGATGGGCTGACGGTCACGGCCGACGACGTCCGTGGCCTGGCGCAGTGGAAGCCGAAAGCCGATCCCGATCGCGAGATCGCCTTCCGGCCCAGCCGGGTCTTGCTCCAGGACTTCACCGGCGTCCCGGCCGTCGTCGACCTGGCGGCCATGCGCGACGCCATGAAGGCGCTCGGCGGCGACCCCAAGCGGATCAACCCGCTCCAGCCCGTCGAGCTGGTCATCGACCATTCGGTCCAGGTCGACGAGGCCGGCACGGCGCACGCCCTGTTCGCCAACGCCGAACTGGAGTTCACGCGCAACCGCGAGCGTTATGCGTTTCTCCGGTGGGGTCAGAACGGCTTCCGCAACTTCAAGGTCGTTCCGCCCGACACTGGGATCGTCCACCAGGTCAATCTCGAGTACCTGGCCCGCGTCGTGTTCGTCGCCGAGGGGACTCCCGAGGAAGGCGCACTCGCCTATCCAGACACCCTGGTGGGGACCGACTCGCACACGACGATGATCAACGGCCTGGGCGTGCTCGGCTGGGGCGTCGGCGGCATCGAGGCCGAGGCGGCGATGCTCGGCCAGCCGGTGTCGATGCTCGTCCCGCAGGTCGTCGGCTTCAAGCTGAGCGGGGCTCTGCCGGAAGGGGCGACGGCCACCGACCTGGTGCTGACCGTCACCCAGATGCTCCGCAAGAAGGGGGTCGTCGGCAAGTTCGTCGAGTTCTACGGGCAGGGGCTCGCCAGCCTGCCGCTGGCCGACCGCGCCACCATCGCCAACATGGCGCCCGAGTACGGCGCCACCTGCGGCATCTTCCCGGTCGACGTCGAGACGCTTCGCTACCTTCGCCTCTCGGGGCGTCCCGAAAGCGTCATCCGCCTCGTCGAGGAATACTACAAAGCGCAGGGGATGTTCCGCGACGCGTCGACGCCCGATCCGGTCTATTCCGACACGCTCTCGCTCGACCTCTCGACGGTCGAGCCGAGCATCGCCGGCCCGCGCAGGCCGCAGGACCGCGTTCGCCTGAAGGACGCCAAGTCGTCGTTCCAGACCGCCCTCAAGGAGCTGATCGCGGCTCATCCCGCCAAGGCCAAGCCGGCGAAGGACGTACCGGCTGACGGCCACGCGGCCGACGTCAAGAACGGCTCGGTGGTGATCGCCGCGATCACAAGCTGCACCAACACCTCGAACCCGTCGGTGATGCTCGCGGCGGGGCTGCTCGCCAAGAAGGCCGTCGAGCGCGGGCTGTCGACGAAGCCTTGGGTGAAAGCCAGCCTCGCGCCCGGCTCGAAGGTCGTCACCGATTACCTCGAACACGCGGGGCTCGACAAGTACCTCGACCAGCTTCGGTTCAACACGGTCGGTTACGGCTGCACCACCTGCATCGGCAACTCGGGACCGCTCCCGGTCGAGATCTCGGATACGATCCAGAAAGAAGACCTCGTGGCCGTCGCTGTTCTCAGCGGCAACCGCAACTTCGAGGGCCGCATCAACGCCGACGTCCGGGCCAACTACCTGGCCTCGCCTCCGCTGGTGGTCGCCTACGCGCTGGCGGGCACGATGGACGTCGACCTCGCCTCCGACCCGCTCGGCGTCGACCCCCAGGGCCAGCCGGTTTATCTCAAGGATATCTGGCCGACCCAGCACGAGATCCAGACGGCGGTTCTCGAATCGGTCAAGTCCGATATGTTCCACAAGCAGTACAGCGAGGTCTATCAGGGCGACGCCCAGTGGAACAGCCTGCCGATCCCGCAGGGCGACCTGTACGTCTGGGAGGACGACTCGACGTACGTCAAGAATCCGCCGTATTTCGAGGGGATGCAGGTCGCGCCCTCGCCGCTCAAGCCGCTTGCCGGGGCCCGCGTGCTGGCCGTGCTGGGCGACAGCATCACGACCGACCACATCTCGCCGGCCGGCTCGATCAAGGCCGATGGCCCCGCCGGCCGCTATCTGATCGAGCACGGCGTCAAGCCGTCCGATTTCAACTCGTACGGCTCGCGTCGCGGCAACCACGAGGTCATGGTGCGCGGCACGTTCGCCAACGTCCGCCTGCGGAACAAGCTCGCCCCCGGCACCGAAGGCGGATGGACGCGTTACTTGCCCACCGGCGAGGTGATGAGCATCTACGACGCCTCGGTGAAATACCAGGCCGAGGGGACGCCGCTGATCATCCTCGCGGGCAAGGAGTACGGCTCAGGCTCGTCGCGCGACTGGGCCGCCAAGGGCCCGCTCTTGCTCGGCGTCAAGGCCGTCGTCGCCGAGAGCTACGAGCGCATCCACCGGTCGAACCTGGTCGGCATGGGCATCCTGCCGCTTCAGTTCGAGGACGGGCAGAACGCCGAGAGCCTCGGGCTCACGGGTGAAGAGTTCTTCGGCGTCGAAAACCCCGACGAGGGCATCGCCCATCGCGTGGCGACCGCCCGCCGGCTGATCCTCGCCGCCACCCGAGCCGACGGCACGATCCTGCGGTTCCCCGTCCGGGTCCGCATCGACACCCCCCAGGAAGTCCGCTACTACGAGAACGGCGGCATCCTGCCGTACGTCCTCCGTCAGCTCCTCACCGGCGGCAAAGACGCTGAGTGAGTAAAGCGAAAAGCCAGACGCGCGACATCCGCCGCGCGTCTGGCTTTCCAAACCGATCGGGAACGGGATCACGGGCGGAAGGTCGAGAGTCGGTCTTCCGCCCTTGAATCCATCAGCGCGACGCGGTGCTGTTCTCCGACAGCAGTTTCTCGATCGTCTCGGTGAACTCCTTCTTGAGTTCCGTATTCAGCTCGGCGCTCGCCGGGCTGGCGAAGCCGGCGTGGATCTGCTTCACCAGGCCGTCGCGGCCGATGAAGAACGTGGCCGGCCAGGTGTTGAGGTTGACCGCCTGCGGCACCTTGGTCCACATCTCCAGCGGCGCCCCGGCGATCAGGTAGGGGTACTCGACGCCGTAGTGCTTCACGAACGCGCGAACGCGCTTGTAATTCTGCTCCTGTTGCTCGTTCTCCTCGAAATCGAGGGCGACGACCTCAAGGCCCTGGTCGCGATACTTCTTGTGCAGCTCGACGAGGTACTGGGCCTCGTCGTGGCAGTTCGGGCACCAGGTGCCGGTGACGACGGCGACCACGACCTTGCCCTTGAACTTCGCGTCCTCGCTCGAATAGACCTTGCCGTCGACGTCCGGAAACTGGAACTTGAACCGCTCGCTGGCGTTGCGGACGGTCGTGTGCTTGAGCGGGTCGGTCGGCTCGGGAAGCCCCTTCGCCCGCGCGTCGGCGGGACGGTACGCAACGTACTTGAGGTACGTCTTGTCGGTCTCGCCACTCTTGGTCAAAAACTTGGCGTAGGTGCTGTGCAGGGTCAGGTCCAGGGTGCCGTCCTTGGTGGGGACCAAGTCGAGGCGAAGGACCTTCGAGCCCGCGAACAGACTCAGGATGAACTTGCCGTCCTGATAACGCCCCTTGAGGCCGCCGGTGTCGCCGTCGATCCGGAGGATCGTGGCCGCGGCCTCGTCGCCCTTCTGATGAATGATCAATCGCCAGGCCTTTTCGCCTTTCGCGCTCTCGTGGGGAATCTCCCACTGGCCGTCGATCGAGGGAACGTCCTTCGCGGCCACGACGGGCTTGTTCGAGGGCCGCACCGCCGAGAACTCGTGAACGTAGCCTCCTTCGCGGCCGGCGTTCGAGTACGCGCCCTCGATCCGGCCGTCCTTGATCGTCCCTTTGAGCTTGCCGAGGAAGTGGTCGAACTTGAGGACGAACGTGTCGCCCTCGAGTTTCCCGCTCGTGGAGTGCACGGGTACGTCGCCGTCGAACAACGTCCCCTTGAAGTTCTCGCCTTCTCCCGAGAACTCGACCTTGAACGGCACGTCGACTTCGCCGATGGAGGACTTCGCCTCCCAGACGCCGTCGATGGTGCCTGCTTGAGCAACGGCCGAGGTCGCGACCACGGCCAACACGGACAACAGACGCTTCATCAGGTGAATTCCTTACATTAGGGACTCGTCGCTTCGACCATCCGGACTGCCTCGGATCCGAAGGGCGGTCCAAGCGGCGAAGTCCAGATTGCTGGAAAATCGATCGCCGTGAGGCGGAAGCCGGACACATCTATCGCGCCGGCGGCCAGGCCCGCCGGACGCCTCCATCTGCATCGTCGACCTGGTTTGGGGATGGCTTCGAGCACGATTCAAGACTTCACGCGGTGGTAGACCAGAAGCGTCCGTCCGCTGCCCGCCGGCGCGGAGAACGAGGTCGGCCGCGGCTTGCCGGGCTGGGCGAGAACCTCGGTATAGACGTCACCCTCGATCTTGTAGACGCCCAGGATCGACGCCGATGCGTCGCGGGCCGACTCGGGCGTCAGATCCACGGTCGCGGGCTTCGCGGCAGCGTCCCACGACTTGCGCCCCTTGACGGCGACCTCGAAGGTCGTGGTCGCGTCCTCGCCTTGGACCGTCCTCGAAGCGTGAACGGGTGTGGATTCGCCGTTAAATTCGACCTCGGTGAGTTCCCAGGTTCCTTCGATCGCCTTGGCGTCGTCGGCCGGAGCGGGTTTGGGCGACTCGCCCGTCCGCTTCCACACCGAGCGGCGATATCCCGAATTCGGCCGGGTGGCGAAGTCGGAGGGCCGAGGCGTTCCGGGACGCGCGAAGTTCTCCGTGATCACGTCGCCTTCGATCTTGTAGATTCCGGGCGAGGCCTTCCCCTCGTCGGGCGCCTCGATCCGGACCCAGTCGATGGTCCTGGGCTTACTGGCGGAATTCAGCTTCAGCTTGTGACGAATCGCCCCTCGCAGCGAACTGGTGTAGCCCTCGCTCTCATGGGACAGCTCGCCTCCTCGGTAGAGGGTCGTCTCCCCGTCGACTTCGGACCGGACCAGCGTCCAGGTTCCCTCGACCCCGGCGGGGACTTCGGCGGCGTGCGCCCGTTCGTACGACGTCCCGGCGATCAGCATCGTGGCCGTCGCGCCAGCCCATATCAGGCGGCGGACGCGGCTCGGCAAACGTTGGATGGAAGACATTGGCGGAACGCTCCTTGGTCAAAACGGGATCAGTAAGCGTCAGAGCTGACGACTTCGCCGCCGGCCTTCGTGGAGAGCGCCTGGTACACGCCGAATGACGTGCCGGGCTTGAGCGCGAACGTCGCGTAGGGGGGGCTCAGGATGGTCTGAACCACGTTGCTCGGAGCGTCCTGGTGGGTGCCGTCGAGGGGCCACGAATTGATCGAGTCCTTGACGAACCGCACCGAGCCGTCGCAGAAGGCGTAGTTCACCCCGCCGGGGTGGTTGCTCGACGCCGAGATCAGGAAGGTCGACTCAGGATAGTTGTAGTTCTTGTAGAGGTCGTCGACGTCGGTGCGCTTGGGGTTGGGCGGATACATCGTGTTCTGGATCGTGTCGCCGTAGTTGCCGGCCATCCACCAGTGGAATCCCGACTGGTCGGACTCGTTGAGCTTGCCGTACGCGCCCTCGCCGAACAGGAACGTGTTGCTCGTCCCGTCGCTGATGGAAGCGATCGACGTATTGCTGTAGAGGTGGATCACCCCCAGGGCGTTCGACTTGAAGGCCGGGTAGTTCGGCTCGGCGGCGGGGTCCGGACCGATCGGCGGGTTGGTCCAGGGTCCGCTTACGCCTCGATAACTGGTCCGGCCGACGAGGAAGTTCACGAAGGTCGGCGGATAGTTGATAGCCGGCGGGTCGCTGATCTTGGGATCGCTGGGGCAATAGAGAGCGGAGATCTTCGCGGCCAGAACCGTCGTATTGGCGGGCTCGGTGTATCGGACGAGGCTGTTGTACGCGTTGAATACGTTGCCTTGCTCGATGAACTGCGAGAGACCGACGAGCACCCCTTTCTCCCACGTCGTCTGCTGGCCGGCCCAGTTGAAATAACCGCCGATGGGCAGCGTGTTGTGAACGCTCAGATAGTTGTGGGACGCGAGCCCGAGCTGCTTGAGGTTGTTCGTGCACTGGGCTCGACGGGCCGCCTCGCGGGCCGACTGGACCGCGGGCAGCAAGAGCGCGATCAAGACGGCGATGATCGCGATCACCACCAGCAACTCGATCAGAGTGAAACCTCGATCGAGGGTCTTGCCTGAGTTGTACATCTTCATTCCTGACATCTCCTGATAAAGCGTGGGCCTTCACCGATGAGGGCGCGCAGAGCGAACCTCGATCCCGATCGGGACCGTCGTGCGTCGTTCGCGAAAACCATCGTCCGCCGCGCCCTGGCGCGAATCGGATCGTTATTTGCCGAATTTAGGATCCAGGAATTGCGCCGGCCGGGTCCGAGGACCGCGAGCCTTGCCGTTCGTCTTCGTCGCCGAAACCAACTTGGAAGCCGTCGGACCGGCTTCCGCGATCAAGGTCGGCGAATCAGCGGGCGCGACGCTTGTCGATGAGCCGCAGCCCATCAACAACAACAACACCAACCCCAGACCCAGCCCACGCGGAATGTCTTCATGACGCAAGAACCTCATGATCGATCACCTCTTTCGCATCCGCTCCACTTCGATTCCCGCTCCCGGCGCGTACGACGAAGCCAGTGAAACCCGCCCTCGTCTCGAAATGAAACACGGCGTCCTGTGTCAGGTCATTACTGCTTCGGCCGAATTCATATCAAACCTATAGGCGCAATAGAGAATGTCAAGCAACAAATTCTCGAATCGCTCGTTTTCTTGAGTCGGCATGAGTCGACGATGATCCTGGATACCCCATGCGGGCCTATCCGAACGAGCGATCGAGAAATCTTGAATCAGCGGGACGGCCGCTCTTGACACAATTCCTATTTTGTCGATAGACATTACCAATGATCAATGATTGGCTTCTTGTTCCGCGATGTCGTCTGGAACCGGCACTGAGATTTTCGAGACGCGTCCGAGCCTGGCCCCGGGGGCGTCCAAGGTCGAACGCCCTGGTTTGAGGAGATGCACAGCGATGATCGATATCGAGGTCAAGTGGACGCGACGGGCCTCGGCGATGGCGCGGGGAGGCGTGACGTTGGTTCTCGCCCAGGGACTGTTTCTGGTCTCGGCCGAGGCCCAGTTCATCCCGTTTCAGGACGATCCGATTCGCTACTACGTCGATCGCGCCGAGGACCCCGTGGCGAAGGTTCAGGCGCGGATCGAGCGCGGCGAGAAGCGGTTGGAGTTCGAGGGAGTCAACGGCTATCTCAAGTCGGTTCTTCGCGAGTTGGACGTGCCGTTGTCGTCGCAGGCTCTGGTGTATTCCAAGAGCAGCCTCCAGTTCCGCAAGGTGTCGCCGAAAACGCCTCGCGCCCTCTACTTCAACGACGACGTGTACGTCGGCTGGATCAACGGAGGCGAATTCCTGGAGATTGTGTCGTTCGACGCCAACCAGGGCGCGATCTTCTACACGCTCGATCAGACGCCCACGGCTTCACGGGGCTTCACGAAGGCCGAGCTCGACTGCATCCAGTGCCACGTCGGGGCGAGGACCCAGGGAGTTCCGGGCGTCCTGCTCCGGTCGATCGTCACGAATAGTAAGGGAAACCAGACGGCCGAGACGCGGCCCTACCTCACCGACCATCGCAGCCCGTTCGCCGAGCGCTGGGGAGGCTGGTACGTGACGGGGACGCACGGTCGGCAGACGCACCTGGGCAACCTCGTCGTCGACTCGGCCGACGGGGGGAAGGTCGACGCGACCGACGGCAACGTCGTCGACCTCGCGTCCCGGTTCCCCATCGCCTCGTATCCGACCCAACACAGCGACATCGTCGCACATCTGGTTCTGGATCATCAGGTGCAGTTGCACAATCTGATCACCGTCGCCAACTACCAAACCCGTCTGGCGTTGCACGCCGAAAAGGCGGCGGGACGCGGCGTCGACGCGATCTCGGCCGAGTCGCGAAAGAAGATCGAAGTACCGTCGGAGGAGTTGGTTCGCTACCTCCTGTTCGCGGGCGAAGCGCCGTTGACCGAGCCGGTCGTCGGCGACTCGGGTTTCACGCGGGAGTTCTCGGCGCGCGGTCCACGCGACGGCAAGGGACGCTCGCTCCGCGACTTCGATCTCACCCGAAGGATCTTCAAATATCCATGCAGCTACCTGATCTACACCGCCGCGTTCGATGCGTTGCCCAGGCCGGCGAAAGACTACGTCTATCGAAGGCTCTTCGAGGTGCTGACCAACGCCGATCAGGGGTCGGCGTTCGCCCATCTCTCGCCGGACGACCGGCGGGCCATCCTCGAAATCCTCGTCGCCACCAAGCCCGGAGTGCCGAAGGACTGGAGAGCCGCAGCTGACAAGCCGACGTCGGATCCAGTCAAATCCGTGGACTCGACTGGACCTCGACCCTGATCGCCTAATCGCTGCTTAGCGTGAGTTGCGGGAATTTCGCGGTCAGATCGAGCGTGTCGCCGGTCTCGGGCTGGAGGGCGGTCAATCGGCGGAACAAGCGGGCGATCCGATCTTTCTGAGCCGGGTCGTCCGAGAGGTCGTGCAGCTCGTCGGGATCGTCAGTGAGGTTGAACAGCAGGACTTTCGGCACTTCGGGGTAGAGCAAGAGCTTGTAGCCGTCCTGGGTGACGCTCCGCTGAAGGTTCATATAAGCGCCGTAGATCGCGTCGTAGTGGACGGACTCTTTGCCACGGACCAGCGGCAGCAGGCTCTTGAACTGGATCTCGGGCGGGACGGGGACGCCGGCCAGCTCCAGCGTGGTCGGCGCGACGTCTTGGAGGTAGATCGCGGCGTCGATCCGCTTGTCGGCGGCGAACTTCGGCCCGACCGCGATGAATGGCACGCGGACGCTATGGTCGAAGAGGTTCTGCTTGCCGACCAGGCCGTGATGGCCGACGGCCAGCCCGTGGTCGGCAGTGAAGAAGAGATACGTGTTCGCGGCCTCGGGACTCTTCTCGATCGCGTCGAGCACGCGGCCGATCTGCTCGTCGAGATGGGTGATGATCGCGTAATACTCCTGGCGGTGCACCTTCACGGCGTGCTCGGTTCGAGGAAACGGCGCGAGGGCCTCGTCGCGCGTCTCGGGCATGCAGCCGATCTCCTTCTTCCACGGATACTCGGGCAGGAAGCTCGCCGGCAGCTTGATGTTCTCCAACGGATAGCGGTCGATGAACGACTTGGGCGACTGCCTGGGATCGTGAGGCGCATTGAACGCGATGTACAGGAAGAACGGGTTCGGTCGCTTCTCCGCCGTCTTGAGGAAAGCCAACGCGTCGTCGGCCGCGACGGCGCTCCAGTGTCGGCCCCCTTCCCAGTAGCCGCCCAGCGATTCGTCCCACGCTTTCCAGGTGTCGGGCTGATCCTCGCGCGGCCGATCGTACGACTGAGCGACCGTCCTGGGCATCCCCCCCGGCCGATAGTGGGCGACCGTGTCGAAGATCGACTTCACAGGCAGCGGAACGTGCCATTTCCCGGTCATGTACGTGTCGTAGCCCGACGCCTTCATCCGCTCAGGCCAGAGGAGAACATTCTTCGCGTCCTTCTGGAACTGCTGGTCGAAGTCGCGGGCGTGCCACACATAGCGACCCGTCAGCAGCATGGTCCGGCTGGCCACGCAGATCGCTCCGTGGAAGCCGCCTTGGTTGTAGGCGTGAGTGAAGGTCGTGCCTCGCCGGACCATACGATCGAGGTTCGGCGTCTGAATCTCCGAGTTCCCGAGCGCATGAACCGCCGCATACGTCATGTCGTCGGCGTACAGGAAAACGATGTTCGGACGCTCTTCCCCCCACGCGAAAGCCGTCGCCACGAGCGAGAGCAGCAATATGGAAAGAGGGGAAACCATCCCCTTGAGACGATGAGCCATGACCATGAACCTTTCCGCGCCGGACGTTCGGGTTGCCCACGTAGGGGCGTCCCTTGTGGGCGCCCGATCGGCGTCGGCGACCGCGACGGCATTGGCGATTCGGGCGCCCACAAGGGACGCCCCTACAGCGATACGGACTTCCAGCGTCCACCAAGCGTGTACATCCCAAACGCAAACCGCCCTGTGCCGGTCTGCTCCTCGGATTTTGACACATGAGGAAGCCCATGTCACCCGTATCGGGAAAGCCAAGGGCTGGTCGCGCGTTCCGACGTCGCGACCGAATCGGCGATCCCGCTCTTGCCCGATTTTCGACTTTCGGTTGTAGTGACGCCGATTTCCGGCCGATCCACGATCCATTGCACATCTTCAAGAGGCCCCGTCGAGACGCATTCCGCGCTCGGTTGGGTTGGATAGGCCGGTCAGACTCGCGACCGTTTCCGAGGCAGGACGCCGCGCGACGGTCGCCGGACGATCGATCAAGATTCGAGCGGAGGGGCGGCGAAGGGCTCATGCGCAAAGGATGGCGCGACGGCCTGGCGATATTGGTGATGTCCTTCATGGGGGCGTCGAGCCTCGCTGCGCGCGGTGAGAGCGGCAGGACGGGCACACCCGCTTCGGAACGCGTGGCTCTCGCCGTGGAGCTGAGCTGGAGCGTCGCCGCCGAGGAAGCGGCGCCCGCGTCCGCCACGTCTCGGGAACTGACGATCGAGCTCACGGATGGAGACGTGATCGAGGCGGTCGCATGGCCGCCGACCGATCCGTCGGACCGGCGCGTGATCGAGCCAGCGGACGCCGGCGACGGACCGCGGCGGCTGGGGAGCGAGCCGACGGGCCGGATCAGGGCCCGGATCGAGTCGGGTCTGGCCGCCGAACTCGTGGTGAAGCGCGGCGGACAGGTCGTCCGCTTGCCGCTCGCCGCGATTCTGGAACGTCCTCAGCACATCGCCGCGCCGGCTCCGCTGAGCTTGAAGGTGGAGCGGCTCCCCTGGGACGCCCTCGCCGTCGATTTCGGCGCGGGAGCCGAGTCGGGCGTGTCGGCCCCCGGCGTCGAAGTTCCGGTCACGGTCGGCTACAACATCCTCCATCCGGACGCGGCCGAGGTCACAGTCCGGACGACGGCCGTGCTCAGGCCGATCGGCAAGCAAGAGCCGGTCTGGCGCTTTGAACAGCGCGAGATCGTCCCGGCCAACCGCCACGAACCTCCCTCGCGCCTCTGGTCGGTTCCCGCTCCCGAGCAAGAAGGAACGTACGTCCTCGAACTTCAAGCGGTCTGGGAGGCCGTCGGGGCGCGCGACGGCTCGCGGATCGGCCGGCTGATCCGGCGTCGCAAGGGGACGGCCGTCACGGGGACGGCCTCGCGGCGCGTCGTGCTCGCCGTCGTTGATCCGAAGGCGAAGAGCGCGCCTCTGCTGGTGGGCGATCCGCGTCCTCGCGAGACCGAGGTCGACTCGCTCGATCTGTCGCGCATCCGCAACACGCGGTTCTCGGCCTGGGGACGGTCGCCGGTCTCGCCGGGGTCGCCATGGGAGATCCCGGAAGAGGTCTTCGTCGAGGCGGGCCGTCGTGAGAAGGAACGCGAGCGGCTGAGGAGCTTCATCACAAGGGCCGGGGCCGAGCCGGCGAGCCTGGGCGCGGCCGACGCGACGAGCCTGTCGTGGTCGGCCGTGGCGCTTCACGTCGCTCACCCCGAGAAAGCCCATCGGATCTCGGTGACGATCGCCGGCGGCGAGCCGTCGGCCCTTGGCGTGGCCCTGGTCGACCCGGGGTCGCGCGACCGCGCCCCCCGGCTCTTGCTCGACGCCTGCGGCAGCGGGCCTCCCGTCCTCAAGCCCGGCCCGACGACGACCTTCAACTGGATCTTCTGGCCGGGCACGACCGAGCCCGTGCTGATCCTGCTCAATCGCGACGCGGCCTCGGACGTCCGCATCGGCGGGGTCAAGCTGGTCGAACTCGATCCAACGACCGCCCCGAGGCCGAGCCACCCCCAAGCCGATCCTCCGAAGCGAGGCGTCGGCCTACTTCTCACGGGTCCGAACGCCATCGACCGATTCGGGGGCTCGGGCGAGTCGGGCCTGACCAACTCCCTTGAGACGGTGGTCAACCTGGAGAGCTATCTGGCGGCGTGCGGCGGGACGCTCGTCGTTCTGCCGGAGCACCTCGGCGATCGGCCCGGGCGCCGCGGGCTGTCGGGCCAACTCTGCGAGGATGCGACCGGCCCCGATCGGCTGGACCTGGCCCTCCGCATTCTCCAACGACACGAGAAGACGGCCTGGCTCGAACTCGACCTGGAAGGCAAGCACGCCCTTCCGGGGCTGCCTCCTCCTGACTCGGCCGAGGCGCTCCAGCAAGGGTTGGTGCGGATCGGCCGCCTCGGCGTGGCCGACGGCGCTTCGTACCACCCGTTGAACCCCAGAGTTCGCGACGCCATGAAGGCCCGCGTCGTCGAGAGCCTGGCGAAACGCGGCGACGGCCTCGGCTTTTCGGGCGTGCTGATCCGGCTCGGTCGCGGGCCGACCTTGCTGGGAACGCCCGATACGGGGATGGACGACGACACCTACGCCCGATTCGTGAACGAGACGTTCGGACCGGAGGTCGCCAAGGAGATCCCCGGTCTGAGCACGACCGATCCCGATCGGTTCACCGCGCGTTCGAAATACCTGGCCGGCGTCGGCCGGATGCCCTGGCTGACCTGGCGGGCTCGGGCGATCGCCAAACTCTACACCGAGCTGGCCGAGGCCGCCCGCGCGGCCTCGCCGGGCGCGGTGCTCGCGCTCGCGACGCCGACGCTCGACAGCGGACCGGCCGCCAACGAGGCGAAACGGGTCGACCTCGCCGGCCTCGCGCCCAGTCAGGCGTGGCGCAGCGTCGGCCTCGACCTGGAACTCTGGCCGTCCGGTCCAGAAGCACCGCTCGTGCTCCGCGGCGCCGAACTGGCGTCCGACGCGCTGGCCCACGATCTGGCGGCTCATCCCGATCTCGATGCCAAGGTCGCCGCATTCCCGAATTGCGGCTTCTTGCTCGGCGTCGAGGGCGAGGCGGGAACCAACGAAGCGGGTTCGCCGGCGGACTCTCAGGCGTCGGCCCCGCGCCTGGCCTTGACGTCGCTGCCGCTGGGCGACGGGGCCCAGGCCGACGAACCGCTCGCCCACGCGATCGCCGCGTTCGACGCGCATTGGGTCGTCCTCTCGGCCGCCGCCGTCGCCGGTCACGAGGATCGACTCCGTCGTTATGGCGACGTCCTCGCCCATCTTCCCGCTCGGACGCAGCCCACGCCGGCCGCCTCGCAGGACCGGAAAGACTCGGGCGTCGTCGTCCGATCGCTTGTCGACGGCAAGCACACGATCCTCCAGTTCGCCAACGACACGCCCTATCCGATCCGGATGGCGGGCCTGCTCAAGTCGGCGGACGCCGCGAACGTTGAAGACCTGGGCCGCAATCTCCGCCTGGCCCCGCAATCGGTCGCCGGCGGCCGCCAGTTGGTGATCGACCTGCTCCCGTTCGGCGTCTCGATCATCCGCGTCGACGCTCCCCATGTCGAGCTCGCCGAGACGACGCCTTATCCGTCGGAAGCGGTGCTCACCAGCATGGAAGCGAAGTATCAAGAGCTGTCGAACCAGCTCGCAAGGCTCAATCGCGGCGGGTCCAGCACGCTCGCCGAGCCCGCCAACCCAGGCTTCGAACAGGAACCGGCCGCCCCGGCTTCGGCGACGCCGGCGACGCCGGAAAGTCCGATCCCGGGAGGATGGCGGCTCGACAAGGCGGGCGAGGCCGGCGCGAAACTGACGCTCGACAAGGACCGTCCCCATTCGGGGACGCGAAGCCTGAAGCTCGAAGCGAGCCGGGGCGCCGCCGCGGTCGTCAGCGGCGAGTTCGTCCCCAACTCCGGCTCGACCATGTTGATCCAGGCGCACCTTCGAGGCGACAAGGACAATGCGATCGTCCGGGTCTGGATCGAGGGCGAGAGCGGGGGGCGACCGTACGTCCGACGTTCCGAGATCGTCGTGCCCCGCGAGTGGAAGTCGCTGGCCGTGCGGGCCTCCGACCTCCCCCCAGGAGGGCTCGATTCCGCCCGGCTGAAGTTCGAGGTCGCGGCCGCGGGGTCGCTCTGGCTCGACGACGTGAAGATCGTCGGCGAGGCCACCCCCAAGGCCGTGCGGGTCAACGCCCAGCGGGCGCTGCTGGCGGCGTTGCAGGCGTACCGCGAACAGCGGTTCGCCGATTTCGCCCGGCTCGCCGATTCCCACTGGGCCAAGCATCCCAGCGTCGTCGCCCTGAGCCGGTCGGGCCGCGAGCAAGAGCTTTCCGACTCCCGCGAGAAGCCCGCGGCGGCCGCGCCCGCGGCTTCTGCCCTACCATCGAACCGCACCCTGCGGTAAGATCGGGCCCGATCGATGGAAGGCCGGGAACGCGTTTCGATGCGAAGGCGAGGATGCCTTCGTGGTGTCGACACGCGCGGAAGGGATGACGCCCGGCGGCGCAGCGGACGGTACGAGGAGGAAGAGCCGGTGTTCGTAGCCTGTAGTACACTCTGCTTCGCGAGGGAGCCGCTTGACGTCGCCCTTCGCCAGATCGCCGAGCTGGAGTTCGACAAGTTCGAGCTCGCCGTCGTGGAGGACGGCCAGCATCTTCGCCCCTCGGAGGTCGGCGACGACCCCGAAGCGGCCCTGCTTCGTCTGCGACGCGGGCCGGCGCTGATTCCGTCGTCGCTGTACCTCGATTTCGGACCCGTGGATTGGTCCGATCCGATCCATCGCAAGCGGTTCGACGGCCACTGCCGGTTCGCCAAGATCCTGAACGTGGCCGTCATCACGATGACCGCCGCGCCGGCCGGCTCGTCCGTCGACCAGGAGATCGAGCGGCTCAGGGTCCTCTCGGCGACCGCCATGCGCGAGGGTCTGGTACTCGCGATGCTCACCCATCGCGATTCGATCCTCGGCGATCCCGGCGTCGCGCTCCATCTCTGCAAGACGGTGCCGGGCCTCGGCCTGACCCTCGATCCCAGCCACTACCTGCACGGCTCGCACAAAGAGGCGGACGTCGATCTGCTCTATCCGTACGCTCAGAACGTCCACCTCCGCGACACGGGCAAACACCCCGGCGAGTTCCAGGTGCGGATCGGACAGGGCCAGATCGAGTACGCCCGGGTCGTCAACCAGCTTCAGCGGTACGGGTACAATCGCGCCCTGACCGTCGCGATCCTGGACCGGCTCGAGAACCCATTCGACCGCGAGGTCGAGGTTCGCAAGCTCAAACTGCTGCTGGAAACCCTCCTCTGATCCCATGCACGAGCTGACGCCCGACAACACGACGGAATATCTCCGCAAAGTGGGAAGGGTCGCGCCAGGCGACAGGGTCTCGGTGCGAGAACTGAGCGGCGGCGTTTCGAACGTGGTTCTGCGGGTCGACGTCGACGGCCGTGAGCCGATGGTCGTCAAGCAGTGCCGCGAGCGGCTCCGCGTCGCCGTCGAATGGCTCGCGCGGCTCGATCGGATCTGGGTCGAGCACGCCACGCTCGGCGTCCTGGCCGACATCCTGCCGGACGGGACCGTCCCCAAGGTCCTCTTCGACGACCGCCCCGAATACCTGTTCGCGATGACCTGCGCCCCCGAGGATTCGACGACCTGGAAGTCGCTCCTGATGGACGGCCAGGCCGACGCCGGCATCGCCTCGAATTTAGGGACGCTGCTCGGCACGATCCACGCCGAGGCGCCCCGACATCCGGCGCTCGCGACGACCCTCGCCGACACCAGCCTGTTCGACGAGCTGCGCGTCGATCCCTATTATCGAACGACGGCCAGGGCGCACCCGGCGCTCGCCCCACGGATCGACGCCCTCATCGCCGCCATGAACCTGCCCGAAGGCCGGCGAACCCTGGTCCTGGGCGACTTCAGCCCCAAGAACATCCTGGTCCATGGCGGCGGCCTCATCCTCCTCGACTTTGAATGCGCCCACGCCGGCGACCCGGCTTTCGACCTTGGCTTCTTCCTCAGTCACCTGGCTCTCAAACGCATCCACAAGAGTTTGCAAGACCCAGGCGACGAACCGAAGTACCGGGCGCTTCTCGACGCCTTCTGGACGGCGTATCTTGATCGTGTCGACGACCGACTCGGACCGCGCGACGAGCTGACGAGGCGGGCGGTCGAGCACACGGCGGCCTGCCTGCTGGCGCGGGTCGACGGCAAGAGCCCCGTCGAGTATCTCGACGCCCGGGGACGCGAGGTGGCGCGCGAGTCGGCGATCACCCTCTTCGACGCCCGGCCCGAGACTTGGGAGAGGATGCTCGCAACCCTTGACGCGGCCCTTCCATCGCCATACTGACCACAACACTAGGACAGGGGTTTCCTCGGATGGCTGTTCTCCAGGCGCTCAAGGCTCGGCAAGTCCTCGATTCGCGCGGTCGGCCGACGGTCGAGGTCGACGCGATCGCCTCCAACGGCGCGGTGGGGAGGGCCATCGTCCCCTCGGGCGCGAGCACCGGCCGGCACGAGGCGATCGAGCTGCGCGACTCCGGATCGTCCCGCTACGGCGGCCTCGGAGTCGGCCAGGCGGTGGAGAACGTCCGGACCGTGATCGCTCCCGCCGTGGTCGGAATCGAACTCGACGATCAAGCGGCGATCGACGCGGCCCTGGTCGCGGTCGACGGCACGGCGAACAAGGGTCGGCTGGGGGCGAACGCCCTACTGGGAGTCTCGCTGGCGGTGGCCCACGCGGCGGCGGCGGTCCGGGGCGAGGAATTGTTCGTCCACCTCAACCGTCTCTGGAAGAAACGAGCCAAGGCGGAGCAGGGGGGATCGATCGCGGTCGAACCGACGCTCCCGTTACCGATGGTCAACATGATCTCGGGCGGCCTGCACGCGGGGCGGAACCTCGACATCCAGGACATCCTCATCATTCCGGTCGGCGCCGAGAACTACAGCCACGCCCTGGAGATGATCGTCGCCATGTACCGCGCCGTCGGCGGCGTGCTGTCCGAGATCGGCGCTGAGTCGGTCCTGGTGGGGGACGAGGGGGGATACGGCCCGAAGCTGCGGAACAACGAGCAGGCCTTCGAGGTCGTCGTCGACGCGATGGTCGCCTGCGGCTTCGAGCCCGGGCGCGATGTGGCCATCGCGGTGGACGTCGCGTCGACCCATTTCTTCGACCCGGCGACCAAGACCTATCGGCTCTCCGAGGCCAGCCTGCGGGCGTTCGACAGCGGCGACATGGTCGACATGCTCGCCCGATGGGTCGGGCGCTATCCGATCGTCTCGATCGAGGACGGCCTGGCTGAGGACGATTGGGAAGGCTGGAAGACTCTGACCGAGCGGTTGGGCGGTGCGGTCCAGCTCATCGGCGACGACCTGTTCGTGACCCAGACGGCCCGGCTCGAACGCGGGATCGCATCGAAGACCGCCAACTCGATCCTGATCAAGGTCAACCAGGTCGGCACGCTCAGCGAGACGCTCGACGCGCTCTTGATCGCCCGCCGCCACGGTTATCGGCCGGTCGTCTCGGCCCGGTCGGGCGAGACCGAGGACGCCACGATCGCCGACCTCGCCGTCGGAACGGCCGCCGGCCAGATCAAGATCGGCTCCGTCGCCCGCTCCGAACGCCTCGCCAAGTACAACCGCCTCCTCCGCATCGAGGAATCGCTCGGCCCGAACGCTCCGTTCGCCGGCCGGGCGACCCTGGCTCGTTGAATTCAGCGCGGCTGATCGAGCTTCTCAAGGACTTTGCGCAATTGCGACTCGATCGCGATCAGCCGGCGTTCGAGAGCTTGAATCTTCAGTTCGAGCCCCGGCGTCCGCTGAGGGCCGTTCGACGTATCAACATCGGGGTGATCGGCTTCCTTCGTCTCAGATGAGGCCTTGGATCGCCCCGCGGAGGGGCGATCGCCATGGTCGCCTTGAATTCCAGGGTCGCGACGAACGACCAGTCGGTCGCCGGCCTGGAGATAATAGTTGGTCGAGGCGTCGTCGCCGAGCAGGACCTCGTCGATGTCGACGTGAAGCTTCTCCGGCGGCCCGCCCTTAGGGTCGTTACGCACGAGGACGACGCTTTCATGATCCGCTTGAGGCGTCAGCCCCCCAGCAAAATCCACCGCGTCGAGAATCGTTTCCTTCCCCGTCACCGGCAGTCGGCCGGGGTCGTGAACCTCACCTTGAACGTAGTAGACCTTGCTATTCCATGTTGTGACGTCGACGAAGACGCGGTCGGTATCGCCCGGGGGAGTCTTCTTACCTTCAACATCAAGCCCGAGAACCTCGTCCCCCAGAAAGCGCCGCAAGTGGAGGACGACTTTTTCCTTGATCTCCTTGATCGTCAAGCCGGCAACGTAAACTTCGCCGTAAAAACCAAGCGTGATCTTGCCGTCAGGACGCACCAGCCGCTCGCCTGAAATGGGTCGACCCGGCAGTGCCTCAAGGACTTCGACGAGGATCACATCGGGCGGCTCGACGACGTATTCCTTCACTTCCGGGGCGGGCTGAAGCTTCTTTGTCTCCGATGCACCGCGATCAGCCCGAGGCTTGTCGTCGCGGTCGGCCCGCTTCGCCGTCTGCGCCGCGAGTCCCAGACCGATCGACGCCACCAGCGCCAGGCAGGTGGGAACCGCAATCATTCCGAGCTTCGTCATTACCATCCTCCTTATGACGTGAAGGGAAAGGCTCGCGACGCGCGCCGCGACGACCTTGGAGACGGACTGGCCGGAGGCAACCTTCGCCGCGGCCTGGACGGTACTTCGAACGAGCGCCGACGAGAGGGGAAGGACCGCCGGCGCCGGATCGACGTCGGCGACGCCTCGGTGGACGAGCCGACGGCGGAGCAGTTCGCGCGCTCGCGCCACGCGGCTGCGGACCGTCCCGATCGGGCAGGCGAGCCGAGCGGCGGCTTGCTCGTGGGTCAGGCTCTCCCAGTAGCAGAGGACGACGACGGATCGGTAGCGATCGGGCAGGCGGAGGACTTCCTCCTGGATCGCGAGGCCGCGAGACGCCTCGTCGTCCAGGGCGGGGACCACGGCCAGTTGCACGTGTTCGCGCTCGCGCTTCCGCCGCTTCGCGGCCTCGACTCGCGCCCGGGCCGAAACCCGAGCGGCGACGCCGTAGAGCCAGCTCCCGATCGAGTCGAGCTTGCGGATCGTCCGGAACTGCTTGACGAGCACCAGGAACGTCGCCTGGAAGGCGTCCTCGGCGTCGTGCGGGTCGTTCAGGACGTTGCGGCAGACGCGCAGGACCATCGGGCCGTGCCGCGTCACCAGCACTTCCAACAACGCTTCCGCGTCGTCGGCCGACGCCCTGGAGATCCGGGCTATCAGTTCCCGATCGGTGAGACCAGCGGCCGTCCCCACCTGGAACAGGGTCGTCAGGTCGCGCTGAAGCCGCTCGGGCGAACCACCGGCCATGCCTTGCCTCCCCGCTCGTGAACCAACCTGCTCGCGTTTCCCGATAGTGCCAGAAACGCGCGCAAGCTATCCATGAGTTCGAGGAGATTTTCCGGCCCTCAGCCGGTCGGCAGCTTTCCGGGCTTCACCACGATCTTGTCGATCGATCCGTGATGGTGGGTCGAGCCGTTGACGGAAGGCGGGGGAACCGCCCCTGGTGCCGGAGCGCCCGATGCGGTGAGCCGGCGGCTGACGTCCATCAGGAGGAAGAGCCCAGCAGAGGCGGTCACCAGCAGGACGACGGAGGCGACGGGCCAGATCGTCGCTTTCGAGAAGAGGAAATCTTCGTCGCGGCTGATCGTGGCCAGCACGGCTCGGGAGCCGATCATCGCCGCCCAGGCGATGAACAGGACGGCCCATGCTTGAAAAAGCCGGAAATGCCAGGGAGTCGCGATCGGCGAGCCCCCGCGATCGCGGCCGGTCGCTGGATCGAGAGCCGCCCCGTCCCCCTTGAGCAAGAAGCGCGGAAGATCGCCAGGCCGGGCCGCCGCCTGGGACGCCTCGTCGTCGGGCTCGACCGCTCCGTCCCAGTCGTCGTCCCAGTCGTCGCCGGCGCGGTCGTCGTCTTCGTCCGAAGAGAAATCCTCGGTCAACGCCTCGATCTCGTAAGACGACGAACTGGGATCCAGTCGAGGACGAGTCAGATCGTGTCGAAGATCGTGACGCGCTGGGCCGTCGATCGAGTCGGGGAGCCGTGCCGCCAGCTCACCGATATCGAATCGAAACTGGCACTTGGGGCAGCGCGCATGGTGCGGAACCGCTGCCACATAGTTAGGCACGCGGCCCGAAAATCCACAACTCGGACACTGGATGACCATAACGATCTCGCGCTCGGATCGGTTCAATCTATGAGCGGAGACGTTATGTTAAAGCTCTGAGCAACGACTTCCAACTGGAAAATCGAAACATTTCAGGAGCCGCGTCGACTCGTTGATTTGAACAAACACTGTACTCTGAATGCGGCGCGTACTCAGCTTATCGGGAGGCCGAGTAGGTCGCGACGAAGGCCCGCGCGGTGCGGAGTCCGTCGACGGCGGCGCTGATGATGCCGCCCGCGTAGCCCGCTCCCTCGCCACAGGGGAAGAGGCCCGCGACGGTCGGGCTCTGGCGCGAGACCGGGTCGCGGGGGATGCGGACCGGGGAGCTGCCCCGGGATTCCGGGCCGGTCAGGGTCGCGTTCTTGAGGAACTGGCGGTCGAGCCGCCGGTCCATGGTCGGCAGGCCGCGGACGAGGGCCAGGGCCACCTTCTCGGGCAGCAACGGGCCGAGGTCGGTGGTCGTCGTCATGCCTCGCGTGTAGCTGGAAGGGAGCTTGCCCCGGCTCGGGCGGCCGGCGAGGAAGTCGCTCACCCACTGGATCGGCGCCCCGTACGATCGGCCGGCGGCCAGGTACGCGGCGCGCTCGTAATGCTGCTGAAAGTGGACCCCCGCGAGTGGGTGCGAGCCCGATTCGGCCGGGTCGATCGTGACGACCAGCCCGCTGTTGGAAAACGGCGAGTCGTGGCGGCTCTCGCTCATGCCATTGGTGGCGAAATAGCCCGGCTCGCTGACGCTCGGCATCACGAAGCCGCCGGCGCACATGCAGAAGGTGAACAGGTCGCACTTCCCGGCGCGGACCGACATGATGTAGTCGGCCGCGCCCAGGGCCGGATGACCCTGGCGGCCGCCGTGGCGCGCCTTGTCGATCTGCTCTTGAGGCTGCTCGATGCGAACGCCGAACTGGAACGGCTTGGACTCGATCGGGACGCCCCGGCGAAGCAGCATATGATAGGTGTCGCGGGCGCTGTGGCCGACGGCCAGGACGGCGGCGTCGGCCGCGATGTAGCCCGAGCTGGTCGAGACGCCGCGCAGCCGGCCGTCGACGAGGTCGAGGTCTTCGACCCGGCACGAGAACCGGACCTCGCCGCCGAGGTCTTCGAGCTTCCGCCGCAGCGTCCGCACGATGAGGGGGAGGCGGTTCGAGCCCAGGTGCGGGCGATGCTCGTAGATGATCGACGGCTTGGCGTGGCACTCGGCGAGGATTTCGAGGACGCGAAGCACGTCGGGGCCGCCGCTCCGCGAGGTCAGCTTGCCGTCGCTGAACGTGCCGGCGCCCCCCTCGCCGAACAGGTAGTTGCTCTCGGGGTCGACCGCTCCGCCGGCGTCGAAGCCGCGAACGTCGGCGACGCGGTCCTTGACGGCGCGACCGCGTTCGAGGATCAGCGGCCGGTAGCCTTGCAGCGCGAGCATATAGCCGGCGATCAGGCCCGCGGGCCCCGCGCCGACGATCACCGGGCGATGCTCAAGCGCCCGAGGACCCGGCTCGGGCCAGTCGAATTGATCGGCCTGGTAGGGCTGGACGTCGAAGCCCAGCGCGGCGATCGCGCGGTCGGCGGCTTCGGCGGGCAGCTCGACCTCCATCGCGTAGTTGAAATGGAGATCGTCGCGACGCCGCGCGTCGAGGCTCTTGCGGAGAATCCGCCAGCCCAGAACCGCGTCGGGGTTGAGCTTCAGCCGGGCGGCGATCCGCGACGGCAGAAGCTCCTCGGCGTCGTCGAGTTCGAGGCGAACGTTGTTGATCTTGACCGACATTTTCATAAGTAAATCAGAGGGCAGGACCAAGCCTGCATTGGAGGAGGGCGGCCTCGGTTCGACCGGACCGGCTCGATTAGTGAGCCGAGGGACCGAAGCAGATCAGGGTGATGTCGTCGACCTGGACGTGGCCCGACGAGTATTCGCGAACTTCCTGGAGGATCGCCTTGCCGACGGCCACCGGGCCGCCCGACGTCTCGGCGATCCGCCGCAACAGGCGCCGGTTGTCGCGGCTGTCGTACAGCTCTTCACTCAGGTTGCGGGCGTCGGTGACGCCGTCGGAGTAGACCGTGACCACGTCGCCCGGCGCAAGCTCGACTTCAAGCTCCTTGTAGTCGGCCCCCGGCATGATCCCCAGCGGGAAGCCGGCCACCTCCTCGCCGACTTCCTCGATCTTGCCGCTGGCGCGGCGGATCAGGATCGGCAGGTGCCCGGCCGAGGCTAGCGACAACGTCTTCCGGTTGACGTCGAGGACGCTCAGGCTCAGGGTGATGAACTTCTCCTCGATGCCCGCGGAGAAGAGCAGGTGGTTGAGCTCGTCGGCCGCCGCCGAGGGGGTGTTCTCGGTGAGAATGCAGTACCGCGTGTCGCCCGAGAACTTGGCCATCATGAGCGCGGCCGAAACCCCCTTGCCCGAAACGTCGCCCAGCGCGATCGCGCAGCGGTCGCCGGAAAGCTGGACGAAGTCGTAGTAGTCGCCGCCGACCTCGTAGGCCGGCTCATAGTGGGCGAAGAACTCGTAGCCCGGAATCTGCGGCACCGATTGCGGCAGAAACCGCTTCTGCACCTGTTCCGCCAGCTTCAGGTCGCGGTCGATCCGCTCGCGTTCGAGCAACGACTCGTGGAGCTTGGCGTTCTGGATCGAGATCGCCGCCTGGCCGGCGACGGCGGCGAGGACGTCGAGGTCTTCCTGGTGGAACTGCTTGCGGTCGCTGGTGTCGAGCTGGATGATCCCCACCGCCTGGCCGTCGGGCGTGAGCATCGGCACGCACATCACCGATCGGATCTTGAGATCGGCGATCGACGCGCTGGTGGGCAGATTTTTGTCGGTGCTCGCGTCCTGGCTGAGCACGGCCTTCTTCTGGCCGAGCACGTGGTTGAGCAGCGACCGGCTCATCATCATGGGCGCTTCGTCGGCGGGTGCCGTCGGATGGAAGTTGGTGCGGCCCCGGCCGGGCCGGTGCTTGGAAGCCTTGCGCACCAGCCGCTTGGTCTCGGGATCGACGAGGACCAGGAACAGCCGCTCCGCCTGCGGGAACAACTCCATCAACGAATCGAGGACCCGCGGCGCGACGTGGTCGATCGTCAGCTCGGTCGAGAGGTTGCGGGTGATTTCGAGGATCGCCTTCAGCTTGACCTCGGGCTTGACCATGCTGGCGACGGCGCTCGAGCGCGAAGCGTCGAGCGTGTGCAACGGGGGGACGTCGTACTGATCGCCGTCGGCCACGATCACGACCTCGCTCTCGTCGGCCGCCGAGTCGCTGGGAGGCTTGACGTAGAAGACGAACTCGACGTCGCAGATGTTGATTCGATCGCCGGGGACGAGTTGGTGGTCGCTGCCTGGGATGAGCTTCGCGTTATTGACCTTGGTCATGTTCCGCGACTTCAGGTCGCAGACGAAGAAATCCTCTCCCTTGCGATAGATCTCGGCGTGCTTGCGGCTGACTCCGTTCGGGTCCAGAACGATATGGCAGTGCTCAGGCGATCGACCGATCACGGTCCGTTCGCTTTTCAGCTCGATGATCTGTCCCGCGGTGGCGCCGTTGGCGCGTTTCAGGAAAGCCATACCCGTTCTCCGAGGCCCGAAGCTCTACTCTCTCGTCTCGATCCCGCCCGCCGTCGGTCGCCGGACGGCCCATGCTGCACGCTATCGGACGGCAAGATCGAGTGAACGCACGCGATCGAGCAAAATCAGCAGACGAACCTGAAGCCCCGTCAACTTGGGACGAAGCACCGCCTGGCCCGTCGTGCCCGGCTGCGAGACGAGCTTCAGCGCGTCCGTGACGATCTCGACGCAAAAATCGATAAGTCCCGGATCGGACACCGGCCGATCGGTCCGGTTGGCGATCCGGCTGACCCGCTCGATCACGCCGTCGAGATCGCGCTTCAACAAGACCTCGCCGGTTTCCAAGGTCTCGACCAGCTCCTCGTCGCGCGTCTGCCTGGACTTCCAGCCGTTGATCTCGCGAGCCAGGGCCGCAACCCGATCGCCGTCTCGTTCACGATACAATACTCGACCGAGTTGAAGATAGGCGGGCGAGGTCCATTCCGATCTCGGGAAGTAGCCGGGGACCGCCAGCCAGGCCGCCGCGAGTTCTCGCGGGGGGGCCGTCAACTGGGCGTAGCGATACTGCGCCTCGGGGTTATCCATCTTGGGGATCGACGCCCACCGCGGTCCGATTCCCAGCGCGGGCGGAAGCGAGGCCGCCTGCCGCTGAGCCTCGGCGTCTTCCCGCGAACGAGACTGCCATCCTAGCAGGCCGCCGATCGCCAGGCCGCACGCGGCGATGAGCCCCAGAACCCCCGGACGGAACCAGGTATGATCGTTGAGGGCCAGGCGCAAGGGACCACTCAGCAGCTTCGATGAAGCGCTCAGGAGTTTCGACCCCCGGGGCTCCGTCGACGGCCGGCTTTCAAACTCGTACTGTTCCTGGGTCGCGGCGATCCCGGTGATGTCGCCCATCAGCCCACTGGCGACGGGTTGCAACAACGCCCGGATCTTGGCGAGGTCGACGAGCATCTCCGCGGCCGACTGGTATCGGTCGTCGGGCTTCTTCGCCATCAACTTGAGCACCAGGCGATCGAGCTCGATCGGAACCTCGGGGCGACGGACGCGCATGCTCGGCGCCTGCTCGCGAACATGCTTGAGCGCCAGCGCCACGGTCGATTCGGCTCGAAACGGGGGCTCGCCGACGATCATGTGGTAGAAGGTGACCCCCAGCGAATAGAGGTCGCTGCGATGGTCCATCGCATGCCCCTGGGCCTGCTCGGGGCTCATGTACAACGGCGTCCCCATGGTCGTACCGTGCTGGGTCACGTGATGGCGGTCCGAGTCCATGTCGCGACAGAGGCCGAAATCGGCCACCTTGATCCGCCCCTTGCGAGTCAGCAGCAAATTCTCGGGCTTGATGTCGCGGTGAATCAGGCCGACCTCGCCGGCCGCGCCGATCGCATGGCCCGCCTGCCGCATGATCGACAACGCCAGCGGCAGGTCGAGCGAACCTTTCTTGAGCAAGTACTCGCGCAGATTCGTCCCCTGCACGTACTCCATCGCGATGAAATGGATGTCGTCGACGCAGCCGAGCGTGTAGACCTGCACGATATTAGCGTGGTTCAGCTTGGCCACCGCCGTGGCTTCGATCCCGAATCGACTTAAATAGGCGGGACGCGAAACCCATTCGGGAAGCAAGACCTTGACCGCGACGTGCCGGTTGAGGCTGACCTGCTTGGCCAGGTAGACCTCGCCCATTCCCCCCCGGCCGATGAACCGCTCAACCTGGAAATCGCCCAGGACCCGACCGGTCAGGTCGCGCTCTTCTACTCCAGACGCGTCGGACCAGGGCATGGTTTCCTCTGTCTTGGCCCGTTCGGGTTCGGCTTTCATGGCGTCGACCACACTCCTCGGCGAAAGAGGACGCAGGGCTCACGTCGACTTCTTCAACGCGGTCGAACAACCTCTAGTCTAGGATGTACCGGTGCCACCGGGAAGGGAAAACCCGGTCCCGACGCGGCGACGACTCCTCACCTTGGACCATAACACACGATAGCGGTCAGGCATGGAAACGGGAAGCCGGTGCTCACGGCGGCCCAAGCGACCTTTCTGATTCGCGTCGACTCGGTTCGGGTCGACGAGCCGCGAGGACGCGGTCGATCTTCAGGAATAGGTCGAACGTCCGGAAGGATCCACGCGGAGTTGGAAATTCCAGCGGTCGGCGCATTGATCGCATCGATGGAGACGGGATATTGTAGACTCAAAGAGAGCCGGGCGAAGCGCCGGAGCCGATGATCCCGCTTGGGCCGTGATGGAGTAACGAGTATGAGCGATTCAGGGTGGTTCGCGACCGGACGCCTTCTCGTCATCGTTTTGATCGGCTTGCTCGCGACAGGTTCCCGGGCCTCCGCCCAGCGCCCGGAGGCCGTCCCGGGGTTCGACGTCGAGATCGACCATGCGACGGGGATGCCCCAACTGCCGCCGCAAGGGGCCTGGGGCGAGATCATCAACGTCACCGACCGGTGGCTCGTCCTTCAGAACCATGTCGGCCAGCAGTTTCCCATCGCCGTCGAGGACATCGAGGAGTTCTTGATCCGCTGGCCTTCCAGCATCGACCAGATCTCCGCGCAGGCGCTGGTGGAGGCCGTCGGCCCCACGCCGGGGTCGAACATCGTCCGCGCCGGACACGTCGATCACTTTGAAGGCCCGGACCGAATGCTCGTCACGCCGACTTACAACGAGATCCTGCCGAACAACATGGCGGTCACCACGATCGATCCCGGCTTCAACCGGTTCATGAACGCCTGGGATTACGGCGGCCAGAACATGCTTTACGGTTGGGCATACCCGGTCATGCCGGGAGCGGGGGGCGGAAACCCGACGCGCTTGCACATCGTCGGCAACCTGCTCAGCCGCCAGCCGTTCCAGATCGGCGTACTCGGCAACAACATCGCCACGATCGTGCCCGACCAGGCCAACCAGATGACCGTGACCCAGGTCACCCAGGGCTCGACGCGCTACACCCGCAAAGGGGATTACGCGTTTCTGATGCCCCGGGAGGCGAAGCCGCGCGGCTTGTGGGTCTCGCAACTGGTTCTCTACAAGACGATTCCGCTGCGGCAGTTCAACAACGCCGCGGCCCGCTGAGTCGAGCCGAAACCCGCCTCGGTTATTTCTTCTTCTGCGGATCGCCGACCTTGGGCGCGTCCGGCAGGGGATCGGAGTCGGCGGTCCGGTAGAGCGGCAGGTAGCGGTAATAGACCTCAAGGGTCAGCACCGAGAGCGAAGTCTGGAACAGCCGGCCGGCCGTCATTCCCCAGCGGTCCGGGACCGGCTGCGCGGGGTCCCAGCTACCGCCGGTGCACGACTCGTTCACCACCTGCGACTTGACGAGTTCTTCTCGCACGCGCGGATTCCAGCGATCCCAGTCTTTGTCCTTCATGTTGTGGAGGAGCTGGGTGGCGTAGTACCAGTAGTAGATGTTGCGCTCGGACGATTTTTCGAGATCCGCCGAGACGCGGCCGACGCCCTTCAGCAAGGAGGGATGATCGCGGGGCCACCCCAGGAGCTGCCGCCCCACGAGGGCCTCGGCGGTCATGATCGGCGAAGCGGGCCGGCCCACCAGGTACGCGTAGATCGTTTTCTTGCCGTCGGCCGCCGCCAGGTTGAGGTAGTCGTTGCAACCTCGGAGCGTCGACCGAGGGATCGTCAAGCCGGCCATGTGGCCACTCCGCAAGGCGAAGATGTGCCAGCCGAAGACCGACGTATCGCCAGCCTGGCCGGGGACGTACCGCCAGCCCCCGGTCTGGGGGTCCTGCGAAGCCACGATGAAGGCGATGGCGCGGCGGGCCGGCTCCGCCAGCTTGGGGTCTCGCGACAATCCATAAGCCTCGCAGAGGGCCATCGATGCGATCGCGTGGCTGTACAGGTAGCTGATCCCGGTGCCTCCGACGTGAAGGTCGCCGTTCTCCTGCTGGTGCTCGCAGAGCCATTCCAGGCCGCGCCGAATCGCCTCTTGATGGCGGCTTTTCACCGTGTGGATGTAGCCGGCGCCGAGCAGCGGCAGGAGGGCCAGCCCGGTCGCCCCGGTCTGAGACTCGATACCGAATTGCGCCGGGCACGACTGGCAGACCTCGTTGACGTTCAAGACCCACGAGCCGTCGGACTTTTGATGGCGGACGATCCATGCCAGCCCGTCTTCCACGCACTTCTCCGAATGCACCGTGCCGCCTTCCCGGCGGACGAGCTTGGCGCGATCGAGTCCCTGTCGGCCTGAGAACGGCGCGGTGATGTGCTCGCCAAGGCCTGGAAGCGCCTCGGTCCCCCGGAGCGAGAGCCCCAGGTTCTTCATCGGCTCGGGCCCGGCCAGGTCCGGCGCGAAGTCGACCAGATTCGTGATCCGCGGCTGCGCCGAGAGCTGCATCAGCGGGTCGGCGGGTTGAAGCCCCAGCGATGGCGGGTCGGAACTGTCCGCGTTCGTGAACGGGTCGCCGGCGCGGTCGGCCTCGACGAGCGACGTCAGGTCAGCGATCTCCGGCATCGCAAACTCGCCCACAAACGAGCGGTCCGCCGTCAGGCCGCCGCTCGATCGGATCAGAATGGCGAGGAGGAGCAGCGCGAGCGCGTGCAGGAGCACGCTCAGCCCCCACGACGGCACCGATCGCAGGGTGTCGACGTGGACATCCCTGCCGACGAACGGGAGCGGCGTCCGACCGATGCGTTCGAGCGCCTTGACCAACACGTTGCGCAGGGTCATGGGCCGACTCGTTGGGATCGAGAAGTGAAAGAAGAACGAATCCCGACCGACGGTACATCGCTCATTGTAGACGCTCGGACGTCGCAAAGGCCAGCGGCATCGCCGACGACACCGAATTGTTTCCGACACGATGGGTCGACGACGGCCTCGCGAGTCCGCTGGAAACGCATTGCCGAAGTGTTATGCTCAGGGGCTTACATGGCCTGCCTCGATCAAGGTCGAGGTCGCCCCACGCCCCCAGGATGCACCTGTCCCACCGGTTGAGGCCGAAGATGCAAGTCGACGTCGACGCTGACCTCTTGGTCCCGATCATCCGGATGGCCTCGACGCTCGCCTCATTCTCGATTGGCGAGCAGAGCCGGGTCTTCGCTCTCTACCACGACCGCATCCTCATCTTCGACATCAAAGGGAATCAGGCCGTCCCACAAGCGGCCTACGAGCACGGTGGAGCCGAAGCTCTTCGCTCGCTCAAGCCCAGGGGGCGGCGGCTCGATGTCGCGCTGGAGTCGATCTCGCTTGTTACGGCTACTCGATCCGGCCGATTCACCCATCCTCCGACAATCTGCTTCGAAGTCGTCTCGACGGATGAGACGGAACGATTCGAGTTACCCGCCCAGGAGTCACCCCACCTGATTCTTGGCCTGAAGACGCTCCTCGGCGATCGATTCTCTCCGCTCCCCACGACTGGCGAGGAAGGCGAGAACTTCCCGGCCGATGGTGATGCCGACGAGGCCGCGGCACGGACGGCGGGCCGCGACGAGCCTCGAAAGGTCCTTGTCGCGCGCCAGCCCTACCGATCTCAGCGACTCGGAGCGCTCTGCATGGTCGCCGGGTTCGCCTGGATTGCCCTGGGACTCTGGGCGCTGATCCGCTTCTCCGACCCGCTCACGTATTGGCTCCGCCAGGTGACAGGCGTCGACGGCATCCCGTCCCAAGCCGCGGTGGTGAGTTTCTCCTTCTTGATGCTGCCTGGCGCCTTCTTCTATCTCTTCGGTCAGCGGCTACGGCTTCCCGATGCCAGGGAAGCCCTCCTACGCGATCCTCGCGCGCCGATTCTGTATCTCCGTTCGTTCGCGGACGACGGCCTGCCAGGGCCGGACCAGCAGAAACGGCCAGGGGTTCCGGTGACGTCCGTGCAGGCGCTCCTGAGCTTCCTCCGGTTCCTCAGAGGCCGCGACTCGATGACCTGGGAACAGGAATTCGCCCTCTTTTTTCGTACGAAGGGCCCAGTAGTGGCGATCGGCAAGCCTGGTGAGAAGATCACCGTCCCCGGCGCCATGCGGATGTACGTCGACGACGACGACTGGCAGGCCACGGTGCTTCGCCTGATTGACAGCTCCCAGGCCGTGATCCTGCGACTATCGCCCACCGCCGGCGCCTGGTGGGAGTTCCAACAATGCCGGGCGCGACTCGATCCGAAGCGCCTCCTGTTGCTTCTGACCTACGTCGAGGCTTCGCAACAGCGCTACGAGGAGCTTCGAATCCGGATGGAACCTGTCCTCGGCCATCCGCTCCCGCGTTCCACCGGCTCGGCGATGTTCGTCCGATTCGACGACGACTGGACTCCACGCCTCGACACGCTGTCCTTCCGATCAAAATGGCTCTGGGATCTCGACTCGATTCTCGATCTGAAGAACTCGCTCAATAGCTGGAACGAGAGTCTCGAAACAGCGGGCAACCACGCCGGTGACGTCACCACCTGAAGCGGATGTGCCGGCTTCGCCGAGCATCTCACCAAGCCGGTCGACTTCGGCCGGCTCGATGACGACTTCATTGAGAGCGGAGCCGCCGCGCGCTCAATCCTCGACGACCTCGATCTCGGCCCAATCGAGCCGCTTGAGAGGCTCGTGAACCTGGGCCAGGTCGGCGACCACGACGGCCACGAGAGCGCTGGGGTGGATCTGACGGTGCATCGCGGCGATCACGTCGTCGAGCGAGACCGCGGCGATCCGCTCGGGGAAGGTCGCGAGATGATCAGTGGGAAGGCCGTGGATGAACACGCCGGCGTACCGGCTGACGAGGGCCGAGGGGGTCTCGAACTGCCGGGTCTGACCTTCGACGAGCGCGCGGCGGGCGTCGTCGATCTCGGCCTGCGTCGGCGGTCGGCCGGCGACCAGAGCCTGGACCTCGTGATGGACGTCCTCCAGGGCCTCGGCCAGCCGGTCGGACTGGAGCGAGGCGGCGATCGAGAACGGACCTTTCCCAAGGCGGCAGTCGAAGCTGCTCCGCACGCCGTAAGTGAACCCGCGCTCCTCGCGCAGCTTCTCGTTGAGCCGCGACGTGAACTGGCCGCCCAGCACCTGATTCAAGAGCATGAGCCGATCGAAATCGGGGTCGGAGCGGGCGATCCCGACGTGGCCGACGCGAACCACCGCCTGCGGGGCGCCGGGGCGGTTGAGGAGGATGATTCGAGGATGGTCGACGCGCTCGGGATCGGCGATCTCGGGACGATCGACGGCGGCGCCGGTCCAGTCGCCGAGCCTCGCTTCGAGCAACGGCAGGATGGAATCGGCCGTGACGTCCCCCGCGACGATCACCGCGGCGCGGCCGGGCCCCAGAACGCGGCGGTGGAAATCGACGGCCTCCTCGCGCGACAGCTCCGCCACGATCGACTCGACGCCGTCGAGTGGATGGCGGTAGGGGTGGCCCTCGCCGTAAAGGGCCTTGAGAATCGCCCGATAGCACCGTGAGTCGGCGCCGTCGTGCTCGGCCTTCAGGGCCGCCAGCGTCTGCCCTTGCAGCCGTTCCCATTCCGCCGCCGGGAAGGTCGGCTCGCGGAGGACGTCGACGGCCAGGTCGAGCCCCTGGTTCAAGACGGCTTTCAAGCAACGGAGCGACACGAACGCGCCGTCCCATCCACAGCTCGTTGACAGCGACGCGCCCATCTCCTCGGCGGCCAGCGCGATCTCGGCCGCCTGCCGCGACCGCGTCCCCTCGTCCATCATCGCGACGGCGAGCTGCGCGAGACCCGGACGCCGCGACGGCTGAAGGCCGCCGCCGCCGGTCATCGCCACGCTCAGCGAGACCGTCGGTAGATCGTGCTGCGGGAGCACCCAGACCGGGAGGCCGTTTTTAAGGGTGTGCACCTCGGGCTTCGGCGCGCGGAAGGCGGCCGGGGCCTTGCTCGTCGGCGGCGTCTTGCGATCGAGCGCCTTGACCTCGACCGTGGTCTTGCGGCCGACCACCGACAGGCTGACGCTCGGCTTGCCGACCAGGTATTCCGCCGCCGCGGCGCGGATCGCCTCGGGCGTGACGGCCGTGTATCGGTCCAGGTCGGTCGTGATCAGCGAGGGGTCGCCGCGATAGACGTTGTAGGCGTTGAGCCGGTCGGCCACGCCGCCGAAACCGCCGATGTGCTCAAGGGCGAACAGAAAGCCGGCCGACTTCATCGTCACGACCCGCTCCAGCTCCTCGACCGTCACCCCGTTGGCGGCGATCTCGGCGACCTCGTCCAGGAGCACGCCGCGGACGTCGGCGATCGACCACCCGGGGCGGAGGGTCGCAGTGAGCCCGAACGTCCCGGCGAGTTCGCGCCCCGACTGGTAGGCCGAAACGTCCTGGGCCCACTGGCGCTCGATCACCAACTTCTTGTAGAGCCGGCTCGACCGCCCCCGCGCCAGGACGTCGCCCAGCAGGTGCAACGGGGCGTCGTGCTCATGGAACTGGGGGACCGTATGCCAGACGATGTAATGACGGTCGAGTTCGACGCGGTCCTGAAGCGTCAGCTCGCGACTCTCGCCAAGTCCGACCGGGGGCGTCCAGGGCCGAATCGCCTTCGAACCGCCGGGGATCGAGCCGAAGTAGCGCTCGGCCATCGCCGTCATCTCGTCGATCGGAAGATCGCCGACGATCGCCAGGCTGGCGTTGGCCGGCGTGTAGTAGCGCTGGAAGAACGCCGCGACGTCCTCGCGCGAGGCCGAGTCGAGGTCTTCCATTACGCCGATCGTCAGCCAGCTATAAGGGTGCTGGGGCGGGTAGAGGGCCTCGGCCAGGAGCTGCCAGACCATGCCGTAGGGACGGTTGGCGTAGTTCTGGCGGAACTCGTTCTTGACGACCCCTTTTTGAATCTTCAACTTGTTGTCGTCGAGCGCCGGGACGAGATGCGCCATGCGGTCCGATTCCATCGCGAGGACCAGCTCGGCATGGGCCGACGGAACGTCGACGAAGTAATTCGTCCGGTCGCTCGACGTCGATCCGTTGATACTCGCGCCGAGCGGTTGCAGGTGCTTGAAGAAGTCGCCGGGGTAGTGCTCGGACCCCTCGAACATCAGGTGTTCGAACAGGTGCGCATAACCTCGCTGGTTGCGTTCTTCGTTTTTAGAACCAACGTGATACCAGAGATTTATGGCGACGATCGGGAGCCTGGGCTGATGCTTGACGATGACGTCGAGGCCGTTGCCCAGCGTGTGCTTGTGGAACTCGAAGGGCTGCGTCTTGAGGGAATCGATCATCGCGGAGCAACTCGCTTTCGAGAACGGCGAACCGGACGGGTCACAAGCCTTGCGCGACAAAAGTAGTATTGAGCGCGTCGCGTACCAGCTTATACTCTTCAACGATGCCGCGTCAGGCCAGTGGGCGGGTTGCGCTTTGCG
This sequence comes from Paludisphaera borealis, assembly GCF_001956985.1. NCBI lineage: Bacteria > Pseudomonadati > Planctomycetota > Planctomycetia > Isosphaerales > Isosphaeraceae > Paludisphaera > Paludisphaera borealis. The sequence goes on from NZ_CP019082.1 coordinate 6,485,248, forward strand.
AGAGCCTCGGCGGCCGCTCTGTGCGAGGAGCCTGGAGGTCGATGCGCGAGGCGTGGCGAGGCTTCGACGGGATTTAGCGGCGTCGTGCTGTAAGACGCGCGGCTCCGGGTGTACAATGCCGCTTGAGCCGTGGAACGGATCGAAGACCGACGATTCGCACGACGGAGTCGCCCCGAAGTCCCGAACGTCGTAGCTTGGCAGTTGTACGACGCGTGAGATCGGCCGTTCATCCAAGAGTATTCGACGATCGCCGAAGTGCAAGACGCGAAGTCCCGGACCGAGATTTTCGACACGGCGTGCCAGCCTCGACGCGGGGAAGCGAGTCGGTTGTGAAACGCTCATCCGATCGACGACGGATTCACAAGTTCCCTACTAGGTAAGGTCTGGTTGTGAACTGGGACGACATCATCATCGACGCGTCGGCGTCCGACACCGGAATGCGTCGCCAGAACAATCAGGATAGTCATACGACCGTCCGCGCCCCGAATCGCGAGGCCTGGCGGAACCGCGGCCACCTGTTCATGGTGGCCGACGGCATGGGAGCGCACGCCGTCGGCGAGCTGGCCAGCAAGATGGCCTGCGACCTCATCCCGCACAGCTATATGAAGGCCAAGAACGGGACCGCCGTCGAGGCCATCGCCAAGGCGTTCCGCGACGTCAGCGCTCAGATCCACGGGCGGGCCGCCGCCAACCGCGACTTCCAGGGGATGGGCACCAC